>SMWZ01000059.1 GCA_004356455.1 Deltaproteobacteria bacterium
AAACGCGCTCCTCTACCCCGCCGAGACGTTGCTGGCGAGTGACCTTCCCGTGCGCGCGATCCACCTGGACTACCCGCGCGCGCGCTCGACCTTCCTCGGGCTCTCCAGCGCCTCCTGGATCTTCTTCGCCGCCTCAATGGTTTTCGGCTTCGCTCTGCGGGGCCCGTTCGGCGTCACCTTCTGACGGCGCCGGCTATTCGATATACCCGAGCGCTTGCAGTTCCTCCAGGATTTCTTCTTCGGCGCCTGAGGAGCCCCCGCCCATACGCTCGATCGCGTGCGTATCGTAGGTCGCGATCCGCTCCACGCGCTCCACATTCAAGAAGGGCGCGGGCGCTCCGTCCATATCTTCCGCTACTGGAAGACCGAGCCAGGCCAGAATCGTGGGTGTGACATCGCTCACCTTCAAGAATCCGGCGGTGAGGCCGCGCGGGAGGCCGGGGCCCCGAGCGAAGACGACGCCGTCGATTGCCTTCTCGGATTCGTGAATCCCCGGTAATGTCGTACCCGTGACTCCGGCCTCGAAGCCGTGGTCCGAGACGATCATCACCAGGTCATCCGATGCGTAGCGTCTCATCAGTACTCCAATGAGTTCATCTGTATATTCGTAGTATTTCCTCAGTGTTTTCGCGCCTGCTTTGCGTCCGCTCGGCGAAGGGCGTAGCTGAGGCGGGTAGAGATTTGACGGCTCGACACTCGCCCAAAATACGTGAGACAACGCGTCGATGCCCTTGAGATAGACCATGAGCAGATCCGGCTGGATTTCACGTTCGATCGCTAGGGCGACGCGCACGACCACGTGGTCCCGGTGGTAGACCTTCGATAGGCCTTTTGCCCTCACCCACCTGGGGAGGTCGTCGTTATTCAGGAAGCGGTCGTCTATGGTAGTCAACGTCTCATCACTTGCGATGAGCTGGAGAAGCTTCTGGGTCCATCGTTCCGGGAAAGCCACGTGGCCTTGGGTCTCCGCGGCCGCCTTGAATAAGCGCGCCCGACGTTCGAGTTGGCCGGGGAAGGCGTGGTCAGAGACCATGATCCCGCGAATCTTCTCGGGCGGGAAAGTGTT
The DNA here is from genome assembly GCA_004356455.1 of Deltaproteobacteria bacterium. Classification (GTDB taxonomy): domain Bacteria; phylum Myxococcota_A; class UBA9160; order SZUA-336; family SZUA-336; genus SMWZ01. Next base: position 1,067 of record SMWZ01000059.1, read on the forward strand.
CCACCAGTTGACGACGCCTACCGTCAGCCCCGCATCCGAAGCGATGTTCCATAGCGCGTGTGTCTTCCGATCGCTGCTTTGGAGCAGCCACTTCCTTCCCTGCTGATCCCGACGTACGAAAGCCAGAATACCGTGTTTATGCCGGCTCTTTCCGGTGGCGATCGTGGCCCATATCGCCGGCGATAAGAGCGGGCGGGACGAGCGGAGCGGTCCGGATACCCCCTGCGCGCGAGCTCTGCCAGATGGGGTAGCTTACCCTCTGCCAGAAGCGGGGAGACGATGCGGAGTGTCGCACCATCGATCCCAACCAGAAGGACCCGCCCTCGTGATGGAGGCTCAGAGCTGCATGCGACCACGCTCAGGCTCGCTGCCGCGAGACCGATTACAACCCGGATCCGCCTTCTTCCGTGTGCCGCCATTGCTTACACCTGCGCCCTTCGAGCAACGACGATGAGCGTGCCCGCGCGCCCTAGGAGACGGAGCAGCAAGCTCACCGGGATCGCGAGGGCCATGCCGATAGGAAAGACCGCGAGCAGGGCGGCGCGATAGAGGCCCGAGTGCTCATGCTTGACGGCCTCGTTGTTTCGGAGCGTATCGAACAGCCCGTTGTGGCGCAGGCCCATGCGGTTCAGAACCGTCTGCACGAGGCCGAAGGGGTCCATCTCCCATTGACCGGTCTGGCAGCGCTCGATCTCGAAACCGTGGTTGCGCAGCAGCCGCTCCAGGGTGGGCGGAGTGAAGTGGAAGATGTGGCGGGGAAGATCGAGGTGGAACCAGCACTCACCTCCGAGGCGGGCCTGCGTGGAGCCGTAGTTGGGTACGGCGATCAGGAGCGCGCCGCTGGGCTCGAGCGCCTGCGCGCAGGCCTCCAGCGTGACGTCGGGTCTGGGCAGATGCTCGAGCACGTGCCAGATGGAGATCAGGTCGAAGGAAGCATCCGGGTAGCGGCCCGGGGCTACCTCGCCCGTATCGATCGGTAGCTCCGGGTCCGCCGGGACGGTGGCGGTGGAGTACTCGGTCCCGCGTACCTGGTAGCCGCGTTCCCTCAGCATGCGCAGGTAGACCCCGCGCCCGCAGCCGATGTCCAGTACGCGCCCTCCCGTCGGCATGAGTCGGATCGCGAGCCGCACCCGGGAGAGCCGGAACAGGCGGATCACACGCTCGAGCCAGGGTGCGAAGCGGTTCTGGGATCCGCCATCAGCTGAGTGCTGCTCGGGTTGCGCGTCTTCCGGGGTACCGACGCGTTCCTGGAAGACCAGGTCACAACGCCGGCAACGCACGAGGGGGTGTTGCCTCCCAGGACCCCGCGCTTGGGGAAACTCGCGCATCGTGTCGAGCAGGTGGCAGATCGGGCAGAGTCTCCGCTCGTTCGGTTCAGCGGGCATGGCTTCCTTTGTGTAAGATCAGACGGGATGTTTCGGGATCAGAAGGTAGTCGTGGTGATGCCGGCGTACAACGCGGCCCGGACTCTCGAGAAGACGCACGAGGAGGTCTTTGCGCAGGGGATCGTCGACCTGACCATCGTGGTCGACGATGCGAGCCATGATGAAACGACCGCTATCGCGAACACCCTGCCAAACACGCGCGTTCTCACGCACCCCCAGAATCGCGGCTACGGCGCGAACCAGAAGACGTGCTATCGGCTGGCGCTGGAGGAAGAGGCCGACATCATCATCATGGTCCACCCTGATTATCAGTACACGCCGCAGCTCATCCCTGCCATGGTCTCGTTGATCGGGTGCGGTCTGTATTCGGCGGTGCTCGGCTCCAGGGTGCTCGGCGGCTACGCACTGAAGGGCGGAATGCCGCTCTGGCGGTATGTTGCGAACCGTTTCCTGACCTTCTTCTGCAACGTCATGCTGGGTGCAAAGCTGTCGGAGTTTCACACGGGCTACCGGGCCTTCTCGCGCGAGCTGCTCGAGCGCATCCCGCTCGAGGCGAACTCCGACGACTTTGTGTTCGACAACCAAATGCTCACGCAGATTCTCTGGTTCGGCTACACCATCGCGGAGGTCAGCTGCCCAACGCGCTATTTGGGTGAGAGCTCCTCGATCAACTTCGGGCGCAGCGTCAAGTACGGTCTGGGTTGCCTGAGCACGGCCACCATCTTTCGCCTCGCAAAGATGCGGCTTGTCACGTCGAGGCTCTTTCCCAGGCTTGCGTAATTCCCGTCAGAAGCGCCATGACCTGCTGGTCATCGGGTTCCTGATTCTCGCAACCGGGGCGGTCTACTGGCAGGTTGGCGGCCATGAGTTCATCGACTTTGATGACGACCGCTACGTGTTTCGGAACACCCGCGTGCTGGACGGACTGAGCTGGCAGGACGTTCGCTGGGCACTGACGGCGATGGAGGTGAGCAACTGGCACCCGCTCACCTGGCTGTCTCACCTGGTCGATGGGGAGCTCTACGGCTCGAGTGCGCGAGGACACCACCTTACGAACCTCGCCTTCCATGTCGCCAACTCGGTGCTGCTTTTCCTGGCGCTCCTGCGCATGACGAGCGCGCTCTGGCGTAGCGCCCTTGTTGCCGCGCTCTTCGCGCTGCACCCGCTCCACGTCGAGTCTGTGGCCTGGGTGTCGGAGCGCAAGGACGTTCTCAGTACCTTTTTCTGGTGGCTAGCGCTGTGGCTCTACGCAGGTTACGCGAGGTCGCCGAATTTGGGGCGCTACCTGGCGGTACTACTCGCATTCGCGCTGGGCCTGATGGCCAAGTCCATGCTGGTAACGCTTCCGTTCACACTGCTTCTGCTTGACTACTGGCCGCTGCGGCGGCTTGCAATCGAGCGGCGATCGCTTGGCCGCCTCTGCCTCGAAAAGCTTCCCTTCTTCGTCCTCGCGGCCGTGGTCAGTGCCCTGACGGTGGCGGCGCAGGGCAGCGGGGACGCGATCATCAGCATGCAGAAATTCCCCCTGGACGTGCGGCTGGGGAACGCTCTCGTGGCCTACGCGAGCTATCTCCTCAAGACCGTCTGGCCCTTCCCACTCGCTGCCTACTACCCGCATCCCGCCGAGATCCCGCTCGGCCCCGTGCTGGGATCGGCGCTGCTGCTGGTCGTGCTCTCCATCGGCGTGGTTCGGCTGGGGCGCGGCCACCCCTATCTGCTGCTGGGGTGGGGCTGGTACCTGGGCACCCTGGTCCCGGTGATCGGGCTCGTGCAGGTCGGTGCCCAGGCCATGGCGGATCGCTACACCTACGTACCGCTCGTCGGGGTCTTCATCATCCTGGCCTGGGGAGGGCATGAGCTCAGCGCGCGTTGGCCCAAGCGCGAACGCGCCCGGGCGGCGCTGGCTGCGGGCGCTCTCTGCGCCCTGACTGCCTGCACCTGGTTTCAGACGGCGCGCTGGCGGGACACGGTCACACTCTTCAAGCACACACTCGAGGTGACGCAGCGGAATCCCATGGCGCACGGCATTCTGGGAACCGCCCTCGGCCGCAGGGGTGAGGTGGATGAGTCGATCGTGCATTACCGCGCGGCGCTGCGTCTCAGGCCGGGTCTGGCCGAAGCGCACAATAATCTGGGGATCGCGCTCTTTCGCAAGGGAGAGCTGGACGAGGCCGTCGAGCACTACCGAGAAGCCCTGAGCCTCAAGCCCGATCATGCGACCGCCCACACCAACCTGGGGGCGGCCCTGTACACGCAGGGTCGGCTTGAGGAGGCGGTTGCGCACTATCGCGAGGCGCTCCGTGTGAAGCCGGACTCCCCCGAGACCCACAACAACCTGGCCACGGCTCTGGATGCTCAGGGCCACGTGGCCGAGGCGATCCAGCACTACGAGGAGGCGTTGCGGCTTCGGCCCAGCGATGCCAAGGCCCATAAGAACCTGGGGATCACGCTGTACCAGCAGGGACGTTTCGACGAAGCCTCCGCCCATTTCGAGGCGGTGCTACGCATCGATCCCTCCGATGAGCGGGCCCGCACGCTGCTGCGACGGGCTCGCGAGCGCAGTCCCTAACCCGGACCCCGCCCTGGGTGCCAAGCGGGTGCGCAAGACCCGGCAGGCGCCTACATTTCCCGCCCATGCGATTTGTTGCGCGCTGGATCCTGCTCGGGGTGCTGCTGGCTTGTGCTGCCGTCGGGCCGTCCGTGCGCCAGGACGAAGATCCACAGTCCGCAGCGCAGCGCCTCGAGAGTCTGCGCGCACGCTACCCGAACGACTTCGAGGTCCGCCTCGAGCTGGGCGTGGCCTATTACAGGCTCGCCCGTAAAGCGCTCGACGAGGGTCGCGAGTACGACTACACGAACTACCTCGGGAAATCGCTAGCTGAGGTGCTGGAGGCGACGCGGATCGAGCCCGAGTCTCCCAGCACCCACACCTGGATGGGAATCATCACCGCCTATACGGACGATCTGGAGGGCGCGCTCACCAGCTTCAAGAACGCTCGCAGGCTGTACGAGCGCGGTCCCGTTCACCATCTGAACATCGCGCAGATATACATCTACATGGGGGATATGAACCGAGCCCAGCACTCGGTCGAGAGGGCCCGTCGACTGGGTGCGCGCGGAGCCTTCGTCGATATTGTCGAGTCACTGGCTGCGTGGCGGCGCGGGGACCTGGTCGAAGCCCGCGACCTCTTCGACCAAGCGTACGGGCTGGATCCCGAAGAGGTGAACAACTGGGATGAGGCGCCGGTCGACAAGCCGATTGAGAGCTTCGCGGACTTCACCGCCTACTGCTGTGGGAACCACACCTGTGGGCCTCACATGGGGAAGGCGTGCCAGCGCATGCAGCTCGTGGTCAAGGAGCGGGAGCTGCGGGACGAGACCTTGCGCCAGGAGCTCGTGATCGAGATGGAGCGACGTCGGAAGCTGCGCGAGATCTATGAACGGCGCCGCGACCTCCAGATCGAGGTCGAGCCCGCACGCTAGATCTCATTAATCGCCCTAAGCACCTCTTCCATCATCTTCTTCCCGTCGCCGAAGAGCATCATGGTCTGGGGTAGGGTGAAGAGAGGGTTGTCGACCCCTGCGAAGCCCGGGTTGAGACTGCGCTTGCAGACCATGACCGTTCTGGCGCGGTCGACCTCGAGTATGGGCATGCCGTAGATCTCGCTGCTGGGGTCGTCCCGGGCGGAGGGGTTCGTCACGTCGTTGGCGCCGATGACCAGCGCCACGTCCGTATGGGGGAACGAGGGATTGATCTCCTCCATCTCGATCAATAGCTCGTAAGGGACGTCCGCCTCGGCCAGCAGTACGTTCATGTGCCCGGGCATGCGGCCTGCGACGGGATGGATCGCATACTTGACGTTGATCCCTCGCTGGATGAGCCGATCGCCCAGCTCGCGTACCACGTGCTGAGCCTGGGCCACGGCCAGGCCGTACCCGGGGACGATGATGACCGAGCGTGCAGCGTCGAGGATAGCGGCCGCGTCCTCCGCCGAGCCGCTCTTGACCGGCCCGGTGGCGCTCGCCGGGCCGGCACCCGTTCTGGTCGTGGTGGCGCCAAAGCCTCCGAAGAGAACGTTGGCGAGCGAACGGTTCATCGCTCGGCACATGATCTGGGTGAGGATGATGCCGGATGCGCCGACCAGCGATCCACCGATGATGAGCGCGTGATTCTGGATCACGAACCCCGTGGCGCAGGCCGCAAGTCCTGAATACGAGTTCAGAAGTGAGATCACTACGGGCATGTCGGCACCCCCGATCGGGATCACCAGCAGCACCCCGAGCAGACCGGCCAGCCCCAGGATCGTCCAGAAGAGGCGGAGCTCCTCTGGCTGCAGGATCAGTGCGCCCCCCAGGCCGAGCAAGCCCAACCCGAGCACCAGATTGAGGAGGTGTTGCAGCGGAAACACGGTTGGCTTGCCGCTGATCAGCTCCTGCAGCTTTGCGAACGCGACGAAGCTTCCAGTGAACGTGACGGCGCCGATCAGCGTGCCCAGAACGATCGGGACCGAAACAAAGGGCGAGGGGGCGACGCCTTGCTCGGCCAGTCGAATCAGCTCTGCGCCAGCGACGAGCGCGGAGGCCCCGCCACCGAGTCCGTTGAAGGTGGCGACCATCTGAGGCATAGCCGTCATCTTCACGCGCTGGGCCGCGATCGCTCCGATCAGGGCGCCGACGGTCGCTCCCGCCACGATGCCCTCGAAGCGCACGATTTCCTCATGGAAGAGGGTCGCCACGATCGCGATCAGCATCCCGACGGCCGCCATGCGGTTTCCCGCTGGCGCTGTGCGTGGCGAGCCCAAACGCTTCATACCGAGGATGAACAAGGCCGATGCGAGTAGGTACGCGAACCCGATCCAGGACGCGGTCACCGATTCTCCTTGGAGCGCTTGCTCGTGAACATCTTGAGCATCCGGTCGGTGACGAGGAATCCGCCCACCACGTTTACCGTTGCGAGCGCCACCGCGATTATCCCCAGAGTCGAGGAGAGCGTGATGTTCTCCGCCGCCGCACTGATCAGAGCGCCGATGATGGTGATGCCGGAGATCGCATTGGAGCCCGACATGAGCGGCGTGTGCAGCGTTGGGGGAACCTTGGTGATGACCTCGAATCCGACGAACATCGCCAGTACGAAGATGGTGATGATGAGTGCGAAGCTCTCTTCCATTACTTCTTCATCGCCGCCCGGACACCCTCGTGGAAGATCGCGCCCTCGTGTGTGACGAGCGGACCCTTGGTGAGCTCGTCTTCGAGGTTCAGCTCCAATCCGGCGTCCTTGACCAGGTGCAGCAGATAGTTGGTCAGGTTCCGAGAGAACATCTGGCTCGCGTGAACCGGCAGAGAGCTCGGCAGGTTCAGAGGTCCATGGATCTCGACACCGTGCGCGGACACAACCTGACCCGGCTGCGTGAGCTCGCAGTTTCCACCCTGCTCTGCGGCCAGGTCGATCACGACCGAGCCCGGCCGCATTTCCTTGACCTGCTCCTCCGTAATTAAGATGGGAGCGCGCCGGCCGGGCACGAGCGCCGTGGAGATGACAGCATCCGCCTGTGCGATGTGCTTGGAGAGGAGCATCCGCTGGCTCTCGAGCTGGGCCTTGGTTTGCTCCTTGGCATAGCCGCCAGCGTCCTCGGCGTCCGGCGTGACGGCTTCCTCCTCCACGAAGCGGGCGCCCAGGCTCTCGACCTGCTCCTTCACCGCGGAGCGAACATCGAAGGCCTCCACGACCGCGCCGAGCCGCCGCGCCGTGGCGATCGCCTGCAGCCCAGCAACGCCGGCGCCGAGCACGAGCACACGCGCGTGCTTGAGCGTTCCGGCCGCGGTCATCAGCATCGGAAAGATCTTGGGCAGCGCGTTGGCTGCCAGCAGGGCCCCCTTGTAGCCCGTCAGTGTGCTCATGGAGCTCAACACGTCCATGCTCTGGGCGAGCGTGGTGCGCGGCATGAGATCCAGGGAGAAGGCCGTGACGCGTCGCGACATGAGCCGCTGAATCAGCTCCGGTTGCGAGAACGGCTGAAGCATGCCGATCACGCAACCACCCTCGCGCAGCATCTCCACCTCGTGCTGACCGGTGCCCGGATGCGAACCCAGGGTTTGGACCCGAACCAGGATGTCCGCCTGGGCAAAGATCTGCTGCGGATCGGAGCCGATCTGCGCACCCGCGTCCACGTATTCCTCGTCGGTGCAGCCGCTTTCGCTGCCGGCACCGGTTTCGATCCGGACCTCGAGCCCGGCTTCCAGCAGGCGTCGAACCGAAACCGGTACGACGGCCACGCGCCGCTCCCCGGCAGCGACTTCACGGGGTACTCCGATGATCACCTGCCGCCCTCCGCTGGAACGTGCCCCGGTCCTGCCCGTGGCCAGAATGTCTCGGTCCGAGGGGACTCGCTCGTTCAGAGCGAATAACGGGGAACCCTAGCGGGCGGCGCCGCAGCGCGCCAGAACCCCGCAGGCCGGGCTTGGTTCCGGCTTGCGGTTCCCCTGCGCGGTGTCGCCGGGATATGATGCGCGCATGGGCACCCGCGGGTCTGGCTGGGTCAAGGCGGCGCATCGCTACCTGATACGCGGTCCCGAGCCACAACTCCTGCACACCACCCTGCGCCTGCGCTGGATCTCCGTAGCCCTCGGTCTGCCGATTTTCGGCGGGGTCTGCCTTCTGTTTGGCTCCACGGCCAGCCTCTACGCGTTCGGGATCGCCATGCTTGCTTATCTGCTGGTGAACGCGGGGCTGAGCTGGGCTCTGCGCCGCTCGCGCTTTATTCAGCTCTGGGGATGCCTGTCCGTGGTCAGCGACCTCGCCGCGCTGACCGTGACCCTCACGATCTTCGACCAGCTTCAGGGACCGCTGGTCGGCATGTACGCCATGGTGCTGCTGGGGGGCGCAAGCATGTGGTCGGGTCTGGCCACCGCGATCGCAGGGACGGTCGGGGTAGGCTGCTACGCGATCGCACTCGGCCTCAAGCTGGGGGGCGTGCTTCCAGCGGGAGGTGGCCTGGAGCGACTGCAGTCACTCGACGCATTCGGCTCCGCGCCGCTGGTGCCGCTCGCGCTGGTCGTGCTCTTTACGGGCTACACCGTGCTCCTGAACTTCCGCCTGCTGCGCAATCGCGCAGCGTCCGTGGAGGATCGCTACCGGGCCGTGTTCGATGCGATGCCCACCCCGATCCTCGTCGTTGACCGAGAGACGGGTCGCTACCTCGAATGCAACGAGGCCAGCCGGCAATTCACGGGCCTGTCGCGCGGCGAGTTCATCGGCCGGAGGGTGGGTGATCTCCTGGAGCCCGAAGATAGAATGGAGCTGGAGGCTCTATTGCGCGAGGCAGCGAACGCCCCTACGCGCACGCTATTACGTCGCTGGACAATGAAATCGGGGCGCGAGTTCTTCTCCGAGATGGCGCTGACGCCGGTGGCGTTCGGGGGGCGCGAGGCGGTCGTGATGGCCGGGCGGGATCGCACGGCCGAAGTCCAGCTGGATGAGGAGCGACGTGAGTACGCCGCGAAGCTGCAGCGGGAGGTGGCTCAGCGCACCCAGGATCTGGAGCGCACCAACACGAAGCTGCGCGAGCTCCAGACGCGTCTGGTCGAGGCGGAGCGGCTGGGCATTGCCGGCGAGGTAGCGGGTGGGATCGCCCACGCCATCTACAACCCGCTGGCGGCACTGATCGGGCACATGGAGATGAAGCTGGACTCCGACAAGGTGGACCCGCGCGACGAGCACGTGATGCACCTGGCCCGGCGCATCGAGGCCGTGGTGGAGGGCATGCTCACGCTCTCGCGCCGCGGCACGATGCGACCCGAGCCGATGGACCTCGGTGATCTGGTCAGGGAGGTGCGCCGAGAGCTGGCCGAGCGCTGCCTCACCCAGGGCGTAGAAGTCGAGCTGCGCATCGCGCCCGATCTCCCGCAGCTGACGGCGGATCGTGCCCTTCTGACCACCGCGTTGCTGAGCGTGGCCGAGAACGCGGTGGATGCGATGGAGAAAGGGGGCAAGCTCGTGCTGGAGGTGGAGAGCGTGCCCAAGACGGCGGCGGTGCGCCTGCGCGTCCGGGACTCTGGAGCGGGCGTCCCGGCCAAGATTCGCGGACGCATCTTCGAGCCCTTCTACTCCACGAAACCCCGCGGCGTGGGTCTGGGTCTGGCGATCGCTCGCGGCATCATCCTCGGTCACGAGGGCAGCATCCGGCTCGAGAGCGAGCCAGGCATCGGCACCGAAGTCACGCTCGAGATCCCTCAGCAGGGCGTGCGCGAGGCCCGCCGCTAGGCCCCTTAGTAGTAGGGACAGCGTGTGCGGTGACGCGGTTGCGCCTTGTAGGCAGGCCGGCCGCCGCGGCTCCAGAGCCAGGCATCGAGCTGGTGCGGGACCAGGCGCAGGGAGCGCCGTTCGAGCTCGGCGATCAGCAGCTCGACTGCGTGAACCTCGCAGGCGCGGATCTCGACCTCCTCGGGCGAGCCCGCGGCGATCGGCTCCTCGCGCTCGATGCGCCGCAGCAGATCCGGCTCGTAACACAGGATGCCATCGACGCGCAGCACGTGGGCGACCAGGTTGTCCGCAAAGGCGGTGAGTCGGTCCAGGTCCTGGAAGCGACCCAGGTCGTCGGGCAGCGCCAGCGCCAGATCCGACACGCACAGCTGCGCACGCTTCAGCAGCGGCACGGAGAAGCCCGCGTAACTTGCGATGTCGTGATACAGGGGCAGCTCGAGCAGGGCTCGCACCAGACGCGCGGCCGAGCCCCCGGCCGCCTCTACGAATGCGGTAAAGCTTCCGCCAAAGCGCCGCTCGAGCAGCGACCCGAGCTCGCGCCAGGACTGGGCGTAGAGCTCCATGAGCTCGCGAATCTGCGGTGAGGGCGCGGGTTGCTCGAGTAGCCGCGCACAGCGCTCGCCGGTCATCACGCGCAGCTCCGCGGCTGTGAAGGGTCCCGCCGCCCCGAACTGCTCCCGCAAGCAGGCCTCGAGCGTATGGTAGCCCGACGTTCCGGCCCGTTTTTTCAGCTGCGGAAAGTAGCCGGAGCCGAAGTTGATGGCGTTGAGTGAGAGAACGAATGCGGCACGCACGTCGATGGAGCCGGCTACGCCTCGAAAGGCATCCGTGCCCGCGCGTCGAACTTCCTCGATCGGCAGCTTCTCCGCGTAGCGTTCGAGCTGCGCCTGATCGATGCCAACCGCCCGTGCGCGCTCGGCTACGCGGGCGCAGGCCGAGCGCACGGCCGCAAAGGGATCCGCGGCTACTTCGGGCGGAAGAGCGTATCGCACTTTGCGGCGAAGACGAAGTCCGCCTCGTGCAGCCCGTTGATCTTGTGCGTCCAGATCTCGACCCGGGTCTTGCCCCAGGCCAGGTGCAGGTCCGGATGGTGACCCTGCTCCTCCGCCATGTGACCGATGCGGTTCACGAACTCCAGTGCCTGCGCGAAGTTCTTGAACTTATAGGTCCTGGCCAGGTGGTGCTGGTTCACCACCTCCCAGTCGTCCTCGAGCTGACTCAGCAGCGGCGCGATCTTATTCGCGTCGAGCGGGGGAACGCCCGACTTACAGGGAGTGCACTGAAGTGACGCGAGCTCCGGCATTCCCCTAGTGTATCAGCTGCTGGTTTGTCTGTGACGCGTGAGCCAGCGCCGCAGCTTGGGCGTAACGCGCCCGCGCAGCTCGGCGTCCAGGTCGAAGCGCTCCAGCGTTTGCTGGAGCGCGCGCGCCGCGGTGGGGAGCGGGTGCGAGCGAAAGAAGGCGGCGACGCTCTCGCGATGACGCCGAGTCTGGAGCGCGGGCAGTGCGCTGACCAGGCGCGGCGCGAGGCCCGGTGGCACGCGGGGCGCGAGCGCCTTCCAGCGCGAGCGTATGAAGCGCCAGGTTTCCTCGCGCGCCGCGGGGTTGGCCAGCAGCCGGACCGCCAGCGGCACCACGTCTTGCGTCGGCACCTGCTTGCTCAGCAGCAGTTCCAGGGTGCGCGCCACCAGGGCGGGATCGCGAAACGCGCCCAGCGCCAGCTCGAAGCGCGTTCGTTCCTGGGGCGTGCGGGCTCGGCGCATGGTCCGCAGGTAAGCCTGGTAGCGTGCTTTGGTTCCGTTGCGCGCGGCGATTTCCACCACTGGCCCGGCCAGGTTCGCGTCGAGCGCGGCACGGTTGCGGAGATAGGCGCTGGCTCGGCTCTCGGCCTCGCCCGAGATCCCGGGATCCTCCGCGACGCCGCCGAGGATGCGCAGCAGAGCCGCACGCCGCAGCCGCACAGCGTCGGGCTCGGCGCGCCGCGCGCTCCAGCTGAGCTCGCGAAAGGACTCGGCGAAGATGCTCAAGAGCCAGGCGCGATAGCTGCCCGGGGAGTCCGGCTCGATCGCGGGAACGGCCTGATCGTGGAGCCAGGCCAGCGGTCCTACGACCGCCTCCAGCACCTCGGGCTCGCGTTCGTTGCGCAGGGCTTCCACCAGTCCCAGGAAATCCTCGAGCGGGGCGCGATCCGCGCGCACGCCCGCCCACTGGTGGCCGAGCAGGCCCATGCGCTCCGCCGGCGTGAGCCGCTCGAGCTCCGAGGCCATCGCCCCTAGGAGCTTTGCATCGTGCAGAGGCCGGTAGAAGCCGGACTCGTCCGCGTTGGCATAGACCCAGCCCACCTCCTGCGCCGGACCCAGGTCGAGCTCGTCCCGGGCGCTGCGGAGCAAGCCACGCACGATGCGGTCACGCCGGCGCGGAGTCCGGACCCGCACCCGCACCCGCATCGGCAAGGGCCAGTGTGCGCGCCGCTTCTCGGCTGGCTCATGTGGGTTGGCGAAGAAGCGTTCCTGTCGCGTCTCCAGCCAGCGGTGACCCGCGCGCTCCTTGCAGCGCACCGAGACCAGCGGGAAGCCGGGCCGCTCGATCCAGGCTTTTGCGACCGAGCCCACCGGCTCGCCCGAAACCTGCTCCAATGCCTGCCAGAGGTCGGCTGCGCGCGCGTTAGACTCGCGATGACGCCGGATGTAGCGACGCACGCCGCGGCGGAACACCGACGAACCGAGCCAGCGCTCGAGCATGCGCACGACCGACGCTCCCTTTTCGTACGTGATGGCGTCGAAGTTCTCGGTGGCCTCCTCGGGCGTCTTCACGTCGGTATAGATGGGATGTGTGTTCGTGAGACTATCGAGCGCGTAGGCGGCGGCGCGATGGTGCTCGAAGTCGAGCCACATCTGCCAGTCCGGCTGCCAATCATCAATCACGCGAAATGCCATCCAGGTGGCGAACGCCTCGTTGAGCCATAGATCGTCCCACCACGCCATCGTGACCAGGTTGCCGTACCACATGTGCGCCAGCTCGTGGGCGATGACCTCGGCCACCCGCTTGCGCTCGCTGAGCGTCACCGTCTTCGGGTCGACCAGGAGCAGGCTCTCTCGGAATATGACCGCGCCCGCGTTCTCCATGGCGCCGAACTCGAAGTCGGGGACCGCAATCAAATCGAGCTTCGCGTAGGGGTAGCGCAGGCCGAAGTAGTGCTCGAGCCGCTCCAGCGAGGCCACCGCGGTATCCAACGCGAAGCGGGTGAGGTGTCGCTTGCCGGGAACGTGCCAGACGCGGATGGGCGTAGGACCGCAGCGCCTCGCGCGCGAGCCCTCGAGCTCCCCGCACACGAGCGCGACCAGGTACGTTGAGAGCTTCGGCGTCTCGGCAAACTGCACCGTTTTGAGCCGGCCCTGGGTGTGTGTGCGTACGATGGGCGCATTCGAGATCACCTGGTTACGCACGGGGGTCGTGACCTGGAGCTGGAAGCGGGCCTTCTTGTCGGGCTCGTCGAAGCAGGGGAAGAAGCGGCGCGCGTCTGCTGCCTCGAGCTGCGTGACGGCATAGCGGCGGCGCCCCGAACGGGCCTGGTAGAGTCCGCGCAGGTCTGTTCGTAGTGGACCCTCGTAGGCGATATGCAGCCTAGCCCGACGTCCGCGGAGTTCGCGTTCCAGATGGAAGCACAGGGTCTCGCGTTTCGAGTGAGACGAGACGCGCGAGATCGTGACCGGTCCCGCGGAGTCCTCGAGCGTGGACTCTCCGAGCTCGAGGTCCACCGCGTGCAGCTCGATTTCACGTAGACCAGGGGTGACTGAGAGTCCGATTTCGACCTCCCCTTGAAAACGATCCCGCCGGGGATCGACCTTCAGCTTGAGCGCGTAGGATTCGGGCCGGGGGTTGGGTGCTAGGCGTGACATGGATGGCGATTGTAGTGTCCTGTTCCGGGAGTTTCGACGCAATTATGGCGCCCGAGGCGCCGCGCTCGCAAGGCGCGCGAGTGCAACGCGGTGAGCGTGGATGCAGAGGGCGCTGAGAATGCGAGCGAACTTCCGGGTCAGGACACTAGGTCCTTTTCCCGGAGTTTCGACGCAATACACCCGCCCGCTTTTCTCACGGAGGTGGGTTAGGATCCTTCCCGCCGTTTCCGACGAAGGAGGAGCATGTCTGGCCCGACCGCCATCTCCAGCTTGGCACGCGACCGAGTCATCGACGAGCTCGAGCGCACGCGCTTCGACTGCGTCGTGATCGGGGGAGGCATCACCGGCGCAGGGATCGCGCTCGAGGCGAGCCTGCGCGGATTGTCAGTGGCCCTGCTCGAGGCCGAAGACTTCGCCTCGGGCACCTCGAGCCGGTCCTCGAAGCTCATCCACGGCGGTCTGCGTTACCTCGCTATGGGGGAGGTGGGACTAGTGCGAGAAGCGGCGCTCGAACGCAAGCAGATCTTCCGCCTGGCTCCTCATCTGGCCGAGCGGCGCTGGATGGTCATCCCCGCGCGTTCAATTGCGGGCATGCTCAAGCTGCGCGTGGGAATCGCGGCTTACGAGAGGCTCGGGTCGGTTGCGGACGAGGATGTACACCAGAACTGGTCGAGTGCCGAGTTGGCGGAGCAGGAGCCTCTGCTCGATCGAACGCGCTATCCGCACGCCTGTACCTACCGTGAGTACCTGACGGACGACGCGCGCTTGGTGCTGGCCAATCTGCGTGCCGCCGTGCGCCAAGGTGCACTGGTCTTGAACCGGGCTCGCGTTGACGTCATCCCGCGCGAGCAGGGACGCGCGGTCGGGGTCGAGGCCGTGTGCAGCCTGAGCAAGCGTCGCTTCCGCGTCAACGCCGCGGCTGTTATCAACGCAGCAGGTCCCTGGGTGGAGGCGGTCCGTGGCCTCGAGGACGGAGACGCCGTGCCCTTGCTCGCACTCTCTAAGGGGATCCACATCGTGCTGCCTGCCGAGCGGGTGCCGGTGCGCAACATGGTGGCGCTCGCGGCGCAGGACTCGCGTGCCGTTTTCGTCATCCCTCGCGGCGGGGTGGTGTATATGGGCACCACCGATACGCCTCACCCCGACGGCGCTCAGGTCTGGCCCTCCATCAGCGCCAGCGATGTGGAGTATCTGCTGGAGCCTCTGCCGCGCTACTTCGGCCTGGAGCCGGTCAAGCTCGAGGAGGTCACGGCGGCCTGGGCAGGGCTGCGGCCCTTGATTGCGGATCCGGGCAAGAAAACGACGGAGATCTCGCGCCGCGACGAGGTGCTGTTGGGGCCGGCCCGGGTTGTGAGCATCGCGGGTGGGAAGCTGACCGGCTATCGACCCATGGCACGCCGGGCTATCCAAGAGGTGGCCAAGATCCTGGAGCGCCGGCTGGACGACCGTTCGCAGGAGGAGCCCCTGCCTGGCGGCGACTTCGACGGACAGCTGGAGCGACTCGCCAGCTCGCTCACGCGGGAGTTTGTGCTCGCGGATGGGGTCGCTCTGCGTCTGGCGCGACTCTACGGTGCCGAGGCCGGGTTGGTCGCCGCCCGTGGCCGCTCCCCGCTGACGAGCGGGACTTCGGTCCTTGTGGGTGAGGTAGACTGGGCTGTGCAGGAAGAGGCAGCGACCTGTGTAGAGGACGTGCTGTATCGGCGTACCCGTGCGGCGCTGTATCTGCCCTCCGAGCGCGAGACGCTCGTGCAACCCATCGCGGAACGCATGCGGAGTCTTCTGGACTGGACCCAGATCAGGCTGGAGGGAGAGGTGGAGGCCGTGCGCGCCCGGCTCGCGTCGGAGACCGTATTCACGGGCCCGGGCGGATGAACGAGGTCCGGGCCCGGCTCGAGAAGGAGCTCGGGGATCGGGTGCGTACCGATCCCGAAACGCTCTCGGCACATCGCCACGATAGCTGGGTGCTCTCCGAGCTGCTCGACCTCGAAGGGCGTGGCGGGCCCTCGCCCCTCGCCGTGGTGGAGGCACGCTCGACCGCGGACGTCCAGCACACACTCCGGCT
>SMWZ01000060.1 GCA_004356455.1 Deltaproteobacteria bacterium
CCCAGGGCCTCTGCAACTAGTCTCGTTACCACCACTCGCCGAGGTGTACCGCCATCGTGACATATGTCTGCATGTCCCTGGAGTGGACTTCAAGCAGGATGCGCCTGTCTCCAATACGGATGTCACCAACGGAAAAGGCTTCTCCCATTCCCGGCGCGTCTCTGAATCCGTCCTCCCCGTACCTGTCGGCATAAAACGCGACCACTTCCCGGTATGGCAGGTCAGTCCTGACGTCTACGACATAGCCCCTGCCATCCTCAAACAGCGTCCGCCTGCCAGAGATGATCTCCCCTGCCACAACGGGAATATCTGAGGGAAATCCGGGCGGCAACGCCTCGCCATAGTCGGCATGATTGTGGATCATGTAGACGAGCACCGCTATTACGAACACAACGGGTATTGCGAGAGCTCTCTTCATCTCGCTGAGAATACCAGGCCCCCACGGTATAGCCGAGTAGATGTAAATGCGGCTTTACAGCAGCTCATCACTCATCACGAGCCAAGCCAAGCACTTAGCCGCGGCCACTAGCAACGGAGGCGGGGGGGGCCAACTACCCGCTAAGTCTGCTCGGTCGTCATGTGCTTGTTTAGAACACCGTCGAGCCGAAATCGAACGCACAGGGGCCCACGATGTTGTTCGCCGGCACGGGCGGGTTGGCGGTCATGTCCAGCACCGAGCCCACCGGACAGCCCGGGTTACCCGAAGCCGCGGTCACGATACCGGCGGCGTTCGAGCGCTCGAAGCCCCAGTAGTTGATCGTGAGCTCAGCATCGATGTCCGACTCACAGGTTGCCACGAACGAGGTCGCGGTCGCGTCCGTAGCCGCCACGTAGTTGTAATAGGTGGGACCATCCGGCTGCCAGCCGATGATGCAGTGTCCGGGCGAGGCAGGAACCACCGGAATCGGGCAAGCCACCCAGGGCTTTTTCACGGAGCCAAGACCGACACCGGCCGCGGCCGGGGTCGAAACGAACGGCACGTAGCGCCCGAACTCCGCCAGGTAGGCCTCCTCGGCGGTGCGGATTGCGGCCAGATTGATCCTCCCTTCGCCCGCGCGCGTGCGCAGCTGGTAGCGGATAAAGTTAGGAATGGCGACGGCGGCAAGAATACCGATGATCGCCACAACGATCATGAGCTCGATGAGGGTGAAACCCTCTCGCTGCTTGAGGCTGAGCACGAGATCCTCCTTCGATCGCGTTTGGACACTGGAGCATTTCAATTTGCGCGAGGTCTCCTGGGTACTGTGTTGGCACCATACTCAGCAAGCCGCGTGCCCAACCGGCCTGCGTGCCCTTGCGCCCGCAAGTACGCTCGTGGGTCAGCGTCACTGCTTCGGAAGCGGCTGCGGACCCCTTTCGACGAAGGCACGATCCAGGGGTGACGCACATGGTCACAAAACTGCCAACATGGTCACAAAACTGCCAGCCGTCCTCCGAGCGGCCTACTGCGCGACGGTCCCGTATGGCAGTAGATGTAATTGGCTGTTTACAGCACTAGTAGGTTCCGCCGAGCTTGGAGTGGTCCCAGGAGACGACGCGCTCGGGCTTGATGCGGATGACCACGCGTTTGGAGGCGGTCTTCTTCAGGGCCTCCCGAATTTCCGGCTCGTTGCGCTGGCCGGAGGCCGCGATCAGGGTGTCGACCACGGTCTCGAAGTCGTCGATGACCTCGGCGTTGGCATAGAGCACCACCCCCTTGAGCTCCGAGTACTCATCGCCCGACTCCACCAGCAGGCTCACGCGCGGGTCGCGCCGCAGGTTCTGGACCTTCTGGCTCGACTTGTAGGTGGTGATGCTGATGCTCCCGTCGTCCGCGCGCAGAAACCACATCGGCATCGGGTGCGGGTAGCCGCCCGGACCGTTGGTGGTAAGGATGATGGTCTTGCTCGCTTCGATGAAGCGCCGCACCTCCTCATCAGTCATCTGAATCTGGTCGCGTCGGGACATAGAGAGATGCGATGTTACCCTACGCGTGTGCTGGCCGTCGATCTCTCCGGAAAGCGTGCCTTCGTCGCGGGCGTGGCGGACGAGGCGGGCTTCGGCTTCGCCATCGCCAAGAAGCTGGCCGAGGCCGGCGCGAGCGTGTGCGTGGGCACCTGGCCCCCCGCTTACGGCATCTTCACCAAGCTGCTCGCACGCGGGAAAACCCAGGACGCGCTGCGTCTGGCCGGCGGCGGAAAGCTCCAGTTCGAGCGCATCTACGCCCTCGACGCCGAGTACGACACGCTCGAGAGCACGCCCGCCGAGGTGCGCGAGAACCGGCGCTACAAGTCGCACCCCGACTTCAGTATTCAAGGCGTCGCGGAGCAGTTCGTGGCGGACTTCGGAGAGAAGCCCCTCGATGTGGTTGTGCACAGCATCGCGAACGGCCCCGAGGTCACGAAGCCTCTACTCGAAACGAGCCGAGCGGGCTATCTCGGGGCCCTGAGCGCCAGCGCCTACTCGTTCGTCTCGCTCGTCCAGCGCTTCGGCGCGCTGATGCGGCCCGGAGGCTCCTTCCTGACACTCACCTACCTGGCCTCCGAGCGTGTCATCCCCGGCTACGGCGGCGGCATGTCCGCTGCGAAGGCGGCGCTCGAGTCGGACACGCGCGTGCTGGCTTACGAGGCTGGACGCCGCTTCGGCGCACGCGTCAACTGCATCTCGGCTGGACCCTGGGCCTCGCGCGCCGCGTCGGCGATCGGGTTTATCGGGAAGATGATCGACTACGCGCGCCGGAACTCGCCGCTCCCCGAGTCGATCCACGCTGACGAGGTCGGCGGCGCGGCCGCCTTCCTGGCGAGTCCCCTGGCCGGCGGCATCACCGGCACGACGCTTTACGTCGACAAGGGCTTCCACGCCATGGGCATGGCCGTCGACGCAGGTGACACGAAGACGTGAGCGCTCGCCTGTAAGCCCGCCTCAGTCGAGATCGTCCAGCTGCACCTTGCGCTCGTCGCCGGAGGCAAGGTCCTTCACGCGTACGGCTCCCTCCGCCCACTCGTCCGGACCCACCAGGACCGCGCGCCGCGCGCCACTCAGGTCCGCGGCCTTGAGCGCCTTGCTCAGCTTGGGGCTGCCGTAGGGTGCGTCCGCAGAGACGCCGCGCTCCCGCAGCCGTAGCAGGACCTCGCGCGCCGGCTTCAACATCTCGGGACTGACGGGGACAACAAAGACCTCCACGCGCGCGGCCGGCTCGGGCTCGAGCCCCTTCCGTTGGAGCAGCTCACGTAGCACCACGTCGCCCATCCCGAACCCGAGGGCGGGGAGATCGGGGCCGCCGAACTCGGCGATCAACCCGTCGTAGCGCCCACCCCCGGCTACGGCGCGCAGCTCACCCGCACGGTCGAAGATCTCCCACACCGGACCCGTGTAGTAGGCCAGCCCGCGCACGATCTTGAAGTCGGGCTCCACGAACGCCTCGATACCGTAGTCCCGACACGCGCCCAGCACCTCTGCGAGCTCCGGGGCCTGATCCAGCGGCATGCGCTCGCACCAGGCCAAGATCTCGCGCGCGCGCTTCTGGCCCAGGATCTCCTCCAGGCGCTTGGCGGCGGTCGCGTCGCGCTCGAGCTTGTCGATCCAGCCCAGAACCTCGGACTCCTGCACCTCCTCCACATCGATGGACCGCAGCATGCGGCGCAGAAAGCGCCGATCGCTGACTCGCAGCACCACGTCCTGCTCTCCCAGACCCAGGATCCGCAGTGCATCCAGCGCCACGGCCATGACCTCCGCGTCGGCCGCGGCTTCCGAGGCGCCGATCACATCGACGTTCCACTGAAAGAACTCCCGACCCCGCCCGCGCTGGGGCCGCTCGTAGCGAAAGAACTGGGGCACGCAGTACCACTTGATGGGCTTGGGCAGGCTGTTGGCCCGCGCAGCCACCATGCGGGCCAGGGTGGGTGTCATCTCGGGACGCAGGGCCACCCTGCGGTCGCCCTTGTCCGAAAAGGCGTAGAGCTGGCGCTCGATCTCCTCGCCCGACTTGGCCGTGAACAGCTCGAGCGACTCCAGCACCGGACCGTCGAACTCCTGGAAGCCCGCGCGCCGCGAGGCCTGGTGCCAGGCCAGCTCGAGCGCGCGCCGGACGGCCATTTTCTCGGGATAGAAGTCACGGAAGCCCGTGAGCGCCTTGAACCCCATCGGCCCGCATCCTAGCGGAGCGGTCCCGGGCCGTCAGTCGCGCGGTCGCCTCCTGCCCGCTCCCGGGCGGACCCGCCCCGCCTCCACTCCGGCCGCCAGCGGTCGATACAGCCGGTGGGGCCGTCGCAGGGTGCAGATGGCGAGGCCGGCGTTACCCTGTCCTGCCCATTTTCGTACGCTTGAGTGAAGGAGGTCTTCGGGACGTGAGCGAGAACCCGGGCGCCGCGCCGACTGGGCTTTCCGCCAGTGACCTGGCCAGCGTGATGAGCGGCGAGAACGGCGCCTTCGTGGAGACGCTCTTCGAGGACTACCTGGCCGGCCGCGAGTCGGTCCCCGAGACCTGGACCCGTCTATTCGACGAGCTGACGGGAGGCAACGGCAGGTCCGGGCCAGCCCGCGCTGCGGCTCCGAAGGCAGCCGCCGAGCCCGGCCCGCAGCGGCTCCCCGAGCGGCGCGCGACACACCACTCGACCGGCATCTTCGGCCTCGTCAACGCCTATCGCACCCACGGCCACCTGATTGCGGATCTCGATCCGCTGCGCGAGCCACAGGCCTCCCACCCTTTCCTGGAGCCAGCCGAGTTCGGCCTGCAGGAGCCGCAGCTGGACCGAGTCGGTAGCTCCGGGCACTACCTGGGCATGGACGACTGCACGCCCCGGGAGCTGATCGCCAGTCTGCGCCAGACCTACTGCGGCACGTTCGCGGTCGAGTTCATGGAGATACGCGACAAGGAGCGCCGCGATTGGCTGATCCAGCAGATGGAGCCCATCCACAACCAGCCCGTGCTCACCCGCGAGCAGCAGCGTGAGATCCTGGAACAGGTCACGGCGGCCGAACGCTTCGAGATGTTCCTGCACAAGCGCTTCATCGGGCAGAAGCGTTTCTCCATCGAAGGCGGCGAGGCCCTGATCCCGCTGCTCGACGCGATCCTAGA
>SMWZ01000061.1 GCA_004356455.1 Deltaproteobacteria bacterium
CACGTTCTAGGGCCGTCCCCCCACAGGGAGCTCCCCCATGCAGATCGATATCCTGGACCCCCAGCTCTACCGCGCAGATCCCTACCCCACCTACGCCTGGCTCCGTAAGCACGCGCCCATCTACTGGGACGAGCGCCAGCAGCTCTGGGTCGTGTCCAAGTACGAGGATGTGGTCTACGTCTCCAAGAACCCGAAGCTCTTCTGCTCCGGGTTCGGTGTGCGGCCCAACCTGGGTGGCGCTGCCGGGAGCGTGAAGCTCTCGATCATCGACACGGACGAGCCCCGGCACGGCCAGCTGCGGCGGCTGGTGAACCGCGGCTTCACGCCCGGTCGCGTGAATCTGCTCGAGCCCAGGATCCGCAAGATGATCACGCAGTCGATCGATGCGGTGGCGACGCAAGGCAAGTGCGACTTCGTACAGGACATCGCCGTGCCACTGCCCCTGCTGGTGATTTCCGATCTGCTGGGGATCCGCAGGGAGGACCACGACCGCTTCCAGCAGTGGTCCGATGCGATGATCGGCTCGGACGGCTTCTACGACGACCCCGAGGTGATGCAGAAGGCGGGGGCCGCCTTCGCGGAGCTGGCGGCCTACATGACCTCGATCATCGAGGAGCGGCGCAAGCAGCCGCAGGACGATCTCGTGAGCATCCTGGTTGGAGCGCATGACGACGGAATTCTCGACCCCGACGAGGCCGAGATCACGAACGACGAGCTGCTCATGTTCATGACGCTCTTGCTCGTGGCGGGGAACGAGACCACGCGCAACGCGATGACCGGCGGCATGATCGCCCTGATCCAGCATCCGCAGGAGCGCGAGAAGCTGCTCCGGAATCCCAAGCTCATTCTGAGCGCGGTCGACGAGATCGTGCGCTGGGTCTCCCCCGTGCTCAACTTCAAGCGCACGGTCACCCAGGACACGGAGCTGCGCGGGCAGGCGCTGGCGCAGGGAGACTCGGTGCTGCTGCTCTACGGCTCAGCCAACCGCGATGAGGCTCAGTTCGAGGATCCCGATCACTTCAAGGTGGAGCGCAAGCCCAATAACCACGTGGGCTTCGGCATGGGCAACCATTTCTGTCTGGGTGCGAACCTGGCGCGGCTGGAGCTACGCGTGGCCTTCGAGGAGCTGCTGCGACGGCTGCCGGACATGCTCTTCGCCCCAGGCAGCCAGCCCGAGGTCTACCCTTCCACGCTGGTGCGCTCCTTCGTGCACCTGCCCGTGATCTTCACGCCGGAGCGTCCGCGCAGCCGCGCGCGGCCTTCGCAGCCCCAGGCGCAAGCCAGCGCCGTCGCCGGCTAGCTCGATCGCGCGTACGGAGATTGCGGCCCCAGTTGCCTCGCCGCATGGCTTCCTTCTGGGGCGTCCAGGGATTACACTCGCAGCCCGATTTCTCAGAGAAGGAGCCCCCCATGAAGGCCGTCGTCGCTCACGAGCTCAACAAGTACTCGGTCGAGAACGTCTCGCTCGATCCGCCCAAGTCCGGTGAGGTCCTGATCAAGATGGCCGCTACCGGGGTTTGTCACTCCGACCTCTCGGTCATCAACGGAACCCTGCCGCTGCCACTGCCGATGGTGCTCGGGCACGAGGGCGCGGGCGTGGTGCAGGAGGTGGGCGGGGGCGTGAGCAACGTCACCCCCGGCGACCACGTGGTGCTCTCCTTCATTCCCAACTGCGGCGATTGCTTTCACTGTCTGCGCGGCGAGGCCCACCTCTGTGTGGCCGGTGCGCCGACGGGTCGCATGCTCGACGGGACCGCGCGCGTCCGGCTGAATGACAAGGAGCTGGGCGTGATGCAGTTCCTGGGCAACATGGCCGAGTACTGCGTCGCCCCCGCGGTCAGTGTGATTCCGATCGACAAGGGGATCCCGCTGAGCTCGGCCGCACTGGTCGGCTGCGGCGTCACGACCGGCGTGGGCGCCGCGATCAAGACCGCCCAGGTAAAGCCCGGGTCCAACGTCGCGGTCTTCGGCTGCGGCGGGGTCGGGCTCTCGATCATTCAGGGCGCGCGCATCGCGGGTGCGGACCGCATCATCGGCGTGGACCTGGCCGACAACAAGCTCGAGCTCGCACGCCAGTTCGGCGCCACCGATACCGTGAACGCCTCGGGCGACGCCGTGGCGGAGATCAAGGGGCTCACGGGCGGCCACGGCGTGGACTACGCTTTCGAGGCCATCGGCCTCTCGAGCGTGATCCAGCAGGCCTACCAAGCCGCGCGACGCGGAGGACATGTGATCGTCGTGGGTGCGGGCAAGCTCACGGACATGGTCAGCTTCTCCTCGCTGCTGCTCTTCGCCGAGGCGAAGACCATCCAGGGCTGCATGTACGGCAGCGTGAACCCGCGCGTCGACTTTCCGAAGCTGCTTGCCCTGTATCAGCGGGGAAAGCTCGATCTCGATCGCATGGTCACACGCACGTACACGATCGATGAGGCGCCCCAGGCATTTGAGGACATGGAGAAAGGCCTCAATGCGCGCGGTGTGATCCTGTACGACTGACGGGCTCAGTAGTAGGTCCAGCGCTTCGCAGACTGGTACGCCGACCAGATGCAGAGCGCATGGACCAGAAAGCCCGGAATCAGAACCGCCCAGTAGCTGAGCCAGGTGAGACCGAACCACAGCGCGCCCGCGAGCAGCCGGCCGCTATAGACCTGGCCGAGTCCGGGGAGTAGCACCGAGAGCACGGCCGCGAGCCCGGGACTGGGGGGACGGCGAACCACGATCTCGTCATGGATGAGCTCTGGCATGCGGCCTCCTGGCTGAGTCGTTCCACAGGGGCAGAAGAGCAAGCCGTATGCCAGACGGCGCTTCGCTCCAGGCTCGGCTGCAGCACCCGGCAGGTGCAGTGTGGAGGCGACAGCGCAGGTCGGCGCCTGCACCCTTGAGCTCCGCACGCGCGGCTGCCACGATCGGCACGCCATGCCCGAGCTTCCGGAGGTTGTGGTCTA
Organism: Deltaproteobacteria bacterium; assembly: GCA_004356455.1. Taxonomy (GTDB): domain Bacteria; phylum Myxococcota_A; class UBA9160; order SZUA-336; family SZUA-336; genus SMWZ01. The sequence continues at coordinate 2,946 of SMWZ01000061.1, forward strand.
TATCGAGGCGCTCGAGCGCCGGATCCTGGGCAGCGTGCTGGAGCGCGTGCGTCTGCGCAGCCCCTTTCTGCTGCGCTCCGTGGATCCGCCTCCGAGTGAGCTCGAGGGGAAGCAGGTGCGCGCTCTGCGCCGCATCGGAAAGCGCATCGCGCTGGAGCTTGAGGGCGAGCTGTTTCTGGTAGTTCACCTGATGCTCGCCGGGCGGCTCCACTGGCGGCCGGCGGGCGCCAATCCGGGTCGCAAGCAGGGCCTGGCCGCCTTCGACTTCTCAGCGGGGACGCTCCTCCTGACCGAGGCCGGCTCGAAGAAGCGCGCGTCCCTGCACCTGGTGCGCGGTGAGCGCGCGCTGCGCGAGCACGATCCGGGTGGGCTCGAGGTGCTGGAGGCCGAGCTCGATGAGTTCCGCGCTGCCCTCACGCGCGAGAACCATACGCTCAAGCGAGCCCTGACCGACGCGCGGCTCTTGAGTGGAATCGGTAACGCGTACTCGGACGAAATTTTGCACGCGGCTGGGCTATCCCCCGTGATGCTCACCCAGAAGCTCGACGCTCCCGAGATTGAGCAACTCTTTCAGGCGACGCGGCGAGTACTGCGCGACTGGACCGAGCGTCTTCGCGCTCAGGCCGGCGACGCGTTTCCGGAGCGGGTAACGGCATTCCGTGAGGGCATGGCCGTGCATGGTCGCTATCGAGAACCTTGTCCGAGCTGCGGCGCGCCGGTTCAGCGCATCGTCTACTCGGCGCGCGAGACCAACTACTGTGCGACCTGCCAGACGCAGGGCAAGCTGCTGGCGGATCGCGCCCTCTCGCGCCTGCTCAAGCGCGATTGGCCGCGCACGCTCGACGAGCTGGAGGCGGTGCGAGCGCGCGCCCGAAGGCTCTGAGTTAGACTTCCAACGTGGCTGCCCCCCAGCTCTACCCTGCCTTCGCGCGTTACAACAGCTGGATGAACAAGAAGCTGTACGCGCTCTGCGCCGGCCTTCCTGACGAGGAGCGCAAGCGTGACCGGAAGGCCTTCTTCGCGTCGCTCCACGGCACGCTCAACCACATCCTGCTGGCCGACCGGGTCTGGATGCTGCGCTTTACGGGTGACCGCGAGCGCTTTGCGTCGCGGGATCGGGACGACAAGCCGATCCACCCGCGCGGGCTCGATCACGTGCTGTACGACGACTTCGATCTGCTTCGAAGTGAACGTGTCCGCACCGACGCGCAGATCCTGGGCTGGGTGTGTGGGCTCGACGAGCCCCAGCTCGATGTGCCGCTGGTGTATCACACGATCGTCACGGACGAGGACTGGGAAGTTCCTCTCTGGTGGGGGCTGAGCCACTTTTTTAACCACCAGACACATCACCGCGGTCAGGTCACGACCCTGCTCTCGCAGCTCGGCATCGATCCGGGGCTGACCGATCTGGTGGTGTTCCTGCACGACGAGGAGGAGAGGAAAGCATGAGCGAGAAGACGCGTGTATGTGTCGTGACCGGGGTCGGGCCGGGCAACGGTGCGTCGTTCTCGCGCCGCTTCGCTGCGGCCGGCTATCGGGTGGCCATGCTGGCCCGTTCAGAGGAACGACTGCGCGAGCTCGAGGCAAAGATTCCGGGCGCCAAGGGCTACGCCACCGATGTGGGTGACGCGCACGCCGTGGGCAAGACCTTTGCGCGTGTCCGCGCGGACCTCGGCCCCGTGGACGTACTCGTACACAATGCGGGCAGCGGCACCTTCGGCTCCTTCCTCGACACCAAGCCCGACAGCTTCGAGCAGGCCTGGCGTATCAACGCGCTGGGGCTGCTGCTCTGCGGTCAGGAGGCGGTGAAGGACATGCTGAACGCGGGCCGCGGTGCGGTGATCGTGATCGGGGCCACCGCGTCGCTGCGGGGAGGAGCGGGGACCGCTGCGTTCGCTCCCGCGAAAGCAGCCCAGCGCAGCCTGGCGCAATCCATGGCGCGTAGCCTGGGACCGCAGGGCATTCACGTGGGCTATGTGGTGGTCGATGGGGTGATCGACATGCCCCGAACGCGGCAGCTCCTGCGCGACCGGCCGGACGATTTCTTCCTCAAGCCGGACGAGATCGCGGACACCGTCTACCACCTGGTCGAGCAGGATCGCTCGGCCTGGACTTTCGAGCTCGATCTGCGCCCCTACGGCGAGAAGTTCTAGCCGGAGGGGAGCCCCGGAGCCGGCGGCTGGCCGAGCAGCTGCCGCAAGAGCTCCAGGAACTCGGCGGGCGGCTTGGCCTCGATCTCCTCGGTGGAGTCCTTCTCGTGCTCGAAGCGCAGCAGGTCCAGCTTGGCGTAAGCGGCGCGCACGCGCGGGGTGAGCAGACCGATGCGCTTGAGGTTGGGCACGATCTTCGAGAACAGCATCTGCCGGAAGGCCTTCATGAAGGGCGTTTGCTTTGCCCACTCGAGCCAGACCTTCACGTCGAGATCCATGCGCTCGAAGACCTGCTGCATCAAAAGTCGCTCCCGCATGAGATGGGTGGCGTCGATCACGAAGTCCTCGCGCTCGCGCATCTCCTGGGGGGTCAGCTCGCCGTTACGGTAGAGCTCGCCCAGAGTCAGCACGCCGAAGGCCACGTGACGGGCCTCGTCGCCCATGATGCGGGTGGTGATCTCCTGGATCAGGGGCTCGTCGGGCATGGTGAGTCGCATCTGCCCGAACGCGGCCAGGGCCAGACCCTCGACCATGATCTGCATGCCCAGGTAGGTGATGTCCCAGCGCGGGTCGGAAAGCGTGGTGTCCAGCAGCTCGCCCAGGTTCGGGTTCACCTCGAACGAGACCCCGAGCTTCTCGGTCAGGTAGCGGTGGTAGACCTCGACGTGCCGGGCCTCATCCGCGACCTGGTTGGCGGCGTAGAACTTCGCCTCCTCGAAGGGTACGGATTGCACGATCTTTGCGGTGGCGAGCAGCGCCCCCTGCTCCCCGTGCAGGAACTGCGAGAGCAGCCAGGCGTTCATGTTGATGTTGAACTCCATCTGGCGCTTCTCGTCGAGGGGCTGGGGCGGGTCCAGGAGCCGATTGAAGAGGGATACGCCACCCGCCGCCTCGCGCCGTGAGGCCATCAGCTTCTCGATGTCCACCTCGATGGACCAGTCGAGGTCGCTGGCGTTCCAGGTGGCGGCTTTGCCCTTCTCGTACAGGGCCAGGAGCTTGTGCTGCTTGAGCGCGTACTCCCAGTCAAAGGTGGTGTCCATCTGGGTCTGGATCGTTCCGAGCGGTCCCGATGCAGGCAGGGGGACGGGATTTCGCTGTGTGTATTCCATGGCTCCAGCTTATACGATCCAGGTGGCCAGGGCGAAGTGGGAGCCCTCGACGAGCGCGGCGGCGCTCGTGACGGGGTGTTTAAAGCCAGCAAATGCGCCGCCGTCAAAGAGGAAGCGCGCGGCGCCCGTGGCGTCGGACGCGTCGAAGTCGGAGCTCTGGGAGTCGCGCACGTCGTCGGCTTCGTAGGTGGCGAGATAGTGCGCGCGTCCCGCCTCGAGGGCGACGGCTTTCACCACCAGCGCGTCGTACCGCACGATTCCCAGCCAGGCCGTATCCCCCGCGAGCGGCACCACCCCGGCGATGCGCGGCGTGTTGTAGTCGTCCTTCTCGTAGTCGAGCGCGCCCAGCACCGTCGCGAGTACGTCGCGCACGGGCATGCCCGTCTCGATCTTTTCGGCGATGGGATCGGTCTGGCTGCCGTTGCTGACGACCGCCCAGCTCGCGGTCAGGCGCACGCAGTTGTAGGTGATGTAGGGGTTTTTCTGGAGGTCCGCCTCGTGCCCCTCGCGGGGAACGATCGCCAGATGGCCGCTGAGCTCGACCGCCTTGCGGTTCGGGAACGAGCGCGAGGAGACGCGATAGAGGCCTGCGTTGGCGCCCCCCCGGGTTCGTCCCACGGCAACAATCCGACCGATATACATACCCTCCCTCTCTGCCCGCCCGTCAGCCTGGCCTGATCTTGTCATGACTCGCGGTCACCCTCAACTCCGGGCCGCTTGGGAGGGACGATCTTTAGGACTGGAAGTCATTTTCCGCGGCGCATAAGCTAGACAGGACCCACACCAGGGAGGACAGGCCCACGGCTGGCTACCTGCACGACGGCATTCTCATCTACCTGAAGCAGATGGTGGACTGGGAAGCCTACTATCGCCACCGTAAGGGTGACGACGTTGACGTGGAGGCGGAGCGCGCGGCGCTGATCGGCGTGCTCGAGACCTGCGCCGAGATCTGCCAGGAGATCGAGCCCGAGGCGCGGAAAGGCTGGAACCAGCCCGCCGAGCTGGTGGACGGCGAGGTCGTCCAGCCGCCGCATATCCGCGCCGCCTACGAACGCATCCGCGACGCGGGCCTGATCAGCTTGCCGATCCGGGAGAAGTACGGGGGCTTCGAGCTGCCCACGCTGGTGTGCAACATCGTGCTCCAGATGGTGTCGCGTGCGGACGCCGGGTTGATGACGATCCTGGGTCTGCAGGCGGGCGCCGCCGAGGATATCCAGAAGTACGCGTCTGAGGAGCTCTGTCAGCGGTACCTGCCGCGCTTCGTGAGCGGCGAGGTACAGGGCGCCATGGATCTCACGGAGCCGCAGGCGGGCTCGGATCTGGGCGGGATCCTGACCCGCGCCAGCGAGGAGGACGGTCGCTTCTTCCTGGATGGAGAGAAGATTTTCATTACCAACGGCGGCGCCGAGATCCACCTGGTGCTGGCGCGCGACGACGACACCTTCGAAAAATCCAAGGGGACGACGAAGGGGCTGTCGCTCTTTCTCTGTCCGCGCACGCTTCCCGACGGGAAGCGCAACGCGCTCTTGATCGAGCGCCTCGAGCACAAGATGGGCATCCATGGGTCGCCCACGGCGGTGGTTCGGTTCGAGCACGCGGAAGCCTTCCTGATGGCGAAGAAGGGCGAGGGCTTCAAGGCGATGCTCGACCTCATGAACAACGCGCGCCTGGGCGTGGCTGCGCAGGGCGTCGGGATCGCCGAGGCGGCTCTCGACCTCGCCATTCGTTACTCGAAGGAGCGCAAGCAGTTCGGGATTCCGATCGGCGATCAGCCGCTGATGAAGAACATGCTCGCCCGCATGGTTCTGCACCTGGAGGGCAGCCGCGCGCTGCTCTATCGCTGCGCTGTCCTGGTCGATCGCAACCGTTCCCTTGAGATGTACATGGAGCGGGAGCCGGATCTCTCGGACGCCGAGCGCTCGGAGCTCGAGCGCATGCTCGAGCGCAACCAGGTGCGCATCCGCCTGCTCACTCCGCTCGCGAAATACCTGGCCACGGAGACTTGCGACCAGATCACGCGCAGCGCGATCCAGGTGCACGGCGGGATCGGGTTTATGGCCGAATCGGAGGTGGCCAAGCTCCACCTGGACGGCATCATCACCACCATCTACGAGGGTACCTCCGAGATCCAGGTCTCCTTCGCCCTCAAGGAGATCGGCAAGGGCGCGCTCGAGATCGTCTTCGAACAGCTCAGCAAGGAGCTCGGGGCGCTGAGTGGGGATCTGGTGCCCTATGCCGACAAGGTCCGCGCGGGGATTCAGCGCATCATCAAGGCCTCCGCGGCCCTCCTCCAGGACTTCAGCTACGCGCTGCTCTCCTCCAAGCCCGTGGCCGACATGGTGGTTGACGTAATCGTGGCCACCGAGCTGCTCAAGCAGGCTCAAGTCGACCCTCAGCGCTTCGACCTGGCCGCCAGCTGGGTCAACCGCAAGATGCTCGATCTCGAGATGCACGCCGAGCGCGTGGAATCGGGCGGTGTCGATCGCATCGCGCGCTGTGAGCGGATCGTCTCCCTTTTCGAGTAGACTCCTGCTCCATGGCACAGGCGATCTTCGTCCGCGAGAACGGTGGACCCGAGGTGCTGAGCCTCGAGCCCCACGAGCCGGGGACGCCTGGGCCGGGACAGGTCCGGGTCCGGATCGCCGCCGTCGGCCTCAACTTCATCGACGTGTACTTTCGCGCCGGGCTCTATCCGCGGCCGCTGCCGTTCGTGCTCGGCCTGGAGGGGGCCGGTGTGGTCGAGGCCGTGGGTCCCGAGGTGCAGACGCTCGCGGCCGGGGACCGCGTGGCCTGGTCCTCCGTCCCGGGCTCGTATGCCGAAGCGGTGCTTGCGCCCGAGCGCCAGCTGATACGTGTGCCCGACGGCGTGAGCGAAGAGCAGGCCGCAGCGCTGATGCTGCAGGGCATGACCGCGCACTACCTGGTGCATGGCACGCGGGATACACGACCGGGTGACTCGGCGCTGGTGCACGCGGCCGCCGGTGGCGTGGGCCTGCTGCTGATCCAGTTTCTCAAGGCCGCCGGCGCCACGGTCCTTGGCACCTGCTCCACCGAGGAGAAGGCAAAGTTGGCGCGTGAGGCTGGTGCCGACCAGGTGATTCTGTACACCCAGTGCGACTTCTCCGAGGAGGTTCGGAGCCTCACGGACGGGCGCGGTGTCGACGTCGTGTACGACTCGGTGGGGCGCACCACCTTCGAGGGCAGTCTGCGCTCGCTTAAGCCACGGGGGCTGCTGGCGCTCTTCGGCCAGTCCAGCGGGGTGGTTCCTGTTTTCGACCTGAGCCGCCTGAACCCGCTCGGATCGCTGTTCGTAACGCGCCCTTCGCTCGCGCACTACACGGCCACGCGGACCGAGCTCGAGCAGCGCGCGGGCTACGTGCTGGGAGCGGCTGCGGATGGGACGCTGCAGCTGCGGATCGGCGCCCGTTTTCCTCTGGCGCAGGCCGCGGAGGCGCATCGAGCCCTCGAGGGCCGCACGACCAGCGGCAAGGTGCTGCTGATTCCGGGCTGAGCGGCCATGCGCGGATCGATCCTCCTCCTGTGTCTACTGGCTTTGACCAGCCAGCTGGGCCGTACGCGGGGCGACGGGGTGCCAGCGTCCCCGAGCGAGGTGGTCCCGCTGGCGGTGGGCGCCAGCGTGCCCGAGGTCATGCTGAGCACGCTAGAGGGTGCACCCTTTGCGCTCGCCCCCGCGATCGCCAAGCACCCCGTCGTGCTGATCTTTTATCGCGGAGGCTGGTGACCCTATTGCAATCTGCAGTTGGGTCAACTGCAAAAGATCGAATCGCAGCTCGTCGAGCTGGGCTATAAGATCATCGCGATCAGCCCAGACCAGCCGGATAAGCTGCGGGCGACGATCCGGAAGCACGATCTAGCGTACCTCCTGCTCTCCGATAGCAAGATGATTGCTGCGCGTGCTTTCGGAATCGCGTTCCGGGTGGATGCTGCGACGCTGGACCGGTACAGAGGTTTCGGCATCGATCTGCAGGCGGCTTCGGGAGAGAAGCACCAGCTGCTGCCCGTGCCGAGCGTCTTCGTTGTGGGGACGGACGCTGTTATCAGGTTCCGCTATTCGAACCCCGATTACACCGTGCGAATCGAGCCCGATGCGCTGCTTGAGGCTGCCCGCGCCGCCGCGCAGCGCTCCCCCCGCTACGAGTACGGGACCCCGACCCGTGGGGTTGGCACCGGCAAGTACTACCTCGGCCGCGAGATCGCGGACCCCGTATCGCCCTCGACCGTCGACTGGATGGAGCGGCCCGCGCGCGCAGAAGAGCAACGACCCGACCTGCTGCTGCAGCAGCTCGAGCTCGAGCCCAGCGCTGTAGTGGCGGACGTAGGCGCAGGCAGCGGCTACTTCAGCTTTCGGCTGAGCCCGCTGGTACCGCAGGGCAAGGTGCTCGCGGTCGACGTCCAGCAAGCCATGCTCGATTTGATCGAGGCTAAGAAGTCCGAGCAGGGCGTCACCAACATCGAGACCGTACTCGGTACGACCGCGGACCCGCACCTCGCTGACGAGAGTGTTGACGTGATCCTGCTGGTGGATGCCTATCACGAGTTCTCGCATCCGGTCGAGATGATGGCTGGCCTGGTACGCGCGCTGAAGCCTGACGGCGTGCTGGTGCTGGTGGAGTACCGCGCGGAGGATCCGGAGGTGCGCATCCACCGGCTGCACAAGATGAGCCAGGAGCAAGCGCGCCGGGAGATGAGAGCGGCCGGCCTGGTCTGGCGCGAGACCCTGGACGTCCTGCCGCAGCAGCACTTGATGCTATTCGGAAAACCCGAGTCAGGCGAGCTGAGCTCGCCGCTACCGCGCTAGTACAGCAAGGCCTGGAAGGCCGCGCAGCGAGGCGCAGCCGAGCGAAGTGCGCGCAGGCGGGCTTTGCCCGCCGTTACCGCGCTAGTCAGGCAGCCCCAGGCCGCGGGTTGCGATGATGTTACGCAGGATGTTGTTGGTGCCGCCCTGGATGGTGTAGGCCGGAGCGTAGAGCAGATTGCGCGCCGCACGTCCGTCGAGCGGCGCCTGCTCGTCTCCGGGCATCAGCTGCGCCGCCGGGCCTAGAATTTCGGCCGCGAGCTCGGCGATGTGCTGCTCGAGTGAGGTGCAGAAGGTCTTGGCAACCGCGGCCTCGTGGTTGGGGATCTGTCCTGCGGAGAGCAGCGCGGCCACCCGGTAGATCATGCCCCGGCCCGCGTGCCAGGCGATCTCGACCCTGGTGAGGCGATCGCGGAAGGCCGGGTCGCGTGTCAGCCCTCGCTCGCGTGCAAGACGCTTCGCATCCCGCCACAGCGGGTAGTTTGAGAGCAGCCGCTCGATGCCGCTGCGCTCGTAGTCGAGCTGCTGCATGATCTGGTAGAAGCCGCGGTTGAGCTTGCCGATGAGAGCGCTGCGGGGTACGCGCACATCGTCGAAGAAGACATCCCCGAAATGAGACTCGCCGACCATGTCCCGAATGGGCCGAACGCTGATCCCCGGCGTTCCCATGGGTACGAGCAGCTCGCTGATTCCCTGATGGCGGTCGCTGTCTGGATCCGTGCGCGCGACCAGGTAGCAGTAGTCCGCGAGCGGGGCGAAGCTGGTCCAGGTCTTCTGGCCGCGGATGCTGAAGCCGTCCTCGTGGACGCGCGCCTGTGTGGCGAGCGCCGCCAGGTCGCTGCCCGCGTTGGGCTCGCTCATGCCCACACAGAAGCTCAGCTCCCCGCGCGCGATACGAGGCAGGAGCTCGTGCTTCTGCTCGTTGCTGCCATAGGCCAGCAGCGCGGGTCCGATCTGGCGATCACCGAACCAGTGCGCCGCCACGGGTGCGCCCGCGCGCAAGAGCTCCTCCGTCACGATCAGGCGGTCCAGGTAGCTGCGCTCCATGCCGCCGTAGCGCGTAGGCCAGGTGAGCCCGATCCAGCCCTTCTGTCCCAGCCGCCGCGAGAACCCCCGGTCCCAGCCCGAGATCCAGCCGTCCTCGGGGAACGGCCGCGCGCTTATGGCCGGGTCATCGGCCAGAAACTCGCGTACCTCGCGACGCAGCTGCTTCTGTTCCGATGAGAGACGGAAATCCATGGCGGCATGATACCGCTCGGCCGGCAGCTCTCGCCGCGGGCGATTGCTTGTTCCACCCCCGAATCTGATATAACGTCAGATTCCCACGAGGCGCCTCCGGGGAGACTCGTGCAGAGGGGACGTTATGAGTGAGCTCGAGCCTGTCACCGAGACACTGACCGATGACTACGATGCCTTCGAGGAGTTCAACAAGGCTATGGGCTCGGGGGCCGTGCGCGACCCGTACCCGAGCTTTGCGGAGCTGCGCAAGCAGGGGCCGATCGTGAAGATTGATCTCAGCGGAATGACGGGCGGCTCGACGATGATGAAGAACATGCCGAAGGAGATCTTCGTCGCGGTGACTCACGAGGCGGTCTCCCACGTGCTTCGCGACGGCGCGACCTTCTCCTCGTCCGGCTACGAGCAGATCATGGGGATCGTGATGGGTCACTCCATTCTGGAG
>SMWZ01000062.1 GCA_004356455.1 Deltaproteobacteria bacterium
CGGACCCGCGGGACCCGCGATCGCGGGAGAGCCCAGAGCGCCCGGCAGCCCAGCCGGACCGAGGGGAGCCGGTCCCACATCGCCCGGACGGCCCGCACCGACCACCGACCCAGCCGGACCCGCCACTGCTGCGGTGGCAGGAGCCCCCTTCGGGCCGGGAAGCCCCGCCGGACCCGGCGGCGCGGATTCCCCAGCGTCGCCCTTCAGCCCCGACTCCCCACTGGGAGCGGCCCTGGCGGCAAATCCGCGGCCGCCCGCGCTGCCCGGGAGGGAGGACACAGCGCTGCCGTTCGAGCCGGCCGAGCCGGACGAAGCCGACTCACCCCGCGAGATCGACAGAGGGCACCGCGTGATCGACGGCAGGGCCCTGCTGCCCGGGCCCGCGCGTCCGGCCATGCCCGCGCCCGTGGCGATGCCGGCCCGCCCAGCCATGCCCGCACCGGTTGCGCTGCCGGCGCGCCCAGCAATGGGAGCCACCACTGCAGCAGTCGCGCGCCCCGCCACGGTGGGCATCATTGCGATCTCGGCCCGCCCCGTCACGGGCATACCCGGCTTCGACTAAGCCCCCAGCCCTTTACACGCCCTGGAGCCGGCTTCTCCACGCCCCGCGCGCAGGATAGACTGCGCCCCAGGGAAGGGAGTGCTGACCGTGCCGGACCACCCAACGCATCCCGAGATCCGATTGCTGGACGGCGACTTCTATGCGGCAGCGCCGCATCCTCACTTCCGCTGGATGCGAGAACACGCGCCCGTCTACTACGACGAGAGGGCCGGCTGCTGGGGCATCGCACTGCACGAAGACATCATGAGCCTGTCCAAGACCCCGGAGCGTTTCTGCTCGGGCGGCGGCTCACGTCCGGACTCTCCGCCGATCCCTTCGATGATCAACCTGGACGATCCGCAGCACAAGCGCAGAAGGAACCTCGTCAACAAGGGCTTCACACCCCGCCATGTGGAAGAGCATGAGCCCTTCATTCGAGACGTTTGCCGCCAGCTGATCGACAACGTAGCCATGCGCGGAAGGTGCGACTTCGTGAAGGAGATCGCGGCGCCCCTGCCCATGATCATGATCGGCGAGATGTTGGGCGTCGAGCCCGAGGACCGCGACAGGCTGCTGCGTTGGTCCGACGATATGATCTCGGGCACCTCGGCCGATGCAGCGCCGGAGCTCGCGAGCGCCGCCGGCAAAGCTTTCGAGGAGTACGCCGCCTATAACCGACGGGTGGTCGCGGACCGGCGCGCCAACCCGAGAGATGATCTCATGAGCGTGCTCGTGCACGCGGAGATCGCCGGCGAGAAGCTCAGTGACGAGGAGCTGCTTCAGGAAAGTCTCTTGATCCTCGTCGGGGGAGACGAGACCACACGCCACGTCATCTCGGGCGGCATGGAGGCCTTGATCCGCAACCCTGACCAACGCCAGAAGCTGATCGACGATCCGGCCAAGATCCCCGGCGCCGTGGAAGAGATGCTGCGCTGGGTCACACCCATTCAGAACATGAGCCGGACGCTGACAGGCGACTGCGAGCTCCGAGGACAGAAGCTGCAAGAGGGGGACAAGCTGCTGCTGCTCTACGTATCGGGGAATCGGGACGAGCGCGTCTTCGCGAACCCCGACGTTTTCGACGTCGAACGAACCCCAAACGACCACGTGGCCTTCGGTGGGTTCGGCACGCATTTCTGCCTGGGTGCGAGCCTCGCGCGTCTAGAGCTGCGCGTGATGTTCGAGGAGCTTATGCGTCGGCTGCCAGACATCCGGCTCGCCACCGATGAGAAGCCGCCGCTGCGTCCATCCAACTTCATCGTGGGCATCGAGTCGATGCCGGTTATCTACTAGCGGGGTAGCGGCGAGCTCAGCTCGCCTGCCCGCACTTCGCTCGGCTGCGCCTCGCTGCGCGGCCTTCGGCCTTGCTCTAGCGGGGTAGCGGCGAGCTCAGCTCTACTACCCGGGTAGCGGCCGGCGAAGCCGGCCTGCCGGGGACGGCGCGTGACTTCGTACGCGCCTGAGTGCGCGCACTGCTACGCAGCAGGACTAGCTAGCCTACTCTGATTTGACGCGGTGTAGCAGTGGGTTGGGCTTGCTGCGCGCGGACGCGATCCTCGGAAGGCGGAAGTTCGGCACCATGTAAACGATCAGATAGCCAGCTCCGTGCTCCACGCCGCCCAGAATAACTCCGCGCCCACTCGTCATACGCATTCTAGTGTTTAGAATTCCCGGCATCTCGACCTGCATGTGGAGCTTCCGATGCAGCACGGAGATGGGCAGAAAGCGCACCTCTCGGCCCTCCGGTAGCAGCAGCCGTCCCGACTCGCCGAAAGCCAGCTTGAACTGACGCCGCTGCACCACACGCAGCGTGCCAAAGTTCATGGGCGCGAGCTTCTTGCGGAGCTTCTCGCAGATCCAATCCACCTGCCCCGCTTTCTTCTCAGCATGCACGACCATCGTGCGCACCAGCACCAACCTCTGCGTCACATTGGCCGCGGAGTCGGCCCGGGCCGGCGGGCTCCCCAGAATTCCGAGCGCCAGGGCGGCCGCGATGCCAAGTTGCGCGCTCCCCATTAGCTGCATGCTCAAACCCAGCTCCCCCCCCGCGGGAGGCTCGAGATTTTCGCATCCTCCTCCAGCAGCCAGATCACGGTGACGCCGTCCTCGAGTTCATATACCAGCAGGGGGCCCCCGGCCCCGGACTGATCCAAGTCATAGATCGCAGCCGGTGAGGCCAGCGTGGGCAAGCTCTCCGAGGCCACGGGGTAGCCCTGATCGACCACGGGCGAGCCGAGCCACACCAGTAGCAGCCCAGCCATCGCGCCGCCGGCGAGAGCCGTGACGGGCACGGGCCGCAAGAGCTCGCCCAGACGTTGTCGCAGGCGTCGGCCGAGCGAACGCTGCGCCCGCTGCTTGTCCACCCGTCGCAGCTCGGAACGCAGGGCGTTCACCAGGAACTCGGGCGCCGGTGCCGGCGGACCTTCCGTCCAGGCCTCCCGGATCACCGACCCCAGCTGCGCCATCTCGGCCAACCGCCGCGTGCCTGCCGCGTCGAGCTCCAGCTCGCGCTCCAGACGCTGCCGCGCACGAGGCGACAGCTCCCCATCGCGATAAGTGTCGAGCTGTCGCTCGCGTCGCCGCCTCACGTGACGTCCCCGGGCTTCACGCCCTGCCGCTCGAGAAAGAGCACCATCTTCTTGCGCGCGTAGTGTAGCCGGCTCATTACGGTCCCCTTCGAGATGTCCATGGCCTTGGCGATCTCCTCATAGGATAGGCCGTCGACCTCCCGCATCAGAAGTACCTCTCGCTGCCCCTCCGGCAGCCCCTGCATACCCGCCACGACCAGCTCCCGCACCTGTCTGCGCCGTGAGTCGAGCTCCGGATTGAACGACGCCGGTCCCGTCGCGCGTGGATCGATGCGACTGGCCACCGAGTCCTCCCACTCGATGCTGGGAGCGCGCGCGTCTCTGCGCCGTCGATCGAGCGCCAGGTTCACCACGATCCGGTAGAGCCAGGTGTAGAAGGCGGAGCGCGACTCGAACGTACGCAGCCCCTTGTAGGCCTTAATGAAGGCCTCCTGTACGATCTCCTCGGATGCGCTGGGGTCACGCAGGATGCGGTAAGCGGCGCGGAAGGCGCGCTCGGAGTAGCGCCGCACCAGCGCCTCAAAGGCCTGTCGGTCGCCTCCGCGGGCATCCCGGACCAGCTCGGGGTCGGACCGCTCGCCCTCCACGGCCACGCCTGGCACCGGCATCAGCGCCACTACGGCTCGCACGGGCCGCTGCTTCCTCGAGACACCATCGCTCGGCAGCTTGGACGGCCCAGCCGGTCCGGAAATTCGCCCCGCTCTGGCCCCGGGCGGCTCAATGGGCCTCTCGCCAGCTGGCACCAGAGCCCACATGCACCTCCAGCGGAACCGAGAGGGGGGCCACCCCCTGCATGCGCCTCACCACCAGGGACTGAAGCGCGTCCAAATCCGCGGGCACGACCTCGAAGACCAGCTCATCGTGCACGGTGAGGATCATCCTCGCCACCGGCGCCCCGGGGGAGTCGAGATCGCGATCGATCTCCACCATGGCCCGTTTGATGAAGTCGGCGGCCGTCCCCTGAATCACCGAGTTCGTCGCCATGCGTTCCGCCGCAGCGCGCTGGACCCGGTTTCTGGAGCGGAGATCCGGGAGATAACGTCGGCGCCCCGCCAGTGTCTCCGCGTAGCCCTTCTCGCGCGCCCGTTGGATGGCCGCGTCGAGGAATGCGCGCACGCCCGGATAGCGTGCAAAGTAGGCTCGAATGTGCTCCCGGGCCTGACTCTGCGAGATCCCGAGCTGGCGAGCGATGCCGAAAGCCGACGAGCCGTAGATGATGCCGAAGTTGATGGCCTTGGTCTGAGAGCGCTGCTCATCGCTGACCTCCTCGGGGGCGATTTCGAAGATCTGGGAGGCGGTGCGCACGTGGATGTCGACGCCCTCACGAAAGGCCGCGAGCAGGGGCTCATCCTGCGAGAGGTGCGCGAGAATGCGCAGCTCCACCTGGCTGTAATCCGCGGAGAACAGGAGCTGCCCCTCGGCAGGGACGAAGGCCTCGCGGATCCGTTGGCCGAGCGGCGTGCGCACCGGAATGTTCTGCAGGTTGGGGTTCGAGGCCGAGAGCCGACCGGTAGCAGCGACGGTTTGGTTGAAGCTGCAGTGAATGCGTCCGGTCTCCGGATGGACCAGCTTGGGCAGCGCGTCGACGTAGGTGCTCTTGAGCTTGGATAGCTTGCGGTAGACGAGGATCTCGCGCGGCATCTCGTACTCGAGGGCCAGCTCCTCCAGTACTGATTCATCCGTCGAGAAGCCGGTCTTGGTGCGCTTGGTGGGGGGCAGGGCCAGCTTCTCGAACAGGATCCCCTGCAGCTGTTTGGGAGAGTTGATCTTGAACTCCTCCCCAGCTAGCTCGTAGATCCGCTGCTCTCTCTCACCAAGCTCCCGCTCCAGCTCGGCCGAGAGCCGCAGCAGCCGGTCTTCGTCCACGCGCACCCCTGCCAGCTGCATGCGCACCAGCACGCGCACCAGCGGAACCTCGAGCTCCTGGAACAGATCGAGCTGGCCCGTCGATTCCAGGCGCCGCTCCAGCTCCAGCTCCAGCTCCAGGGCTAGGCCCACCCAGGCGCCGTAGAACTCCGCCAGCTCCTCGACCGGAACCGTGTCCGCCGGGCGTCGCTTCGCTCCCTTTCCGAACACGTCCGCGAGCGCGGGCAGCTCGCGCTCGAGATACGCCCGGGCCAGCACCTCGGGTCGTTGAACCTGCTGCGCGGGATCGACCAGGTAGGCGGCCACGGCGGTGCCGCGCAGCTCGCCGCCCAGCGTCAGCCCGCGCCGAGCCAGGGCCAGCGCGTCCCGCTTGAGGTCGTGCCCGACCCAGACGCGTTGCTTGCGTTCCAGCGCGGGACGCAGCGCCTCGAGCAGCCTCTCCTCTCCAAGCGCGGCGACCGGCAGGAAGTGCGCCCGTTCGGGGCTATGGGCCACGACCAATCCCACCAGCGCCCCCCGCATGGGGTCGTCAGGCTCGAGCACCGTGGCCAGTGCCACGCGCGGCGCAGCGTCGAGCTCTCTCGCCAGGGCCTGCAACGCTTGCGGATCGCGCACGATCTCGGTCTCCACGCGCCTGGGGGGAGCGGGGCGCGCCGTTGGCGCAACGCCCAGGTCCTCGAGCAGGCGCTTGAGCTCGAGCTCGCGGAAGATCTCGGCCAGGCCCTCGCGATCGGGCTCGGGCACGGAGAAGCGCTCGAGGTCGAGCTCGAGCGGCAGATCTTCGCGCAGACGGGAGAGCTCGCGCGAGAGCCTGGCCGAGTCGGCCCCGGCCAGCAGTGCCTCCCGTGGGCGCTTGGCACGGATCTCGGCCGTGTGCTCGAGCAGGTTCTCCAGCGTCTCGTACTTCTCAATCAGCTGCGCAGCGGTCTTCTCGCCAATCCCCCGCACGCCCGGGATGTTGTCGGAGCTGTCGCCAGTGAGCGCTCGCAGCTCCAGCATGCGCGTGGGCGGTACACCGAAGCGCTCCTCGACCTCTTTGGGTCCGTAAACTCGACCCCGCATCGTATCCACCAGCTTCACGCGCGCACTGACGAGCTGCATAAAATCACGATCGGTGGAGATGATCGAGACGTCGAGCCCGGCAGCATCCGCCTTGCGCGCCAGGGTCGCGATCACATCGTCGGCCTCCTCGCCCTCGTATTCGACCGCTGCCAGGCCATAGGTCTGCACTACGCGGCGGATTTGCGGCAACTGCGTGAGCAGAGCCTCGGGGATCGCGTCCCGCTTGGCCTTGTACTCAGGGAAGAGATCCTTGCGACGCTTTGCGCCCGGACTGTCCCACACTATGACTACATAGTCCGGCCCTTCTTCGCGCAGAACTTTCTGCAGCATGTTCACGAAGCCAAGCGTGGCATTCGTCGGTATGCCACTCGCCGTCGTCAGCGGGGGCAACGCATAGAACGCCCGATAGATGCTGGAGCTCGCGTCGATCAGACAGAGTTTCTTAGCCATCGCAGCGGGTGTACCACGCCCGCCTGCTGCACTCAACGGCCCGCGAAGCGCTGGCACAACACGTCATCGCGGCGCAGCGCCTCGAGGTCTTCGGGGGTCTTGACGGGGAAAAAGCGACCCTGCGGGCCGCTCCGGGGCGTGACCAGATAGGCCGTCTCGACGAACGCCGAGAGCTCACCGATCAGGCGTTCCATCTGCACCACTCTTGCACCAGCAACGGTCTTTTCGGTGTAGAACCAGGAGAGGGGATAGTCCTTCTCCAGCGCAGGCAGCGACATGACAAACGTATTGGTGTTGATGAACCGGATCTGCGCGAAGTCGAAGTCCTCTGGAAAGCAGAATCCCTCGACGATCCGCAGCCGTCCATCGACGCGCGCGGGCGCACCGCCCACGTCTCCGCCCATGGTCTCGGCCAGCTCGACCGTCAACGCGCGACCATGGGCGATGTGATACCCCACAATCACCGGATCCAGCTGCGCGCCCAGGTTGTCCACGTTGGAAAGCGTGAGTACGCGTATACCTTGCTCTGAGAGCTCGGCCAGCCGCCCCGAAGCGCGCAACGCCGAGAGGAAGTCCCCATGGCCCGGTGCGTAGGGCGACAGCGCGCCCGCAGCATCCCGGAAGAGCTCGCCCGCCGGCGTCAGACGCAGCGAGACGGATTGCAAAAAGCTGAGCACGTCGTCCTGAAGCCCGCGCTCGGCGAGGAAGCGCAGCGTGGGTCTGTGGGTGGCAAAGCCGTTCATGACGAGGAAGGGAACCGGACCCTGCGCACGCGCCTGCTGAAACTTGAGCTCGAGAAAGCTGCGCTCCCCGATCGCCTCGACCACGCCCTTCACCACGCCTCCGAAGCGCGTGGCCATGCCGCCGTTCAGCACGGCCACAGCGACCTCGCCGCGCGCCACCGCATTACGTCCTAGTTCGGTGTAGTGCGTGCGCTTCGCCTCCGGCAGCTCTTGCAAGAGCTCGATGCTCTCCAACGACACGGGCTCGGGATCCACCTGCAGGCGGTTCGAACCCGCGGCCAGCCGGCCGGCACGGATCTCTTCAGCAAAGAACTCGATACGCTCCCGATCCAGGGCGAGATATTCGACGCCGTCCAGCAGCCTCTGCAGCTCGGTCTCGATCGCGCCCCAGTCCCACCGCATGCCCGGCACTCAGGGTAGGCCATCCGGACCCCTTGCGCGGTGCTGCCCCGACGCGCGATGCTGACTGCATGAGAAGAGACCGACCGAACGACCGCGAGCGCTCGAGGTTCTTCCCGCGCATTACGCTCTCGCTCGTGGCGGGCTTCCTGCTCTTTCTGCTCTCGTCGGGGCTCTACGTACTGCCGGTGCTGCTGGAGCCCGCGCCCCCGGGGGCGATCCTCGACTACCACCAGGAGCGCGTGCGAGCACGCATGCAGGGCAAGGTGATCTGGTTTCTGGTGGGGTCGTTCCTGTGCACGGCGCTGGTGAGCGCGCGGCCGCAGGGCGGGAGTGCGCGCAAGCCATGAGCCGGGTGCTCTACTTCGCCTACGGCTCGAACCTCGATCCCGAGCAGATGGCCTCCCGCTGTCCCTCGGCCCGAGTCGCCTTTCTGGCGCGGCTGGCGGACCATCGGCTCGACTTCACCTACTTCTCCACCCGCTGGTCGGGTGGGTCGGCCGATGTGGTGCGCCACTTCGGAGAGAGCGTCTGGGGCATCGTGTACCAGCTGGACGCCGCGGAGCTGCAGCGGCTGGACCGCTTCGAGGGCGGCTACCAGCGCGTCTTCCTGCCCGTCCGGGACGACCAGGAACGCAGCTGGCACGTGATCAGCTACGAGGTTCCGCTCAAGCGCAGCTTCCGGCCCACCCACGGCTACATCCAGAAGATGCTGCTGTGGGGCGAGCACTGGGGCCTGCCCCAGAGCTATCTGGAGCAGCTGCGACGAACTCCCGTCTCAGACTGAGACGGGAGGAGGGAGCTCCAGGCTCCAGCGCAGGGCACAGGCGGCCCAGGTCATGCCCGCACCAAAAGTCGCGCACAGGATCTGATCGCCCGGGCGAAACCGCGCTGCGCGCTGGCACTCGTCGAGCAGGATGGGGATGGACGCCGCCGCGGTATTGCCGGTGCGGGCCAGGTTGGTGGGAAGCTTCTCATCGGGAATCCCGAGCCGCTCGGCCACCGCCTTCAGGATGCGCCGGTTGGCCTGGTGCAACACGAAGTGATCGACCTCCTCGATCGGCCATCCCACGTCTTTCAGCGTATCGTGCGTCACCTGCTCCAGCGCCTGCACCGCGAGCTTGAACACCTGACGCCCGTCCATGCGCAGATACTGCTGGCGCTGCGTCAGCATGTAGGGCGAGGCCGGGAGCGCCGCGGCGCCCCCCGGAATCGAGATCAGGTCGCCAACGCTCGGATCAGCTTTGAGAGTAATGGCGAGAACGTCACCGTGTCCCTCGTCCGCCTCCAGCACCAGAGCGCCCGCGCCATCTCCGAACAGGATGGAGACCTGTCGGTCCTGGTAGTCCACGAAGCGCGTCATGGCCTCGGCCCCGACCAGCAGCGCCCGCTTGTAGCGTCCTGACACCAGCAGAGCGTTCGTGACCTCCAGACCATAGACGAAGCCCGAGCAAGCCGCGTTCAGATCGAAGCTGGCAATGGGCCGTTTGATGTTGAGCTTCCGCTGCACCAGGTTCGCGGTCGACGGTGTGTGCATATCGGGCGTGGTCGTCGCGACCACGATCACGTCGATCTCGTCCGGGTCGAGGGCCGCCATCTCGAGCGCTCCACGCCCCGCCCGGGCGGCCAGATCGCTGGTGGCCTCGCCGGCCTTCAGAATGCGTCGCTCGTGGATCCCCGTGCGCACAACGATCCACTCGTCGCTGGTGTCGACCATGCGTTCGAGATCGGCGTTTGTCAGCTTCGACTCGGGGAGACTCGAGCCCGTGCCCCGAATGACTGCACTCATTGGGCGGAGTCGACGCGGCTACCCATGTACTGGACGATGTCGTTGATGGTGCGCATGGTCTCGACATCCTCATCGGGCACCTCGACCCCAAACTCCTCCTCCAAGGCCATGACCAGCTCGACCACGTCCAGCGAGTCGGCTCCCAAGTCGTCCAGTAGGTTGGCCTCTGGGACGAGGTTGGCCTGCTCCACACCTAGCTGATCCTTAATGATTGCGTTCACACGCTGCGTGAGCGCTTCCATCCCTTCCTCCTATAACCAGCGACTGCCCATAGTGGGCCGCCGACAACAGGGTCACCCCCCAGTGGGTCCCTATGCGACCTCAGCCAGCGGTCTCCGCACGGGCCCAAGTGCCCAAAGTGACTGAGAGTCATCTTGCGAGCCGGGAATGTAGGGGTCCACCTGGAGACCGTCAACCAGGCGTCGGGATGGACGGCTTAGACGGCCGCAGACCGGCAATCAGCAGGTCGACGGCGCTCTCGAACACGGGCTCCAGATCCCGGGCGCGCAGTTTGCGCCGCTCCGGGTACTCCTCCGTCTGGATCAGCCCGTTCGCCACGATCCAGAAGATGTTGGCCATCTCCCAGGGGTCACAGTCGCGGAAGGACCCCTCGCGCACCCCCCGCGAGATCTGGTCGGACAGGATCTGCAGGCAGCGGGTCCAGACATCGGTGACCGCCCGCACCAGCTTCTCGGGCAGCTCCCCGATCAGGCGCTGGTTCTCGATGGCCCAGAAGATCCGGAAGTACTCACGGTTCTCACAATAGTGCTTGAAGTAGAAGAGCCCGATGCGACGGATCTGCTCGTCGGGCGAGAGCACCGGGTCGATCGTCTGCTGCATGCGCTCGACGAAGGAGTCTGCGTTGTGTACGAGCACCGCCACGTAGAGCTCAGCCTTGCTCTCGAAGTAGCGATAGATGGTGCCCTTGGCGACCCCCGCCAAGCTCGCCACCTCATCCAGGTTCGCGGACTCAAAGCCCTCTCGGAAGAAGACCTGGCGCGCCGAATCGAGGATGCGTCGTCGGCTCGCCTCGCGTCTCGCCAACTGCTCCACAGCCATCGATTATAACGCTCTGCGAGGCCAAGCACGCGCCGCTAGCCGTACCTGACGCCTCAATGAGTCGCCGGTTACTAGTGGGTTACCGGCGAGCAGAGCTCGCCTGCCCGCGCTTCGCTCGGCTACGCCTCGCTGCGCGGCCCTGCGGGCCTTGCGGGACGACGAGTTGTGCTGTGTCTAGACCTGATCGCTTCCTTCGAAGCGCAGCTCCTCGAAGAGGGCCGTCGAGAGGTAGCGCTCCCCGTAGCTCGGTAGGATGATCACGATCAGCTTGCCTGCGGCCTCCGGGCGCTTGCCAACCTCGATGCCGGCAACCACGGCGGCGCCGGAGGAGATGCCCGAGAGCAACCCCTCTTCCAGCGCCAGCCGACGCGCCATCTGGATGGCCTCCTGGCTCGAGACCTGAACCACCTCGTCGATCAGGCTGGTGTCGCAGACGTCGGGCACGAAGCCCGCACCGATCCCCTGGATCATGTGTTTGCTGGGCTTGCCGCCGGAGAGCACCGGGCTCTCGCTGGGCTCGACAGCGATGGCCTTAAAGCTTGGCTTGCGCGGCTTGATGAGCTGGGCCACGCCGGTGATCGTGCCACCTGTGCCCACGCCGGAGATCAGGTAGTCCACCTGGCCATCGGTGTCGTTCCAGATCTCCTCGGCGGTGGTGTCGCGGTGGACCTCGGGGTTGGCGGGGTTCTTGAACTGCTGGGGGATGAAGGAGTTCGGAATCCTGGCGGCCAACTCCTCCGCCGCCTTCAGGGCACCGGGCATGCCCTCGGCCGCGGGCGTGAGCACGAGCTTGGCGCCATAGGCGCGCAGCATCGTGCGCCGCTCCTGTGACATGGACTCGGGCATGGTCAGAACGAGCTGGTAACCCTTCACGGCAGCCACCAACGCCAACCCGATCCCGGTGTTGCCCGAGGTGGGCTCGACCAGAACCGTCTTGCCCGGCTCGATCTGCCCGGCCTTCTCCGCCGCCTGGATCATCGAGGCACCGATCCGATCCTTGACGCTCGCGGCGGGGTTCGCCCCCTCCAGCTTGCAGACCAGCTGGGCACCGACGCCCTCGCTGACCCGCTGCAAGCGCACCAGGGGCGTGTTGCCGATCAGCTCCGTCACATCATTCGCGATCTTCATGCCTGCCCTCCCTGATCGTCCCGACTGTCGAGCCCCCCGATGGTAACACGAGATTTGTGACCCCCAGCCGCGCCTCAAGCAGCAGGGAGTACCCCTCGCGCTCCACGAAGCTGCGGTCGGCGCGCAGCACGTCCCGGCCACGCCGCAGGAGTACGGGCCTGAAATCACGCGCGTAGGCACGCAGATCCACGGGCCCCTCGAGCACGACGTGGAACAGGACACTAGCGTTCTGTTCCCCCGCTCACGGCGTACACGGGCGCGAAGGAGCGCCGGTGTATAGGCGTCGGCCCCAGGCGCTGGAGCGCCCGCAGGTGCTCCGCCGTGCCATAGCCCGCATTGCTGGCGAAGCCATAGCCCGGGTGAAGCTGATCAAGCTCACGCATGAAGGCATCCCGATGCACCTTCGCCAGCACGGACGCCGCGGCGATGCAGCCCACGCGGGCGTCGCCGCCCACGATCGCGCGCTGAGGCAGTGCCAGACCCGGAACTTCGCGCGCATCGACCAGCAGCATGTCCGGAGCGCGCGCCAGCCCCTCGACGGCGCGCCGCATCGCCAGCAGCGCCGCGTGGTAGATGTTCAGCTGGTCAATCTCCTCGGAGCTGGCCCAGCCGACCGACGTGGCACAGGCCAGCGCCTCGATCTCGGCCGCGATGCGCTCGCGCGCCGCGCGCGTGAGGCGCTTCGAGTCGTTCAGACCGGGCAGCCGGACGGCGGGCGGAAGCACCACCGACGCTGCCACCACCGGACCCGCCAGCGGTCCCACGCCCACCTCGTCGACCCCCGCCACGTGTTCGACGCCCTGCTGGTGCAGGTCGTGCTCGAGGGCAAAGAGCCGCCGCAGGCGTCGCTGCTCCGCTGCGACGCGACGCCGGCGTGTGTCGAGGTTACGCAACAGGTCCTGAGCGCCGACGCGTGGATCGTCCCTCAGGGCCACCCGCAGCACTCCGCTCACGCGCCCGCCCTCACGCACGTAACGGCGCCGGATCTCCGCCAGCGAAACGCCACGAAGCTCCATCCCCACCCCCGCTTTTTGCGCCTCGATCTTATTTTTCGCGCTCGATTCCCAGTCGGTCCTCGATACGTCGCACCCGGCGCAGTAGCTCGGGCAGACGCTTCCACGACGCAACCACTCGCGCGTAGAGGCCGCGCTCCATCTGCGGCATGCCCGCCACTTGCGACCCTGCGGGCAGATCGCCGACCACCCCGCTGAAGCCGGCGATCATGCTGCCGTCGCCGATCTTCACGTGCCCCTTGGCGGCGGATGCCCCCGCGAAGAGCACGTGCTTTCCCACGTAGGTACCGCCGGCCAGACCCACGAACGCACACAGTGTGCTGCCCTCGCCCACCTCCACG
The DNA here is from genome assembly GCA_004356455.1 of Deltaproteobacteria bacterium. GTDB lineage: Bacteria > Myxococcota_A > UBA9160 > SZUA-336 > SZUA-336 > SMWZ01. The sequence goes on from SMWZ01000062.1 coordinate 12,980, forward strand.
CCGTGCGCCACCTGCACCAGGTTGTCGATCTTCACCGCGCGGCCGATGCGCGTACGCGTCTCGCTCTGCCCGTGGCGAGGGTGAGCGGGATGGGAAGCGTCAATCGTGCTGTTGGACCCGATCTCGGCCTCGTCCCCCACCTCGACCGAACAGCGATGCGGGATGCGCACGCGCGTGCCGTCGGCGCGGTACGCGAATCCAAAGCCATCCGCGCCGATCACAGCCCCGTTCTGCACCACCACCCGATCCCCGAGACGAACGCCCTCCCGCAGGTGGGCCCCCGAGTGGAGCTCGCAGTCCGCTCCCACGCGTACGTTGGCGTAGAGGGTGCAGTGCGGATGGATCACCGTACGCTCCCCGATGCGCGCGCCGGCGCCAACCACCACGTAGGCGCCGAGCGCGACGTCTTCGCCCAGCTGTGCGTCGCTCGCCACCACGGCGGTCGGATGCACGCCGGGCTCAGGACGCAGCGGCGGGGGCAGGAAGAGCTCGACCGCGCGGCCAAAGTCCGCATACGGGGCCGGCGAGCGCAGACAGGGCCGCTTCTCGGCGTCAAAGTCCGGTGGCACCAGGAAGGCGCCCGCGCGCGAGCGCGTGAAGGCTTTGCGATAGCGGTCGCCGCTGACGAAGCTGAGCTCCTCGGGGCCGGCATCCTCGAGCCCCGCCAGGCCGCGAAGCTCGAGTCCGGGCTCCCCCTCGAGCGCCAGATTCAGGGCTTGCGCGAGCGCTCCGAGCCGCACTGCGGCCTAGTGTCCCGATCCGGAAGTTCGCTCGCATTCTCGACGATCGACGCATCCACGCTCGCGGCGTTGTGCTCGCTCGCCGAAGCTACGGATGCGCCGCGCTCGCGCGCCTTGCGAGCGCGGCGCCTCGATCGCGAGCATGGCGTCGAAACTCCCGGAACAGAACACTAGTTCCCTAGCAGCTTCCCAAAACGGGAGCGGTAGAGGAAATCTACGGCCTTGCGCAGGAAGCGCAGCTTCTTGGCGCTGTAGGGAAACCAGAGGTACTCGCGCTTGCTCGTGAAGCGACCCGTGATCACGGACTGAACGTGGCAGTTGCTCTTCAAGCCCATCTCCCCGTTCACGCGTCCGATGCCGCTCTGGTTGACCCCGCCGAACGGGCTCTCTGCAATCCCGTAGGCCACCAGGCAGTCGTCGACGACCACGGCACCGGAGTTGAGCTGGTTGGCGATCTGCTTGCCCTTGTGGCGATCCCGGGTCCAGACGTTGGCGTTGAGGCCAAACTGCGTGTCGTTGGCCAGCCGCAGCGCCTCGCTCTCGTCGCGCACGACCTGGATCGGGAGCACCGGTCCGAAGGTCTCCTCGCACATGATTTCCATCGTGTGGTCGACATCCACGAGCACCGTGGGTTCGTAGAAGTAGCCCGCATAGTTCGGGTTACGACGTCCTCCCGTAAGCACCCGCGCGCCCTTGTCGGTGGCGTCCTTCACGTGGCGCTCGATGATGTCGAGCTGAGGCGGGAACGTGATCGCCCCCACGTCCACGTCGCCCTCCACCTCGGGTCCCTGCCGCAGTTCCTGCGTGAGCTCCACCACCCGCGCGACGAATGGCTGCGCAAGCTTTTCGGTCACGTAGACACGTTCGGTCGAGATACAGATCTGGCCGGAGTTGCAGAACGCCCCGTACACCGCACCGCGCGCGGCCCGCTCGAGCTCCGCGTCGTCGCACACGATCATCGGGTCCTTGCCGCCGAGCTCCAGCGTGCAGGGAATGAGGCGCGCGCCACAGGTCTCGGCCACCTTGCGCCCGGTGCGGACCGAGCCCGTGAACGAGATCTTGTCGCAGCCCGCCTCGAGCAGGGCCGCGCCCGTGGTGCCGTCTCCGGTCACGACCTGGAAGACTCCGGTCGGGAGACCGGCCGCCTCGAACACTCGCTCCAACATAATACCCACGAAGGGGGTCACCTCGGAGGGCTTGAGCACGACCGTATTGCCGGCCATCAGGGCCTGTACCGTCGGGTTGAGGGAGAGCAGGAAGGGAAAGTTCCAGGGCGTGATGATTCCGATCACACCCATCGGACGATACGAGAGCACGAGCTTCTTGTGCTTCATCAGGTGCAGATTCTTCTTCTCGTCGCTCAGCAGGCGCTCGGCGTTCTTGGCGTAGTAGGTCAAGGCGTCGCAGGCGCCCAGGATCTCCAGCGTCACCGCTTCGAGCCGGGGCTTTCCGGTGTCGCGGCAGATCGTCTCCGCGATCTCGTCCGTACGTTCCACGATCACGTCGCGCACGGCGAGCATGTAACGTTCGCGCTCCCGGAACGAGAGCGAGCGCCAGCTCTCAAAGGCTTTGCGAGCGTGCTCGACGGCCACCTGCACGTCCTCCGTCGTGGCGACTTCGATTTCGCCCACACGTTCGAGCGTTGCCGGATCGAAAACCTCGAGCTTCCGACGTTCGTGAAGCGCCCGCGGGCCCTCCACAGGCTGGAGCAGCGCCATAGTACCGCCTCCTGGCTGACCGGATCCCCCAGGCTCTTCCTATAGGATCGCCCCTACCCTGTCAATCGGCGCTGGTTTTTGACGCATCCTCCGCACCTGTGAGATAAGCGCAGCGTGGACGAGCACGCGCCGCCCGCGGGTCCGGGCCGGGACACTCCAGAGCTCGCCTCCGAGCTACTCGACCTGCGAGACAAGCCGCTGGAGCCGCTCGCACCTTCGCCACAGGCGCTGGGCGTCTGGGAGCTGGCCTGGCCCACGATCGCGGCCAGCACCACGCAGACACTCGTGCGCTGGGCGGATCTCAAAATGGTGGGCGACCTCGGCGTGGAAGCCGTCGCAGGCGTGAGCGCCGGCGGGCTCGTGTACTGGCTGCTTCAGTCGACCGTGATGGCGGTCACGACGGGGCTCGTCGCGCTCATCGCGCGGGCCGTGGGCGCGCGCGATGAGCGCCTCGCCGATGCGACGCTCAAGCAGAGTATCGTGCTCGGCACGCTCTTCGGCCTGGGCACCCTGGTCGCGCTCCTGCCCTTTACGGATGCGTTGATCGCGATCTACGGTGTGGAGCCGCTGGTCGTGAGCTACGGCTCCGAGTACCTCGTGTTCCTGCTGCTCGGAAACGTGCCGTTCACGCTCACCTTCGTGTTCGGGACGGCGCTACGCGCCGCCGGCGACGCGCGCACACCGCTCTGGATCGGCGTGATCGCGAACGTGCTCAATGTCTTTCTGAACTGGGTTCTGATCTACGGCCATCTCGGCGCACCGGCGCTGGGCGTGGCGGGCGCGGGCCTGGCCTCCAGCCTCGCGATGCTGTTTCAGGTTCTGGTCTTCTGGCCGCTGTGGCAGACTCGGCGCACGATTCTGCGTCCCACGCAGGCCAGCTTCCGGCCCGACACGCGCCTGTGGCGTCGCATCATGCACATCGGCTATCCCGCCGCGCTCGAGGGGGTTCTCTTCCACCTGGGACTCTTCGCTTTCATGCGCATCATCACGATCTACGGAACGGCCGCGTTCACCGCCTACCAGGTGGGGGCACAGATCCTCGCGCTCTCCTTCCTGCCCGGCCTGGGCTTCAGCAGCGCGGCCGCCACGCTCGTCGGACAGCACCTGGGCAACGGGCAGGCCCAGCTCGCGGTGCGCGCGGGCTGGCGCTCGACACTGGGCGCGATCGCGACCATGAGCGGGCTCGGCGCCGCCATCATCGCCCTGGCGGAGCCGATCGCGCGCTGGTTCATCGACGATGCCGAGGTGGTCCCTCTGATCGTGGACTTCATCTGGATCATGGGTGCGGTGCAACCGCTGATGGCGATCGAGTTCGCCCTGGGCGGCGCGCTGCGCGGTGCGGGCGACACGCGCTTTCCCTTGCTCACGATCTTCATCGGCCTCTTCGTGTGCCGACTCGCTCCAGCCAGCGTCGCGGCGCTCATCTACGGCGCTTCGATTCAGGTCGTGTGGAGCTGCCTCATCCTCGACTACCTGATCAAGGCGATCCTGCTCGTCGCCAGGTTCCAACGCGGCCGCTGGAAGCAGATCGAGGTATGAGGTCGCTTCAGCTCTCGCTGGCGGACGCGGCGGGAACGCCGGCGAAGTATCGCAGCAGATCGGTTTCGGTCACGATGCCCGCAAGCTTGCTGTCCTCGATCACGGGCAGGCAGCCGATCTTGCGCACGGCCATGATGCGGGCTGCCTCCTGGACCGGTGCCTCGGGCCCAATCGAGATGGGCGGGGACGACATCACCTGGGAGATGTTCACGCCCTCCAGGAAGAGCGTCTGCTCCTCGCTCGCCACGCCCATCACGTTCGAGAGCGAGGCATGCAGAAGATCTCGCTGCGAGACCACACCCACGAGCTGACCGTGGCGAACCACGGGCAGGTGTCGCACCCGCCCGAGCTGCATGATTTCATCCACGATCCGCAGGTTGTCGTCAGCGCTGATGCTTACGACTTTCCGGCTCATGATGTCCTGAACTTTCACACACCTGATCTACCACGCTCATGGGGGCCGTGACAATGGGGCTCGAGAGCCCGCCTCCTGCTAGAATGGAGACATGGGCAACGTCAAGCCAGCGGGCCCGAAGTCGCGCAAGACCGACGCGAGAGCGGAGCATCCCGAGCACGCGCAAGGCCGTCCCCCGGGGCCGCTGGAATCGCTCTTCCAGGAGGCGATTCGCAGGGCCACGGCGCTGGGTCTGAGCGGGTTCTTCCTGACTGAGGAAGCCGTGCGAAGGGCCCTCACCGATACGGTCCCCCAGGAGTGGGTCGACTACGTCAGCCGACAGAGCGAAGACGTCCGGCGCGACCTGGTGGACCGGCTCGTGCAGGAGTTCGGGCTGTGGCTGCGCACACTCGACCTGTCGGAGCTGCTTCGAAATGTGCTCGAGGACTATGAGATCTCGGCACAGATCGACATCTCGGGGGATCGCAAGCGCAAGGACCCGGTTGTCTCCCTCAAGGTCGCACCGCATCGGAAGTAGCTTGCCCTGGTGGCGCACGCTCTACTTCGCGCTCTTTCTGGGGCTGGGGGTCGTCTACTACTACTTCTTCGGACCCGGGCCCACGGTCTCCGAGCTCTCGCAAGATCTTCCCTGGTGGCGCCCCGCAGGCTGGCTCCTGCGCTGGGACCCGGTGATCGGCCTGGCCAGCCTGGCCAAGTCCGGCGGGCCGGGGTTCTGGCTCCCGATCCTCGTTTTCTGTGTCCCGCCCTTTGCACTCTTCGCGGCCGGGCTCCGGCTCTTCCACGGCGCGCTGCCACGCGCCGGCTCGCTGGCGCTGGCTCTCTCGCTCTGCCTGTTCGTCGTCTATGGCTACCTGACCGAGGGAGCCGTGTGGCGCTTCTTCTCCTGGCGCTTCGCGGTCACGAGCTTGAGCGTCGGCGCAACAATCGCGCTGCTGGTCTTCGCGCCCTCGCTGCTACGCGGGCTACTCGCGCGACCACGCGCCGAGGTGGCGCTGGTCCTGCTGGGAACCTTCGCGGGCGTTTTTCTGCTCAGCACCGAGATCACGGGTACCGATCCCTCACTGCGGGCCAATCTCAGCCCCTGGCCCGCGCTGACACTGTTCGGTTTTCTGCTCGCGGGCTACTGCATCGCCGCCCTGCACATCGCCGCCGGCTGCGGCCTCCTGCTGCGCAGCTTCTGGCCGGGTGCGATCAGCACCACCCTGGGAGTCGTGGTACCGGCCCTGCTGGGTGGGGGTATGGCCTACCTGATCTTCGAGGGCCCCGGCCCAAGCGCGCTCGGATCGCTCGCGCTCGCCAGCACATTGTACGCGGGGATCGCGGGCGCGCGCCTCGGCCGGGATCCGACCGCCAGCGCGCACTCGGCGACGGCGCGGCTCGCAGCCGGACTGCTGATGGCCAGCTTCATCTTCGTCTCCAACCGTGCGGCCCTCTCCTTTCTCGACACCGCCCGCAACCAGCGTTCGGCGGAGGTGATCGCGGCGCTGGGCGCGTACCGCGAGACGCACAGCGGCTATCCCGACGAGCTGGAGCAGCTCGTACCGCGCTTCCTCGAGGGCGTGCCGCGGGCGCGTATGGGACTCATTCGGAACGCGGGCGAGGAGTTCGTTTACACGAACTTCGGAGACTCCTACGCGCTCGAGTTCGCCGCTGTGCAGTGGGTCCAGTGCGCGTACAGCCCACCTTATCTGGACGCTGAGGAGGACGCGCCCGGGGACGCTCCCTGGGCCGGGCCGGAGGATGTGGGGGCCGGCGGACCCCCGCTCGGCAACGAGTTGGACGCGCCCACACTCGAGGGGAGCTGGAGCTGCGAGAGCATACCGCCCTCGCTGTGGTGAGCGTGGGCGTCCCGACCGACAACAGGCTGCGCTTCGGGCTCACCCCCTGGGAGGGCGCCGCTGATGGCGGCGGGCCCCCCGCGCACTTTATCGGGCAGGTCGAGCTCGCTGAGCGTCTCGGCTTTCATTCCTTCTGGCTGCCCGAGAGTCACTTCGTAGCCCAGTCCTACCCCGCTCCCCTGCTGCTGCTGGCGGCGGCGGCCGTGCGCACGCGCTGCCTGCGTCTGGGCACGACCTCCTATCTGCTACCCGTACGACACCCGCTGCACGTGGCGGAGGAGGTCGGTGTCCTTGACCAGCTCTCCGGCGGACGCGTGATCCTTGGCGTCGGCCGCGGCTTCAGGCGCACGCTGTTCGAGGCCTTCGACGTCCCGCCCTCCGAGAAGCGCGATCGCTTCGAGGCCGCACTCGAGGTGATTCTGCGCGCCTGGCGGGGCGAGCCCGTGATCGGCGACCCCGACGGCGAGTCAGCCAGCGGCCGGCCGCCCGTCCGCGTCACGCCCCCGCCGCAGCAGCAGCCGCATCCCCCAATCTGGGTGGCGGCCTTCGGTCCCAAGGCCCTGGCCCAGGCCGGACGCCTGAACCTTCCCTACCTGGCCTCGCCGCTCGAGCCGCTCGCACAGCTGGTCGAGAACTACGCCCTGCACCGCGAGGCCCTCCCCCGCGACGCGCGTGACGTGGCGCTGCCCGTACCCGTGATCCGCACGCTCTTCGTCAGTCACGACCAGAGCTGTCTCGAGCGTGTCCGCACGGCACTGGAGGAGCAGGCCCAGGCGCTCTCCCAGCAAGCGACCGGCGTGCTACGACGCGCGGGGGATGCCGCCCTGGATGAGTGGGCGCTGGTGGGGGAGCCCGAAGAGCTCGTCGACGGGATCGAGCGCTACCGCGAGGCGATCGGGCTGACGCACCTGATCGCGCGCGTACAGGTTCCAGGCGCTACCCCCGACGAGCTCACGCGCTCCGTCCACCTCCTAGCCGAGCTAGCCGGCCGACTCTAGAGACGCTCAACCCGCGCGCACCCAGGCGCGTGCGAAGCCACGCGCCGTCCCGGCAGGCGGGCTTGGGCCGCCGATAACCGGGTAGTAGAGCTGCGCTCGCCGATAGCGCGCTAGTCACGGCCTGGGGAGCGCCGCGCGCACCGCCTCCAGGCACTCGGGCGGGCAGCAGTCGGAAAAGCGTGCGGCAGCGGCGTAGATGGCGCTCACGCGGCGTTCCATCTCCCCGGGAAGCGGCCGACCCAGGGGACGCGTGCGCGTGGCACGCAGGATGCGGCGGTTCAGCGGGTCGAAGAAGCGTCCATCGAACTCCACCGTGTCGTGCATCACGGAGCTGCGGTCGTATACGTGAACCGCGCCGAAGAGGTGGGCCAGCTCGTGCACGAGCGTTACGACCGGCGGGTCCGCCCCGTCCACGCAGCCAACCACGGCGTGCTGGCCGAAGGGGTCGGCCAGACCGAAGGGCCCATCTGCGAAGGCCGCGGCGGGTGAGCGCCTTTGCGGAACCAGGGCGAGCACGACTCCCTCCGCGGCCGAAACATGCTCGCGCAGTTCTTTCAGCGCCTCCTCCGCAGCGGCGGGCGGGGCCGCCCCGCGCCAGACTCGGTGCGTAACGTCGAAACGCAATCCGACCTCGCGCTCGAAGACCTCATCCGCATCCCCCAGCAGCTGCATCACACGCTCGCGCCCCAACGCACAGGCGTCGAGCACCTGCAACGGAACGACCGTTAGAACGTCCTCGCTGGGCCTACCCAGATCGGCGTAGAGGCGGCGCACCAGCGTCTCGTTCGCCACCGCCATCGCATCCAGGGCCGCGCGCGTGATCGGCTGATCGATACTCACGTGATCCGCGCTGATCCTGTACTCGAAAAGCAGGCTCGAGCCCTCATAGAGCTGGTAGTAGATCCGGGCGAAGCCGACGGAAGCTTCGAATCGATTCCGCAGCCACCCGACACGCAGCAGGCTGAGCGTCGAGTTCTGCTGTTGGAATGCACCGAGCTGCTCAACGGTGGCGGTGAGGGTCAGCTCGGGATCGTCCGGGCGCGGCCGAGCCAGGGCTTCGGGATCGGCGACCGGCACCGGGCGAACCGCCGAGAACAGGCCCGAGCGCGCGAGCGTGGCAATCGCGTCGCGTCGCACGCCCGCAGCCAGCTCGCCCACGAACGAGGTATCGCCGGTGCGAACCTGGCCCCGACGGGCGAACCCGATCCCGTGCAGACGCAGCGGAGGGTGCACCTCCACGCGCGTGGAGGGCGGGCGCCGATCCTGGAAGATGCCCACGCCCAGCGCGGGGCGCCGTGCCGCGCCGCCGTCCTCGAGCGCGGTCAGGTGAGGCTCGATCGGTACCGGCACGATGCGCAGCGCGCACCCCACGACAAAGACCCAGACCCCCCCCAGGCAAAGGCGCGCGGCCCCGCCCGTGCAGCGCTCAGCCGTCCTCATGGGGGTGCGACCGTTTGAAGATCAAGAAGGCCATCGTGGGGCGTCGCGAGGCATCGCTCATCGCGAACTGGATGCCGTCGAAGCTCCAGCCGTCGCGGGCGCTCTCGTTCAGCACGCGCTCAAGCTCCACATCCGTCACGATCGAGATCTCCACCACTTTGTACTCGGTCTCAGCCACGGAACCCGTGCGCGAACTGCTTCGCGAAGTAGGTGATCACCCGGTCGGCACCCGCTCGCCGAATCGCGGTGAGGCTCTCATCGATCGCACGTTCCTCATCGATCCAGCCACGCTCTGCCGCGGCGCGGATCAAACTGTACTCACCGGAGACCTGATAGGCGAAGAGCGGAGCCCGAAACGCAGCGCGCGCGGCGTGGATCACGTCCAGATAGGGCAGCGCTGGCTTGACCATGACCATGTCCGCCCCCTCCTCGAGGTCGGCGGCGATCTCGTCCAGCGCCTCACGCGCGTTGGCGGGATCCAGCTGATAGCCCCTGCGATCGCCGGCGGCGAGGGTCGACTCGGCGGCGTCGCGGAAGGGGCCGTAGAAGGCCGAGGCATACTTGGCCGCGTACGAGAGGATGGCGGTGTCGCTCTGCCCCTCGGCGTCCAGGGCGCGGCGAATCGCCGCTACGCGTCCGTCCATCATGTCGCTCGGGGCGACGATGTCGGCTCCCGCCTGTGCCAACGCCACCGCCGTACGCGCGAGCAGGGGCAGGGTCGCATCGTTGTTGACGTGCACCCCGTCGTAAACGCCGCAGTGCCCGTGATCCGTGTACTCGCAGAGACAGACGTCCGCGATGACGACGAGATCGGGCGTGGCGTCCTTGATCGCGCGGATCGCGCGCTGCACGATTCCGTCGGGATCGTAGCCGTCGGTACCCAGCGCGTCCTTGTGATCGGGAATGCCGAACAGAATCACCGCGGCCAGGCCCAGCGCCTGGATGTCTTTGGCCTCCGCCGCGAGCTGGTCCACGGACAGGCGGTCTATGCCGGGCATGGAGACCACCGGCTCACGTACCCCGCGGCCGGTAACGCAGAAGAGCGGGTAGATCAGATCGCCGGGCTCGACCCGCGTCTCGCGCACCAGACGACGCAGCTCGGCGCTGCGTCGTAGACGCCGGGGTCTGTGCTCAGGAAACGCCATGCCCGTGTTCGGAGAACCAGTCCTCCAGTGCCTCCACCAGAGCCGCGTCCGACTGGCGCTCGCACACCACCTCCGGCTGGATCCCGTACTCGCACAGGTGGCCCGCCGTACTGGGCCCGATGCAGGCCAGCGTGAGGCCGTCCGCGAGCTCGCGCAGCTCGCGCTCGCCCAGCAGCGTACCCAGATGATCAACCATCGACGGGCTCGTGAGCAGCATCGCGTCGAGTCCCTCCTTGATGGCCACACGCAGCGCCTCACCCGCACCGGCAGGAACGAAACTACGATAGGCCTGCACGCACTCCACACGCACCCCCCGCCGTTCAAGCGCGCGCGGCAGGTCCTCCCGCGCCCGCTGCGCGTGGGGGAAGAGCGCGCGCGTCGCACGCAACGGCGCGCAGGCCGCCATCTCCCGCGCGAGCTCCTCGGGCAGCGAGCGCCCGTGCGGCACCGCGTGCACGGCTAGACCCGCGGCGCGCGCAGCGTCAGCGGTAGCCGGCCCGATGCACGCCACGCGCAGACCCGCGGGTGTGGGGCGCTTGAGGAGTGGCGCACAGAACCTCACCGCGTTGGCCGAGCTGAAGACCAGCCAGTCGAAACGGTCGAGCGTGGTCAGCGCGCGCGCCAGCTTCTCCCGATCTTCGGCCACCTCGAAGCCCAGTAGGGGCACCGGCACGGGCTCCGCGCCGCGGCGGGTCAGCAACTCACTCAGCTCGCTCTGCTGACCTTCGGCGCGCAGCACGAGCACGCGCCGCCCGAACAGCGGGCGCTTCTCGAACCAGGCCAGCGTCTCACGGAAGCGAGCGACCTCCCCAATCACGATCACCGTGGGCGCCCGCAGTCCGGCCTCGCGAATGCGCGCCGGCAGCTCTGCCAGCGGCGCGCTCACCACGCGTTGACGAGGCGTGGTACCGCTCGCGATGGCGGCCGCGGGGGTCTCCGGGTCGCGTCCAGCGCGGAGCACGCGCTCCACGATGTTCTCGATCCAGGCGGTGGCCATCAGGATGACCAGCGTATCCGCGCTGCGCGCCAGACCCTCCCA
>SMWZ01000063.1 GCA_004356455.1 Deltaproteobacteria bacterium
CCCGACCAGCAGCCCCCTCACCGGCTCTTCCACGGCCAGCCCGACGCCGGCGTCGAACCAGCTCTCGGCCTTGAGCCGAATCGCCTCCCAGTCGGCCAGCCCAAGCAGGAGCAGCCGCAGGCTGCCCGCGAGCGTGCTGACCTGGCACAGGAAGCTGGAGCGCATACCGATCTATCGGCCCCGGCAGCCTGAGCAGGGCTCGAGGACGCAATCGGCAGCTGCTGTATCCTGGAGCCGTGTCTATGGGTACTTGGAGACTCGAGCCCGAGGTCGAGCCGGCGCAGGTGGGCGTCGACGCTGCAGCGCTCGAGCGCGTGGCGGAGAGGTTCGAGCAGGGGGTCAACGGGGGGGCGCTCTTCCGCGGCGCGTGCATGGCCGTCTACCGGGACGGCAAACGGGTGCTCGACATCGGCGGCGGCGTGGCGCGCGAGCGGACGGGCATGCGGGTCGCTCCGGACACGCTCTTCGTCATGTTCAGCTCGACCAAGGGTCTGGCCGCGCTGGCCATGCTCATGCTGTATGAGCGGGGCCGGTTTCACTACGACGAGCCCGTGTGCAAGTACTGGCCCGACTTTGGCCGCGACTTCCCCGAGAAACGCGCCGTCACCATCCGCCACATCATGGGACACCGCGCAGGCTTCCCCACCGGCCCGGAGTGGCTCACGGCGCGCTATTGGGGAGACCGCGAGGCGATCCGTCGCGCGATGGAGGAGATCCCACTCGCCTGGACGCCGGGCGAGAGGAACGCCTATCACGCGATGAATTTCGGTCATATGCTGAACGAGCTGATGCTGCGCATCGATGGACGCGACTGTGGGAGCTTTCTTGCCGATGAGGTCTTCAGCCCTCTGGGTCTCCACGACATCTACCTGGGCCTGCCCGACGATGAGAAGTTGGAGGAACGCGTGGCCTGGTGCTACAACCCGCTCGAGGACCCCAGCGTTGCGCGCGCCAGCGGCCTCGCGAGCGCGGACGTCGACGAACCGTCTGCCGAGCCGTCCGAGCTCGGCCAGAACCTGCGTGAGCGCCATGCGGACACGCCCGAGCTGACACATCCCTTCAACCGCCCCGCGGTTCACCAGGCGGTTCTACCCGCATCCGGGGCCATCTCGACCGCCCGCGATCTGGCTCGCGTCTACGCGGCGCTCGCACTCGGCGGCGCGCTCGACGGGGTGGAGCTCGTGCGAAGGGAGAGTCTGGATCACGCCACCACGCCGACGAATCGGCGCGACGAGATGGACGGCACCGTGGGGTTCCCGCTGCGCTGGGGAACGGGCTGGCATATGGGCCTCTACGGGCGGGGCAGCAGCCTGCGCACCTTCGGGCACGCCGGCGCCGGGGGCCAGGTGGCTTTCGCCGATCCGGACCGCAGGCTCGCGGTCGCGTTCCTGACCAACGGCGAGCGCACGCGCGAGTTCATGCTGTGGCGCATGAAGCTCCAGTCCCTGGTCTTTAAAGCCTGCAGAGACTGATGCGGTAGCGGGGCGCTGGCTTGGCTGCGGGGGAGAGCATGGCCCTCGAGGGGGGCGTGGTCGCGCTGGTTCTGCTCACGGCGGTTCTACACGCCTGCTGGAACGCCGTGGTCAAGAGCAGCGGTGATCAGCTCATGGCCATGACGCTGGTGATGGGGACGGGCGCGCTGGTGGCGGGCAGCCTGATCCCTTTCATGGACCTGCCGGAGCGCGCGGCCTGGCCCTATCTCGGGCTCTCCGTGGTGGTACACACGTTCTACGCGCTCTTCTTGCTGCTCTCGTACCGCTTCGGGGATCTGAGCCGCGTCTATCCCATTGCGCGCGGCCTCGGTCCGCTGCTGGTCGCACTGCTCTCCGCGCTGCTCGCGGGCGAGGTGCTCAGCCGCATCCAGATCGTGGCGCTGATGCTCGTGTCGTTCGCGATCGCGAGCCTGGCCTTCGAACGTGGCTTGCCCCGGGGGCAGAGCATGAAGCCGGTCCTGTTTGCCGTAGCGACGGGCATCCTGATCGGGGCCTACACCTTTCTCGATGGGCAGGGAGGAAGGCACGCGGGAAACCCCTTCAGCTACGTCGCCTGGCTCTTTTTCTTCGACGGTATTCCTCTCGTCCTGGCGACGCTCTTCCTGCGTCGGGGACGCGTCCGTCGGCTGCTGCAGGCACAGGGTCGAGTGGGGGCGATCGCGGGCCTGCTCTCGGTGGTGGCGTATACGATCGTGGTCTGGGCCATGAGTCGCGGCAGCATGGCCATCGTGGCGTCCTTGCGCGAGACCAGTGTGATCTTCGGCGTGCTGATCGGCGCGGTCCTGCTGGGAGAGCCGTTTGGACGTCGACGCGCGCTGGCCGCGACGCTCGTGGCCGCCGGTGTGGTCGCGCTGAGCCTCTAGCCCGCCAAGCGCTCAGCGCTCAGCGCTCGCGAGCTGGGCGCGCCCTCCAGCTGGGTGGCGATGAGTTCGTGCACCTCCTGGGTCAGGGTCTCGACCGGCAGCTGAGCGAACTTCTCGTAGGCGATCTCGTCGAGCACCTGGATCTGGATACGGTGCTTTCCCCGGAGCACGAAGCCGCGCTTGGGCAGCGCGTCGGCCGTGCCCGTGATGACGATCGGGAGGATCGGCCGCTGGGTCCGCTTGGCCAGCTGGAAAGCGCCCCGCTTGAACGCCCGCAGCTGTCCATCGGGAGAGCGCGTTCCCTCGGGGAACATCATGACGGAGCTGCCCGTGGCCAGCGTCTTCTCGCACGCGTTCATCATGTGGCGCACGCTTACGGCCTTGCCGCGCGCCAACCGGATGTAGCGATTGAGCGACATGTTCCAACCGATGAGCGGGACCCAGAAGTTCTCCCTCTTGGAGACCCACTTGAAATGGGTGAAGAGCCGGAAGAGCACCAGGATGTCGAGAAAGGACTGGTGATTCGCCACTATCACGTACGTCGCGCGAGGGCGGATTCGATCACGTCCTTCGATGTGCACCGGCCAGGCGGGGTTGAGCCAGGTATAGAGCGAGGCCCAGAAGCAGGTGAAGCGATGCAGGAGCACGAGGCGGCGATCGAAAGGGACCGTGACCAGCCAGATCAGAAACGCCACCGGGAAGAGCACGACCGAGCTCATCAGTAGGAAGGCCCAGAAGCCGGCGGAGAGAATTCGGCGTAGCACGGGGTGGAGTTTCTCGATCCTGCGCGTTCTCCGCAAGTGGCCGACGGGTTGAGCGCGGATTTGTCGTCCGAGCCGGGAGTTGCGGTATGCTGTGCCAAAGGAGGGACTTAGACATGGGTGAAGCTTGGATCATCGACGCTGTCCGAACGCCTCGTGGCCGCGGCAAGCGGGAGGTCGGAGCACTCTCGAGCGTCCACCCCCAGGAGCTATTCGCCCAGCCTCTCAATGCGCTGCGGGATCGCACGGGCCTCGACCCGGCCGACGTCGAAGACGTGATCGCGGGCTGCGTGACGCAGGCCGGCGAGCAGGGCGGCTGTATCGCCCGCATGGCCGTACTCGCTGCGGGCTGGCCCAGCGAGGCGACGGGGGTCACCCTGAATCGGTTCTGCGGCTCGGGCCAGCAGGCCACGAACTTCGCCGCTATGGGCGTCGCCTCGGGCATGCAGGACCTGGTGGTCGCGGGCGGGATGGAGTCGATGTCGCGCAACCCGATGGGCAGCGATAAGTCGGGGCTCGACGGGCACAACCGCCACCTGCGTGAGCTGCACCCGCTGGTTCCGCAGGGGATTTCCGCGGACCTGATCGCCACGCTGGAGGGCTTCGAGCGCGAGGACGTGGATCGGTTTGCACTGAGCAGCCAGGAGCGCTGTGCGGTTGCTCAGAAGGAAGGACGTTTCAACGGGAGCCTGATTCCCGTCACCGACCTCGAAGGCCGGGTCTTGCTCGAGGTGGACGAGCAGCCGCGGGCGGGCACCACGCTCGAGGGTCTGGGCAGCCTTCCGCTCTCTTTCGAGGAGATGGGGAAGTACGTGCAAAAGGGCGACACGCTGAGCTTCGATGAGAAGGCCCGCAAGGTCTACCCGCAGGTCGCAGAGGTGCGGCATGTCCATCACGCGGGGAACTCGTCGGGCATCGTCGACGGCGCCGCCGCCGTGCTGCTGGCCTCGCCCGAGTACGCGCGTGCGCATGGGCTGCGACCGCGCGCGCGCGTGCGTGCGATCGCCACCGCCGGAGACGAGCCGGTCATCATGCTCACTGCGCCGGTGCCCGCGACACAGCGCTGCCTGAAGAAGGCCGGCATGACGATCGCGGACATCGATCTTTTCGAGATCAACGAAGCCTTCGCTGCGATCCCACTCAAGGTGATGCGCGACCTCGAGATCGACCCCGAGAAGGTCAACGTGAACGGGGGCGCCATCGCGCTCGGCCACCCCCTGGGAGCGACCGGGGCGATGCTGATCGGTACGGTTCTGGACGAGCTCGAACGGCAGGACAAGACGACTGGCCTCGTCACGATGTGCATCGGCGGTGGCATGGGCATCACGACGATCCTCGAGCGCATCTGACCCCAGGAGGGGGAGCGCATGAAAGCCAGTGACCTCTTCCTGCGCTGTCTCGAGGCGGAGGGAGTCGAGTACATCTTCGGGGTGCCCGGCGAGGAGAACGCCGACATCATGATCTCGCTGCTCGACTCGTCGATCCGCTTCATCATCTGTCGTCACGAGCAGGGGGCGGCGTTCATGGCGGACCTCTACGGTCGCCTTACGGGCAGGCCGGGCGTGTGCCTGGCCACACTGGGTCCGGGTGCGACCAACCTGGTGACCGGCGTAGCCAACGCTCACATGGATCGTTCGCCGCTGGTTGCACTCACGGGTCAGGGCGCGACCACGCGACTGCACAAGGAGTCGCATCAGATCATGGATGTGGTCGGGATGTTCAAGCCCATCACCAAGTGGGCGAGCTCCATCCATGATGAGCGGAACATTCCAGAGGTCGTGCGTAAGGCCTTCAAGCTCGCCGCCGCGGAGAAGCCCGGGGCCACCTTGATCGAGCTGCCCGAGGATGTCGCGAAGCGGGAGGTGAAAGACCAGCCCATCGTGCCCGGACTCAAGGTGCGCCGGCCGGTCCCGGATGAGAAGAGTGTCAACGCCGCGCTCGACCTGATCGGTCGCGCCCGCCTGCCGGTCATCCTGGCGGGAAACGGCTGCATCCGCACCCGGGTCTCGAAGCAGCTCAACCGCTTCATCGACAAGACCGGCATCTACGCCGCCATGACCTTCATGGGGAAGGGCGCGATCTCCGACCAGCATCCGAGGAGTCTCTACGCGGCTGGACTCGGGTCGCGCGATCACGTGGCCCTGGCTTTCGAACGTGCGGATCTCGTGATTGCCATTGGCTACGATATGGTCGAGTGGCATCCCTCGCTCTGGAACGTGGGCGTTGAGAAGCGGATCCTTCACATCGACTTCACGCCTGCGGAGGTCGATGGAAGCTATCGACCCGAGGTCGAAGCGGTGGGCGACATTGCGGCGACGCTCTGGGCGATCAACGAACGCCTGGGGTCCGAGCACCGGACCGCGGGATCAGAGTTCTCCGACGTGCGCGAGACGCTGGTGCAGGAGCTGGAGAGAGAGCACGCCGCGGACGAGGGCTTTCCGATGAAGCCGCAGCGCATCCTGAGCGATCTGCGTCAGGAGATGGATCCGGAGGATATCCTGATCAGTGATGTTGGCGCGCACAAGATGTGGGTCGCACGGCACTACCCGACCTATGCCCCCAACTCGTGCATCATCTCGAACGGGTTCTGCTCGATGGGGATTGCGCTGCCGGGCGCGATCAGCGCGAAGCTCGTCCATCCGGATCGGAATGTCGTGGGGCTCTGCGGCGATGGCGGCTTCATGATGAACGTCCAGGAGCTGGCCACCGCCGTACAGTACGAGATCGCCTCGATCCATCTTGTGTGGGAGGACTCCGAGTACGGCCTCATCCGTTGGAAACAGGAGACCATGTTCGGGAGACACTCGCACATCGGCTTCACGAACCCGGATCTGGTGGATCTATCCCGCTCGTTCGGCTGCTTCGCGAAGCGCGTGAACTCGCCCAAGGAGCTGCGGCCGACGCTGCGGGAGGCGTTCCAGGTGAAGGGGCGTCCCTCCGTGATCGTGGTGCCCGTGGACTATGCCGAGAACATGAAGCTGACGCAGCGCCTCGGTGAGCTTCTATGTCACTGAGCGCGGCTCGCGCGGAGCCGGTACGCCCTATACGCTCGAGGATCTGACCCAGCTCAAGCTGATCGTCTTCGATTCTTAGCGCTTGCGTAGCAGCGTGAGGCCGTCCGAGACCGGGAGCATGACGCACTCCACGCGGGAATCCCGAGCGACGTGGTTGTTGAAGTCTCGGATCGCGAGTGTTTGCTCGTCATTGGCGCTCGCATCCACGACACGCCCGAGCCAGAGTACGTTGTCGACGAGAATCAGGCCGCCCGGCCGCAGCCGCTTTAGGATCTCTTCGTAGTAGGCGATGTAGCCGGGCTTGTCGGCGTCGATGAACGCGAAATCCAGCTGCGGCTGCTCCGGCAGCGCGCGCAGCGTGTCGAGCGCGGGGGCGATGCGCAGGTCGATCTTCTCGGATACTCCCGCCTTCTCCCAGTAACGCCGGGCGATCGCGGTCCACTCCTCGCTTACGTCACAGCAGATCAGCCGGCCAGTGTCAGGCAGACCGCGCGCGATGCAGAGCGCGGAGTAGCCGGTGAACGTTCCCACCTCCAGCGCGTACCGCGTTCCGATGGCCCGCGCCAGCAGCGTCATGAAGGCACCCTGCTCGGGTGCGATCTGCATTATCGAGATCCCGCCCAGCTTCTGCGTCTCCTCGATCAGGGCGCGCTGGATCTCGTCCGGCGGCGTACCGTGCTGCACCAGGTAAGCGTGCACCTCCGCTGAGACGTGGAAGGACTTGGGACGATCGGTCATGGCGCACTCCCTTCTGCTCGGCGATCCTCACGCATCTTGCAACGCTCGTCCAGACTGTTTTCGGTCCTCGCAGCCTCGCTGCTGCTGGCGGGCGCCTGTGCCCAGCTTAGGGGGGGCCTCGGGGCGGACCCCGCTCCTGTCCCGACGTCGGTCTTCCGCATGCCGCCGGCCAATCGCGGCAGCGAGGCCTACTCGGCCTGGTTCGCCGATGCCCGCGGCCGCATGCTCTACTTCGGCCTCAGCCCCTTCTGGCAGCTTTGGTGGCGCAGCGGCGGGGACCCCCTGGGCGACCTCGCGCAGCCGGGGGACCACCTGATCGGTCGCTTCGATCTCGAGCGCGAGACCTTTCTGGCTCCGCTGCGCGTGCGCGACGGCGGTCCCGACGTGCGTTCCTCGATCTGGGACGTGCTGGTGCACTCGAATGGCCGCATCTACTACACGACCTACTTCGAGGAGATCGGTTCAGTGAACCCCGATGGCACCGATGTCAGGGCCTTCGAGGGACTGGGCCGGGGCTTCAACGAGCTCTACGAAGGCCCGTCCGGAAACATCTACGCCAGCCGTTACTCGGACGCGCCCGCCCGGCCCGAGAGACGCCGCTACGGCGCGATTGTGGAGTTCACGCCGCAGGGCCGTCTGGTACGGGAGATCCGCTTCGAGCGGGACGCTGAGAAGTTTACCGCGCCCAAGAGCATCGCCGTCGATCCGAGCAGCGGTGAGATCTGGCTCAACACGGATACGTTTCGGGCGGATGGCTCCATCCTGTATGAGACGCTACGCCTTGCGCCAGATGGCCGCGTGCTGATGCGCCAGGCGGCCCCACCGGAGCTCCACTTCGTGCGCTTCGATCGGCAAGGGGTTGGCTACTTTGCAGAGAGTATCGACTCCCACTTTCGTCTCCGGATCACAGCGAACGGGCGAGAGCTGGCGCGCCTGCCGCTGGGGCCGCGCGAGCCGCTGGATTTCATCCAGGACATTCACTTCGCGCAAACCGGCGAGGCCGTGCTGGCCTTCTGGTCGGGACGAGTCACGCTGGTGCGGCGGGAGGGAAATCGCTTTCGCACCACGGACCTGGTTTTCACGCGCCCGGCGGAGTGCGCGCCCCCGGAAGGCCGCTCGCTGCTCTACAGCGCGGTCGCCTATGGAGGACGGGTCTACGCCACGCTCTCCTGCGGTGCGACCATCCTGAGCGCCGCCATTCCCGGCCCCTGAAACCGCATCTCACGGGATTCTCACGGGAGCGCTCGTGAACACGGCTTCACGCTGCGGCTCCGACTCGTTCACATCTGACCCCCGTGACACCGCTCTCCCGTTTGGAGCAAGGCATGCGCTTCGCAATCGACCTCGGTGTGCCGCGCCAGCTCCCGCTCG
>SMWZ01000064.1 GCA_004356455.1 Deltaproteobacteria bacterium
GACGCTGAGCCCTGAGCGGAGGAGCCCCACCTGAGGGTGCCAGAGCGCAGAGGAGGCCGCAGACCGGCCTGTTAGGGAGCTTGCGGGAGCGACCGGGTCGAGACCTCCCTCTACAGGTGAGGGCCGGGTGACAAAACGGGTGACAAACTGGGCACACCGGGTGCTCTCAATGCACGCCCTGCACACAATTCACGGTGGCTCCGATGCAGGTAAAACGAGGACTTGTGTGATCACGGGGAGTTGTCGGAAGGCGGCGGATCAGATTTTGAGTCGCGCGCGTCTGCCAGTTCCGCCACTCCGGCATGACGCAGAAGGTGCCGGACGCAACTGCGGGCGTCGACCCGGACTTGCGGTGTCTCTTGACCCCCCCGGGGGGCATGGCTAGCCTCCGTCGCGTCGCGCGCACATCTCCCGCGACCGGTGGGGCTGTAGCTCAGCTGGGAGAGCGCTTGAATGGCATTCAAGAGGTCGACGGTTCGATCCCGTTCAGCTCCACCAATTCTCTCGCTTGCTTCCAGCAGCGTCGGCACGAAGTTCCTCGTGACTCGCCCCCTGGGTCAACGGCCGCGGCGACTGGCTCCCCTCAGGGCATTGACCAGCAGCTCTCGCGGAGGCACACCCGAGGTCCCGTACCGCCGGCACATGAGCCCGAACTGGTGGTGTCCCTCCACGCCAGGCTCGAGGTTACGAACAGCCCTCGGAGCTAACGCGGCTGTACTTTCCCCAGATCCGCTCCGGCAGGTAGGTCAGCACGACTGCGCCGACCAGGGTCGTTACGCCGATCATCGCCCACCCAGAGGAGCCCATCGGGAGTACGCCAAAGCCGTACATAAGGGAGCCGAGCGCCATCACCAGAAAGAACGGGCCCGTGTAGAAGCAGTGCCGTCTGCCGCAGCGCATCGCGCTGGCGAGGCAGCCAACACCAAACACACTCAGTGATAAGGCCCACGTTACAGCCCGCGCAATGGGTCCCAGATCAGGCGGTCGTTGAGGAAATCGGAATCGCGGGTCCGATTTACTTGAGTCATGTGCCGATCTCCTGCGTCTCCCGGACTGAGCGGCGGCTTCGGTAGATTTGCCACCCAGCAAAGCCAAAAGGCACGAGGGCGACTCCAGCCAGCGCGCCTTGGGTTGCGAGCTTTCCCTTCTTCATGGTGCCGTCCTCCTTCACCCCTGGGGGGGGGTCAAGGAGAAGTTACAGGTTGAATCGGGGTTCAAGGTCAAGGGGGACTCGAAGATCGCTGTACAGCGACGCTCTCAAGCCGACAACGCTCGCTGACGACCCCCCGGGGCGGCTGGATTTCCCGTCACATCCACGGGGCGGATTCGAGTAGAATCCTACACTCGTCCGAAGTCAGGCCGGGTACGGGAGCTAGCGAATGCAGGTTGATCTGGCGTTCCTTGCGGACGCACTTCCCGTCTGTATCGCCTATGTGGATGCAGGCCAGCGCTACCGCTTCAGCAACAAGAGCTTCGAGCAATGGCTCGGCTGTTCCCGCCAGAGCCTCTTCGGACGCCATGTCGCGGAGGTGCTGGGGGCGCCAGCTTATGAGCTGATGCAGAAGCAGATCGAGGCGGCGCTGGCAGGCGAGACGGTTCGCTTCGAAGGAATCGTGCCGCTGCAAGGCCTTGGGGAGCGTCAGCTCAGGGTCGACCTGGTTCCGGACCACCGGGGGTACGGCGCGGTGCAAGGTTTCTTCTCGGTCGTCACTGACATGAGCGAGGCCAGCCGCAGTGAGGTCGACCTCTCCCAACGCCTACGGGGCATGCAGGCATTGAACCGCCAGCTGCGCGAGGTACAGGGACCGCTGATCGAAGCCGAACGCCTGGGCGCGGCGAGCGACCTGGCGATCAGCATCGCTCAGGCCATCAACAACCCGCTGACCGCACTGATTGGTACGCTTGAGATGGCGCTCGAGGCCCCGCGGCGCGCCCGGCTCAAGCCAGAGCGCATTCTGCACCTGGCCCATCGCATCAAGAACGTAGTGGGCGAGATGCTCCACAGCTTTCGACAGGATCATTTCAACCTGGAGGCCACAGACCCGGCGGAGCTCCTGTCCGACGTGCGCGATGCACTCGCGAGCCGCGCAGCGGCGCAGGCCGTAACGCTCAGGCTCAAGGTGCAGACTGCGCTCCACCACCTGCTGGTGGATCGGAAGCTACTGCGGAGGGCACTGGTGAACATCGGGGAGAACGGGCTCGACGAGATGCGGGATGGGGGCACGCTGACGCTCGAGGTGGGCGATGTGCCCGGGCTCGAGCTGCTGGAATTTCGAGTCTCCGACACGGGACCCGGGATCCCCCACGAGCTCCGCAAACGAGTGCTCGAATCGTTCTTCACGACCAAAGAGGACAGCAGGGGGCTGGGACTTTCGATCGCGCACGGGGTGGTACGCGGCCACGAGGGCCGCATTCGCATCGAAGACCGCCCGGGTGGAGGTACGCTGGTCGCGGTGGAGCTGCCGCGCCTCCCCGCGCACACAGGAGTGACCGAAGATCGATAGCGAGCGCCTCACGGGTCTGAAAACCCGGCTCCGCGAGATCTGGGGAGAGGGCTCGGGCCCCGCGGTCGCGCGTACATTCCATCGGGGACTCGCCCTGATCTTCCTGGCTGCGTTCGCGTCGCTCGGCGTTCAGGTCGACGTGCTCATCGGCAGTCAGGGACTCTTGCCGCTTGCGCCGCTGCTCGAAACGCTGCACGCCCGGCCCGACGTCCACCTCTGGGACTTCCCCACGCTCTTCTGGTGGAACGCCAGCGATCCGGCCATCCACGCCGGCATCTGGGCCGGTGTGACGCTGTCCGTCCTAGCCCTGGCGGGCGCCTGGCCCCGCGTGTGCATCCTGCTGCTGCTGCCTCTGTACCTGAGCTATGCGGTCGCCTGCCGCGATTTTCTCTCGTTTCAATGGGACAATCTTCTGCTCGAGTGCGGATTCCTGGCACTCGCCCTGCCGCGCGATCGCCGCGCAGCCTGGATCCATCTGCTCTTCAGGCTGCTGCTGCTCAAGCTCTACTGGGAGTCGGGCATTGCCAAGTGGCAATCTCACCTGCACGACTGGCACGACGGCAGCGCCATGACGTTCTACTACGAGACCGCGCCCCTCCCGACGTGGATCGCCTGGCACGCGCATCACCTACCCGCCTGGTGGCACCACTTCGAGAGCCGGGCGGTGCTGCTCGTCGAGCTGGTCGTGCCACTCCTGATTTTCGGACCGCGGGCCGCTCGGCTGTTCGCGTTCGCGGTCTTCACAGGCTTTCAGATCCTGAACATCGCCACCGCGAACTACGGCTTCTTCTGCTACATCACGCTGGCCCTGCACCTGTTCCTGTTGGACGAGCGCGACCTGGTCCGCATGCGCGCTGCGCTACTCGGCTGGTGGCCACGCCCGCCGCCCGCCGCGAGCGGCACGAGCTTCTGGACCCGTGCGCACGCCCTGCGTATGCCGAGGCGAGCTGGCGCCGTGGCCTTGTGCACGTTCTTCCTGGGGGCCTCACTCATCGAAGGCATCCGCCGTTTCGCGGATGCGCCAGGCTTTCGGAAAGCGACCACCCCCCTGCGGGAGATCTACGCCCCGTTTCGCCTGGTGAACACGTATCACCTCTTCGGGCACATCACTCGCTCCCGGACCGAGCCCGAGTTTCAGACGTTCCGGGAGGGTACCTGGACGGCACACGATCTGCGTTTCAAGCCGGGGGCCGAGGATCGGGCCCCGCCCTTCGTGGCTCCGCACCAGCCGCGTGTCGACTTTCGGCTCTGGTTCTACGGGCTGGGCTCTCGCCGCGGAACGCCGCGCTACGTCCGCACTCTCATCGACCGACTCTGCGAGGCGCCCGACACGGTGCAGTCCCTGTTTTCGGGGGAGCTGCCGCGCGCGCCGCAGGCGGTACGGGTGGCATTCTGGACCTATCACTTCAGCTCCGCCGAAGAGCGTAAGCGCACGGGCGCTTACTGGACCCGCGCCCGGGCCGGAGCCAGTCCCCCCAACCGCTGTGCAGAGAGCGCTGGAGCTCGTAGTAAGATGGCTCCCCCCTAAGGGGCGAGAAGGGAGGAGAGATGCGGACGAGCACAGTGGAAATCAAGACAGCGGAGGCGGCGATGCCCGCCCACCTGGCGGAGCCCGAGGGCAAGGGCCCCTTTCCCGGCGTGGTGGTGATCATGGAGGCGTTCGGGTTGCTGCCTCACATCTGCGACGTGGCGAACCGGCTTGCGGGAGAAGGCTACGTCGCGCTGGCTCCCGACTTCTACTACCGCGACCTGCCGGACAACAAGGCCGGCTACGACCAGCTCGAGCGCGCCATCGGATTGATGCAGCGGGTCAACGACGAGAAGTTCCTGGACGACATGCGCGCCACGTTGAGCTTTCTGAGGGCGCGCGAGAACGTGCAGGGCCGGAAGCTCGGGGTGATGGGATTCTGCATGGGCGGACGCCTCAGCTTTCTCACCGCCTGTGCGCTGCCGAACGAGATCGCGGCCTCCGCGCCCTTCTATGGAGGCGGCATCGTGAACCACCTGCCGCAGGCGGATCGCATGCGTTGCCCGATGACCCTCTTCTTCGGGGAGGAGGACCCGTATATCCCGATGGACCAGGTCACTCAGATCGACGCAAAGCTGAAGGAGCTTGGGAAGAGCTACGAGCTCAAAACTTATCCGGGCGCGAACCATGGATTCTTCTGCAGTGAACGCACGTCGTACCAGGCGGCGGCGGCGCGCGATGCCTGGACGACCCTGCTGAGCTTCTTCTCCCGAAACTTGCAGGGCTAGCGCGCGGTCACCTCGATCCGGCCCGGCTCGCCTGCCAGCAGCTCGCCGATCACTGCGCGCGCGGGGGCGCCGCGCTTCTCGAGCTCGGCCAGCAGGGTGCCCTCCCCCCCCGGGGGCACCGCAATCAGCAGGCCCCCCGAGGTCTGGGCGTCGCACAGGACGAGCCGATCGGGCTCGGCCAGCGAAGACGCCCAATCCAGGTGCGGCTCGACGTAGGCCAGATTCCGCTTGGTCCCACCGGGCAGCATCCCCTCCGCAGCCAGCGCCCGCACGGAGCCGAAGAGCGGGACCGCATCCGCGGAGATACGCGCGGCCAATCCGGAGGCCAGGAGCAGCTGGTGGAGATGGCCGAGCAGGCCGAAGCCGGTCACATCGGTGGCGGCATGCGCACCCGCCGCCAGGCTCGCGTCTTTAGCCCCCTGGTTGAGGGTGGCCATGCACGCAGTGACCCGGCTCAGCTCCTCAGCGGAGACTCGCTGCGCCTTGAGGGCCTGGGCCATGATCCCGGTTCCGATCGGCTTGGTGAGCACCAGACGATCCCCGGCTTGCGCGCGCGTCTGCTCGAGCACCTGCCCGGGATCCACGACACCGATCACGCACAGCCCGTACTTGAGCTCGGGATCGATCACGGTGTGGCCTCCCACGATGGCACAGCCCGCCTCCGCGGCCTTGTCGCGCCCACCGCGCAAGATGCGCTCGAGCACCTCGTAAGGGATCTTGCCCTCTGGGAAGCCGCAGATCGCGAGCGCGGCCTGGGGCTCTCCCCCCATCGAGTAGACGTCAGAGAGCGAGTTGGCCGCGGCGATCGCGCCGAAGTCCTCCGGGTCATCCACCACGGGCGTGATGAAATCGACGGTGAAGACCAGGGGCGATCCGTGTTCCGGGCGCAGCACGGCCGCGTCCTCCATGGGGGCGGCATCGCCATCCACCCAGGGGTGGCTGAACGGAGCGATCTTTTTCAGGACCTGAACCAGGTCCTCGGCGCCGAGCTTACGCGCTCAGCCGCCGGCAGGGACGAGCTGTGTCAATCGCACCTCGCTCATCGCACCTCCCTGTACCCGCGAAGCCCAGGCGGGCGAACGCGCGGACCATAGCACGCAATCCCGGATCTCTGATACGCTGACGACGAGAGCAGAGAACATGATCCAGGTCCGCTCCATCGACCACGTGGTGCTGCGGGTGCGTGACATCGAGCGCTCGCTGCGCTTCTACGTCGAGGTCCTGGGCTGCCGGGAGGAACGACGCGTCGAGGCGCTGGGGCTCTTCCAGCTGCGCGCCGGCACGTCCCTGATCGATCTGGTCGACCTCGAGAAGCCTCTGGGCCAGCAGGGCGGCGCCGCCGCCGGCAAGGAAGGACGGAACGTGGACCATGTGGCGTTGCGCATCGAGAGGTTCGTGGAGCCCGAGCTGCGCGCGCATTTGGCGGCGCATGGCGTGGAGCCAGGTGACGTGGATCAGCGTTACGGCGCGGAGGGCGTAGGACCCTCGATGTACATCCGCGACCCAGACGGCAACGTGATCGAGCTCAAGGGCCCTCC
This sequence comes from Deltaproteobacteria bacterium, assembly GCA_004356455.1. Classification (GTDB taxonomy): domain Bacteria; phylum Myxococcota_A; class UBA9160; order SZUA-336; family SZUA-336; genus SMWZ01. The sequence goes on from SMWZ01000064.1 coordinate 6,299, forward strand.
GACGAGCCCGTCGGTGCGATAGGACTCGACCCGGGAAGATGTGCGGACGCTTCACGCTCCACACCGAGAAGCAGCTTCTGGCGCGACGTTTCGAGGTCAAGCTGGATGGCATCGGGGGTTTGGGCCCGCGCTATAACATCGCGCCGTCCCAGCCCATCCTGACCGTTCACACGCGAGGACATGAACGAGTCGCGGAGCTGATGGAGTGGGGGCTGGTACCCTACTGGGTGAAGGATCGCTCGAAGCTTCCCAGGATGATCAACGCCCGCGTCGAGACGGTGGCGAGCAAGCCCGCGTACCGGGACTCCTTCCAGCGCCAGCGCTGTTTGATTCTGGCGGACGGTTTCTACGAGTGGCAGGCGCATACCGGGCCCATGCGGGGCAAGACACCGTACTGGATCTCCCTCGAGAGCGGGGAACCCTTCGCCATGGCCGGACTCTGGGCCGAGTGGCGGGATCCAAACCAGATCGTCCCACAGACGTTGCAAAGCTGTACGATTCTCACCGCCGCCGCCCACGGTCTGATCGCACCGATTCACAACCGCATGCCCGTGATCCTTCCGCCCGAGGCCGAGCGCGCCTGGCTCGATCCCGCACTCGATGGCAAGCCCGAGGCGCTGCGGGACCTGCTCCAGCCCATGACCGCTGACGCGCTGCGCGCGTGTCCGGTCTCGAGGCGTGTCAACTCCACGCACAACGACGGCCCCGAGCTGATCCAGGCCAGCGACGAGCCCTCGCTCGGATTCTAGTCCCGCACGCGTAGGACCACCTTGCCGAAGTGCTCACTGCGCTCGACCACGTCGTGCGCCTCCTGCGCGCTCGCCAGCGAGAGCACCCGATCCACGACGGGCTGGAGGGTGCCGCTGCGCAGTGCCTCACCAAAGCGCTCCAGGAACCCGTGCACGATCGCCGCTTTCTCATCCACGGAGCGTGCCCGCAAGGTGGACCCGATCAGCGAGAGCCGCCTAGCGAGCAGCATCCCCAGGTTGATCTCCGCCTTTGCGCCCCCCATCAGGCCAATCAGGATGAGGCTCCCACCCACGCGCAGGCAGCGCAGATGGGGCTCGAGGTAGGGCGCTCCGATCGAGTCCAGAA
>SMWZ01000005.1 GCA_004356455.1 Deltaproteobacteria bacterium
CGTCACAGCTCACGGTTACGGCTTGCTTGCAGAGACCGCGGATCTTGTTCGAGTAGGGATCGGTGCCGGAGTCGTAGTAGATGGACAGCTCGTAGTCCGCGCCATCGCCACGGACCATCACGTAGGTCTGCGAGGTGCTCCCCGACCAGAGCCAGGACTGGGCCTGCACGATGTTGAATCTGCTTGATCCCGCTACGCTCTCCCGGAAGGCTCGAATGTCGAAGCCCTGTACGGCCACCGGATGGGCGTTGGAGTCCACCCAGCCAATGTCCAGAACACCCGCGCATTCCGCGATGTCAACGCTGACATCCGGGCTCGGTTCCGGGGTCACGAGGTCCGACTCGATGGACTCGAAGTGATAGCGCTCCCCATAGCCCCTGAGGTAAGCCCAGGCGGTCACACGGTAGGCGATCCCATCCGGGGAAGACTCGACCGTGATCTCATACGGGATGCTCGTTCCGCTCTCGGCCTGCGGGAACGTGTAGTTATTGAGCGCCGGCGTGATACCGATGCTGTCTGCACGCACCCAGGCAGAGCTGAATCCCTGGTTTAGGCCGTTCCGGTCGAAGATATTGAGGATCTCGGGGTTCTGATTCGTGAATGCCAGCTGACCCGATATCTGATTCGGGTTGAGAACGGCTTGCGCGTGGACCTTGGATGCTGTCGCAAGAACCGACAGCAGGACGAGTAGACAGAGAGCAGCCGTACGTCTCATGTTCTTCCTTCTCCCTTCGGCAGCCGTTCGACCCGCTCGGGAAGCCCGAGGGAGGGCACTGGCTTTGCGTCTCCGTGTTTCCACGGATTTGCCTGTTCGAGGAGCAGGTGGACATGAGCCGGCCCGCTCTCTCCGTTTTCTTGCTCACCTGCGACCCGAGCCTCCGAGCCGACAGGTGCGAACATAAGAGTTATCGGACGCTCAACTTGGAACTTTAGACCAGATGGTCGCCACGGAGAGGCATGCGCAACACGGGGTTACGGAACACTCCCTATGCGCTGGCGGGCGGGGGCTACCGGGATATCAAGCCCTCGGACAAGCTGGGGCTTGGGCTATCCGAGAAGAGCTCGGGCTCGATGTGGACGACTGGACCTTCGGGCTGGGGCTCAAATACCGGTTCTGCTCCGGACTCCGGCGTACGACTAACGGCCCAGCGGCGCCTTCACAAAGTGGGCGGAGCCCTGGCGCGGGGGGCCGATACATGCGCTGGGCACCTTGGGGACAACGGTGACGGAGGAATCTGGATATGACTACGCGTGTCCGATCGTTGGCCATTGAGTCGATCGCAGACAGGCTCGGACTGGCATGTCCCGACCCGTCCTCCGACTAAAGAACCCCCACTTGAAGGGTGAGGCGGTGCGCCTCGCGCAGCGCCACCTCATCGCGTTGGGCTTCGGCCAGGTGGGGCGACCCGATGGAGATTTTGGTGGCAAGTCGGATCGCGCGGTGCGCGCCTTCCAGCGCGAGCGCGGGTTGCCCGTGACAGGCGTTGTGGGCGCGGCCACCTGGAGGGCGTTTGACGAGGAGCGTGAGGGCCAGGCGGAGGGCTTCGCGCCGCCGCTTACCCTTGCCCAGCTCCAAACGATCGTTCCCGAGATCTCTGACGCGAACGCACGGAAGTACCTCGGGCCCCTTGACCAGACCATGGCGCGCTGGACGATCACGACGCCCCTGCGCCGTGCTCACTTTCTGGCACAAATCGCCCACGAGAGCGCGAGCTTCTCAGCCACCCGCGAAAACCTGAACTACAGTGCCGATGGGCTGCGGGCGGTCTTCTTCAAGTACTTCGCTCAGCCGGGCGAGCCCGAGGCCTTCGCCCGCCAGCCCGAGAGAATCGCCAACCGCGTCTACGCCAACCGCTTGGGCAACGGGCCAGAGGCAAGCGGAGACGGCTGGCGTTACCGGGGTCGCGGCCTGATCCAGCTTACGGGCAAGACGAACTACCGCCTCTACTCGAACGAGACGGGTGTGGACTTCGTTGTGAACCCAGACGCCATTGCCATCAGCGTCTCCCGCTGTGTGGACGTGGCCGGTTGGTACTGGGACCGCAACGGCATCCACCTGTGGGCCGACCGAGACGACGTCCTCATGGTGAGCCAGCGCATCAACGGCGGGATTCACGGCCTCGAAGAACGCGAGCGCTTCCTCAGACGCGCCAAGCAGGGCCTAGGGATCTAGAGGAGACGCCAAGCAAAGCCGCCGTAACGGGCATGCTTCGCCATTGAAACAGGGCCATCGCTTCGCACCGATAGGGAATCGCGTCGAGTTCTGGAAAAACCGGAGAACACCCCTCTCGAGCAAGGGGAAGATCCGTCGTTACATCCACATCGGTCGCCCGAACAAGCGCCGCTAGCCCGGTCCAGCGCTCCGATCGGTCTAGGCGCGCGCATTCTCTGCGGGTCGGTGGTCCGTGTAAGTGTACGAGGGTCTTCGGGAGTTCTTGCGCGTTCCGAACGCGCTCAATCGAAAAGGGCGAACTCCTTCTTCGCGTACGTCTTCATCAATCCATCAAAGCTTGGGTAGAAGATGAGGTCGTTGTCCACCACAACGACCGGAAGCTGCACCCTTTCGCGCTTGTCGAATTGCCGATTATAAATCCTCGACAACTCCCGACTATGCCCCTTGTTCTGGATCGGGTTTTTGTAGGAGAATCGAATATCGTTCTTGTCCAGGTCTGCTCTGATGCGCTTAGAAACAGAACACCCGTCAGTGCCATAAATGGTGATCTGGGAATACGGGTCGATCAGAACATATCTGTACAGCTTGGAGTCCAGGTACTGATAACCCTTGAAAAGGACGCCGGCCAGGAACGCTAGGACCAGAAGCTTCTGCATACCGTCCCCTTTTCGCCCTGCCGAGCAGGTGCTTCGCTGCTTATCGGAAGTCCCGGCCCCCCCCTTAATCGGCCGCGACCCCAGAGCCCACGCGAGACCAGTGCCCAGACGTGGATAGACCCGATCGACGTCCTACCGTCAGGCTCCCCTGGCGGCTTCGCAGATCGGGGCGATACCGGGTGGAAGTGGCGAGACCGCCAGGGCTCGCCTCAGAATCGTAACGTCGAGGATATTGCAGGGGTGCGGCTCGTCGACCAGCATACACTTGCTCTCGCCTGCAGGGGAGAGCGGAACTCCAATCGGATTGGCCAGATAGACACGGAAGGCGTCGATGTCTGCTGGGTCAACGGAGCCATCATCGTTGATGTCTCCGCACTGGCACGCGTCTCCTATGCCGTCCCCGATTGCGCTTAGGACCCCACCGTTATCCGCCTGGGCCGGGTTGTAGGTGTATCGGCAGTTGTCGTCGCAAATTGCGCTCGCTGCTCCGACACACGGATGATCGCCCACGGTTCCGGACCCGTCGCCGTCGTCGAGCACACCGTCACCATCGCTGTCGACCTCAGATGAGTTCGAATCTACCGTACCCGCATAGATTGCCCAAGCGTTGCCATCGAGATAACTCGTGGAGGTTAACCTCGTCTCCTCCCCCGGGTTCGAAATAAAAGACACCTCAACCAAGACAGCAGGCATGGCAGTTTCTCGGACCATGTGGAAATTCGCCTGGCCGACCCCCTGCCGGCCACAGCTCCAGCCCCCATTGCAAATCACATTGGGCGTGGCCACCGCCGGCCCAAGGGGGAGGCCCGTAGCCATGCCAAGGCGCTGGATGATCGCGGAAGCGAGGTCCCCGGCCAGCGCGAAGCAAAACCCACAAAAGACGAAATCCATCGTACGGTTTACGGAGGCATCGGAGACAGAGTTGTGGTGGACCGAAATCGCCCGGTCCGCGCCATTACTGTTCAGATAACTCGACCGCGATGACAAACTCACGAGTACGTTGCTCGTCCTTGTCATCAAGACGGTGGCCCCGTCTGCCTCAAGATACTGTTTCAGCAAGAGAGCTGTGCTGAGGTTTACATCAGACTCCTTCAGCCCCATCGGGCCGATCGCGCCCGAATCAGCTCCCCCATGACCCGGGTCCACACCGATAACAAGGCCGGTTAACTGTGCATAGGCCGTTCCTGTGAGGAGGAAACACGTAGCCAGTAGCTGAACCGCGCCCTTCAACAAAGATCTTGCTGGCGTTAGCGCTGGACCTGACCTTCGCTCAGCAGGAGGTCCGCAGCATAGAGGGCGCCGCCTGCGTCGAAGACCAACCGTTTGCCGTCTGCAGAGAGGGCCGGCCTCTGCTCGATCGATTGGGGCGTGTCGGTCAGCTTGGTTCTCAGAGAGCCATCGTAGCGACAAATGAAGAGCTCCGAGGCCACCAAGGTGTGCCCGTCATCTTCCGGGACGTCGAAGACAACATATTTTCCATTGCGCGACCAACGGGGGTGGTTCCCCTTACCCAGCGGATAGGTTTGACCGTCCCGCAGATCGGTGACGTAAATACCCGATGAGATCTCCTCATACAGCACGCGAGTGCCATCGGGCGACAGCCCGGGAAGGTAAAACTTGCCGCTGCCACGCGTAACTTGAGCTGTGTTTCCGGCTTGCACGATGAAGATGTTGTCGTTCTCTTGATAAGCGAAAGGTTTCTGGGATGACGGAACTCCTCGCCGCCCAATCGACCTCGTCTCAATCCGTCCTTCCTGCCTGTAACTAACGGTCCCAGGCCCGGTCTCGATGGGAGGACCGATATGTTGACTCTCGTCTGATACTCTCATCAGTGCCCCATTCCGCAGCTCAACAGCCTTGATAGCCGCTCTTGAGTGATCTCCCTTGGCCCGGTACAGGATGTGCTCCCCATCAGCCATCCAGACAAACCGAAAGCCGGAGAGCCGATCCGTGGTCAGTTGCCGAATCTCGCCCGTCGACAGGGATAACAGAAACAAGCCACGGTACCCCGTACTGGTAAAAGCGATGTGGTTCTGGTTCGACGGTGACCAGAGAGCGCCCATGAAACCCTCTTGCTCGGTCAGTCGGGTCACGTTCCGCAATGCAAAGGAAGGTGACAAGGTGGCTGACGGGATGACCTCTTGGGCGAGCGCGGTTGCTGTGCCCACGAGAATGGAAAGGGCAAGCGGCGCATAAACCCTCACAGACTGTATAATCTCCTCTCTTGCGCCGTCGGCATGCACGAGTCGTCGCGTTTCCTCAGCGCAGTAGCTTACGCTCGGCGTAGGATGGCGCGCCGCGGGGCCACTCGGGACCGTTCCCCCAGTTGAGCGACGGGCGTCGGCAGCGTAACATCGGGCGAGCAGCCTAGCCAGAGCGTCCCGGCTAAAAAGGTGCAAGGTAAGTGGGAAATTCTGGGCTGCGCGGCGCGGCTGACAGGGAGCGGATCTCCACACGACCGAGCATGTTTAAAGTCGACTGGCCCAAGAAAATCGACAGCAATCGGCTCCTGACGGAGATTTCGGACTTCTTCGCGACGCCCAAGACCGAGGTCGACTTGCTCTGGCGCGACTACCGGTCCTTCTCGAAGCGGCAGCAGTACACGAAGACACTCAAAGAGCGAAAGACGCTCAATACGGAAGAGTCTTTCATCCTGTTCCTGATGCTCAAGCTGTTCGCACCGAAGTCCATCATTGAGGTCGGGACGCAGTACGGAAAGTCGACGCGCCGTATGATCGACATGACGCGCAAGCTCGGAATGCCGATCAAGATCCAGTGCTTCGACATCGCCAACCTGGTGAAGCACTTCCAGCCGGACGAAGCGAACCTGGTGTTGAAAGACCTCACGGACACGTTCAAGCACGACGTCCTCGACATCCACCCGCCCGGGCTCATCTACCTGGACGCGCACCCGTACAAGCTGATTCTGAACGTGATCCAGGAAGTGCTCAGGACGCCGGACTGGCGCCTGGCCATCCACGACTGCAGCGCGATCCTCTGCAATCCGAAGATGGAGATCACCAAGGACGATCCCAATATCACCAGCAGGACCGGCATCTGGGAACGTTACTGTCTGGCCGCAGCCTTCGGGATCGCAGATCCGCTGGACGAGCAGCTGAACCGGCAGGAGACACCCACCCACCTTATGAGGGTTTTCAGCACGCTTCACGGCCTCTGCGTCATCATTCCGAAGAAGGCGTCCTAGCGCGCAACCCTGCAGCTCACAATTGGTGAGCAAATCCGCGAACGCTTGGATCTCATCGAGCTGGCGGTGGCATGCTGGCGGGTGCGCTCGGGAGCAGGCTGCTGGTCTCGAGCACCATCTCCGTGCGAGCGCTGGCCGCGACGATCTGACCGTCTGGCATGCGCAGACGCATCTCCTGGTATTCCTTCTCCAGCACGCTACCGAGGCCGGGCGCGTAGTAGCTCGTGACCATGACGCTTCCACTGACGACGGACAACGGCCCGTCCGGGGACTCGAAGTGACCGGAGATCTGCCCGGTGTAGCGGACTTCGAGACAGCCGCGGTGCAGCCCCACCGCGCTCCTGGCGTCGCGCGTTCCGATCACCGTCCCGGTGAGGTCGATGCGCAGTCCCATCGCCCGTTCGACCCCGACGTGCCAGGTGGTTCCGGGACGGGGATCGGCCGGAAGGTACCGAAGCGGCGGCTCGTAACGTACGAACTCGCGCTTTCCGACCGCGAAAGGATTGGGGAACTCCTCGCCGAAGACGAGGACTCCGCGCTCGTCCGTTCGCAACCAGCTGCGGGAGGTGGTGCGGTTCACGCTTTGCTGACCGTCGGTCCGGATCGCGCGCGTTTCGACCACCTCGTAGGGAGACTCTGGAAGCGATGCGGAGACGTCCCGGACTTCCACGTCGCGAGTGCCCCGCTCGCGCTGGGTGTGCTGCATGCCCGCGATTACAGTCTGGTTGACGGTCGCGACCCGATAGCCCCACCGCATCCCCTTCCCGAGCGGGATCCACTCCTCGGCACCCGCCCAACAGGGGACGAACACACATAGTGCGAGCCCGATCGATATCCAGCGAAGAGATCGCATGGAGCTTCCATCGGAGGGGATGCTCACGAACTGTACGATGCCGCCAGGCGTTGCCGTTGGCGCGGGTCTCGAAAGAGTGACGAGTCGATCGAGGGGTCTCAGGCGCCGCTCTCGGCGTAGAACACATAGGAGGGGACAGGACGAGCGGCCGTGTTCCCAGCGTTCTCGAAGAAGAACTGAGTTTCTCAACGATCGCGTTTCCGGGGGTCACGTCAATCATAGTTGTGCGAAAGTTGACGCAGTGATCTGGTAGACATAACTGTCTCGGCCGCTCCCATCAGCTCTCGATCCCACGCGAACGCCGCCGATCTTTCCCAGCGCCTGCTGCGAGCGCAGGTTCTGCGGGGCAACAAGAAAGACGACGCAGCTCACGAATCGGAACGCATGCCGCAACATGAGCTGCTTCATCTCGCCATTGTAGATGCCACCCCAGTAGGATCTGGCCAGGAATGTCCAGCCGATCTCGACCTCGCTTCTTTCCTTGTCGTACCCATGGAAGCGCGACGACCCAATCACCCGTTGAGTGCCGGTATCAATGGCAATCAAAGCACCACCAGACGCCAAGGCCTCCCCGAAAAATAGCTTGAACCCCCCTGGTTCATGGCGATTCTTGACCGGATGTTGTTCCCAGATAAGCGGATCTGAAGCGATGGCGTAGAGCTGACCACAGTCTTCGGAGCAAAGCGGCCTGAGTTCAACGAGGTCACCCTTCAGAACCGGCTGATAGTCAAAAGACACTCCTGGCTCCCGCTACTAACGCACGGTCGATGACCCTCGTCGGTCGCCTTCTATGAGGACGCGGCTGTCAAGCTCGACGCTAACTAGGTCTTGCAGTTCAGGTCAAGCTCCCCCAAAACCGCCCTTATACGACCTGTACTCGGCACAGGGGACGTTCCCTGCCTAACGGAGAGCAGCGGGCCCGTGTGAAGTGAGGAGCTCGTCGCCCGCCCACAGCCCGAGCAGAGCCGCAAGACGCTGCGCCGCTCGCCCCGGCGGCGCATCCGGAGGTTGCTGCTCGAGCAGGAGCTCGCCGAGCTGGGCGAGGGTCACGCCCCCCGCCGCGAGCGCCCGCAGACAGCGCTCTTCGTCATCCGGCAGAGAACGGTGGAAGACGGAGAAGCCCTTGCGCCAGACGCGGACGCCCCGGGTCGCGCGTCGGGCGCGGCGCTTCCGCTCGCCGTCTTCCTCGGCCCCGCCACAGCCGTCCAGTTGCTTCCAGAGCGGCAGCACCGAGGCATCAACGCGCAGCAGGCGTACGCTCGAGATCAGGGCAACCGCGAAACTGTCCGGGGCGGACCCACCCGCCTCCAAGAGCTCCTCCCGCGCGAGCGGCGGCGCATCCGCGTCGTCGAACACTTCCACCCGCGCCCACTCGAGCCGGGCGAGATCCGCGAGGACGGGGAACTCGCGCTCCAGTGGGTGTGTACAGAGAAAGCCCGGCAGCGCACCACCCAGCTCCCGCAGCGAGAAATGCGTAGAGGGGTGCGCGAGCAGGTAGTCGGTCACGAGGTTGTGGAAGCGCGCCGCGCCGATGCGCGCCGCGACCTTCGGGAAGTCCTCCGTCAGGCAGTCGCGCAGGCGGTAGAAGTACATGTTGGCGTAGATGTCGAGGCGCTCGACGGGACCCAGCCGCGCGTCGGTCCGTACCAGAAAGGAGAGGTCCTCGGACTCGAGCACACCCGCGCGACGCAGCTCCGCCACCTGCTTGGCCACACCCTCGGGTGCGGAAATGAGCCCCCAGAAGAGCGACTGCAGGCCTTTCAGATCGGGAAAGCGCTGCACCGTCAGTCACTCATGCGCGAGTCGGCGAGTGCCTCGCGCTGCACCTCGCGCGCCCGCAGGCTCTCGGCCTCGAGGCTGTCCCACTCCGGGATGTCCTCGTCCCACTCCACCAGGCTCGCGACCGCCCCGAATCGCCGGGTGGCAAAGCGATACAGCTCCCAGACTTCCTCGCAGACGCAGCGGCTGTGGCTGTCGAGCAGGTGGCTGCCGCGGTCGGTGTGCCCGGCGAGATGCACCTGCCAGACACGCTCCGGCGGCACGGCCTCGAGATAGGTCCTGGGATCGAAGCCCTGGTTCGCGGCGCTCACGTAGACGTTGTTCACGTCGAGCAAGATCCCGCAGTCCGCACGGGTCGCCAGCTGGACCAGGAACTCCCACTCCGACAGGGTCGAGTTCGCGAAGCTGAGATAGGTCGAGACGTTCTCGAGCGCGATGCGGCGACCCAGGTGCTCTTGCACCGCTCCCACGCGCGCCACGACGTGGTCGAGCGCTTCCTCCGTGTAGGGTAGGGGCAGCAGGTCGTGCGCGTTGTGCCCGCCGACTCCGGTCCAGCACAGGTGATCGGATACCCAGGCCGGCTCGACCCACGAGGCCAGCTCCCGCAGGCGGTCGAGGTAGTCCCAGTCGAGGGGATCGGTCGATCCGATCGACAGGCTCACCCCGTGCAGGACCACAGGGTAGTCGCACCGCACACGCTCGAGAACGTGGAGCGGGCGCCCCCCCTTCACCATGAAGTTCTCGGAGATGACCTCGAACCAGTCCACGCGCGTGGGGCCTGCGAGCACCCGCTCGAAGTGCTCGCGCCGCAGACCTACGCCGTGTCCGAGGTCGGGAAGGCCGCTCACCCCTTGCGAACGGTTCCGCCCTGCTTGGTGCACTCATCGGCGGAATCGGTGTGCACCCAGCCCTTGCCCTTGCAGCTGTTCTTCCCGCCGCAGTCGTGGCTTCCGTCCGCGGCGGAGCACTCGCCCTTGCCCGAGCAACCGTTGACGCCCGCGCACTCCACCTCTCCGCCTTCGGCTGGCGCGCAGCTCAGCCCGCCGGCCATTAGTCCCAGCGCAGCACTCGCGATCAGAATTCCTCGGAGTCTCATACCACCTCCCTGGATCCCGGCGCCCCGCGACACGAATCCCCCGGGCCCTCGCCGGGGAGCTGTCCGGTGCGCCTCCGTCGCGCCCCACTCTACTACAAGGCGACAACCAGGTCTGCGCCCCGAGAGGATCGCCGCGTGCGAGCTGGCGGCCCGGCTCTGATTAGCAGCGGAAGCTCTGTGGGGACCGTCCTACAACAGGATCGTGATGCGGGTCTGCTCGAGCTCCGCCAGGTACCGGGAAGCTGACCTGACACCCAACGTTCTACGGATCTTTCCCCCGCTCAGCGGGCCGCCGGCCGTCGGGCGTCGTGCCGCGCCTCTCCACCAGTGCGGATAGGAGACCGTAGTAGGCTTCGTCGGCCCGGATGATCTGCATGCCGAACCCACCATTTACGATCGTGCGCAACTGCGCCGGGACGGCCCTCCTCCACACAACGCGGGCCGTGAGCGCGATCGGCTTCGCCCGCTCCAGCGGATTCAGCTCGAGATCGACTACGGTTCCCGAGCCTTCGGGCATGCTCGTCTGCAGGAAGAGGCCGCTCCGGGAGACATTGAGGACCAGTCCAGAACGCGATCGCCCGCCCGCGTTGAAGGCGCAGGGGATCCGCTTCCGAAACCGCTCATCTGCAGGAGCCCGCATGGGAGTTCCTACTCGATTCGGACCGGCTACGACGCTTCTTGAGAAGGGGCGCGTAGGGAGGGTATGCCTCCCTTAGGAACCCGCTGAACCTCCCTGCCAGGGGCGGTCGGGAGTACCCACGCCATAGAGCTCGGCGGCGTTGGAGAAGAGGACCTGGTCGCGAACCTCTTGGGACAGATCGCCGAAGGCCGCGTCGATCTTCTGGCGGACTTCGTTTCCATAGAGGCAGATGGGGTGAGGATAGTCGGTCTCGAAGAGCACGCGATCGGTTCCAATCTCGTCCAGGAAGTTCTTCACTGCGAACTCCTCGAAGAAGGTGCAGGTCCAGACCTGCTCGCGCAGGTACTCGCTGGGGCGCTTCGTGAACTCGGGCTTCTCGGTCCGAACGTTTGCGTAGTCAAAGCCGTGGTCGAGGGCCTCTTTTACGAAGGGCAGCCAGCCGATCCCGCTCTCTACAGTGACGAGCCGGAGCCGCGGATTTCGCGGCAGGATCCCCGACATCACGACATCCATCAGCTGGATCGCGTTGGCGAGCAGGATGGACATCGACCCCGAGACCGTGCTGGGTCCGATGCCATGCGCGGCGAAGCGCGCTGGATTCATGAGCTGATCCTGGAAGTCTCCGCTGCCGATGTGCAGGCTGATGGGGAGGTCGACCTCCTGGGCGGCGTTCCAGATGGGATTCCAGTGGCGGTCGCCGATGAACGGCATTCCAAAATCCTGGGGAGCGCTCGTGAAGAGGATGGCCCGATGCCCGATCTCGCGGCATCGATGGATCTCGGCTACCGCGGCGTTGACGTCCCAGAAGGGGGTCGCCATCACCGGGATGAAACGGCGCGGATCGGGAGAGATCCATTCGATGAGCCAGTCGTTGTAGGCCCGCACGCATGCGAGCATGAGCTCGGGATCGTCCAGTCCAAGGAAGGTCTCGCTGCCGAAGCCTCCGATGTTGGGATAGAGGGCCATCGCCCAGGCGCCAATCTCGTCCATGTACGCGAGGCGCGCCTTGGCGTCGTAGGCGGCCGGCGGGCACTCGTCCAGGTTCTTGGGAATTGAAGGGAATGGCTCCGGCCAGCCCGCCACCGCGGTGGCGCCCACCGGGATCTTGCGCTCGGTTCGTCCGAACTGCCATACGTCGACTCCGTCGTCCGTGCGGATCATGCGCGGCGCCCCGTCCTGGAACCTCTCTGGCAGGCGGGACGTCCAGACGTCTCCCGGCTCCGTGATGTGGGTGTCGGCATCGATGAACCAATTCCTGCGTTCCATCCGGAGA
>SMWZ01000065.1 GCA_004356455.1 Deltaproteobacteria bacterium
ACTCGGCCACCGAGCACGCTCACGAAGCTGGGGCAGTAGCCCTTAAGGCAGGAATAGTCCTTGTTGCAGCTGGACTGGTTGATCCTGCGCTTGCGGCCGAACTCGGTCTCTACGGGCTCGACCGAGATGCAATTGGACTGCACGCTGCAATCGCCGCAACCCTCGCACACCAGCTCGTTGATCACGATGCGACGATCGGGGTCCGGGAACTCGCCGCGCTTGCGCAGACGACGCGCCTCGGCTGCGCAAATCTGGTCGTATACGATGGCCGTCACCCCCGGTAGCGAGCGCAGCTCTACCTGAACTCGGTCGAGCTCATCGCGGTGGTGAAAAGTGACGCCCTTGGGGAAGCCTGCATTGCGTGGATACTTGTCGGGCTCGTTGCTCACCACGGCGATGCGTCCGACGCCCTCGGCGTCGAGCTGGCGCGCGATCTCGGGCACGGTGACCTCGCCCTCCATGGACACACCCTCGATGGGCTGGCCGCCGGTCATGGCGACCGAGCCGTTCGCGAGCACCTTGTAGGTGATGTTGACCTTGGCCGTGACCGCGGCGCGGATGGCCAGGAGGCCCGAGTGAAAGTAGGTTCCGTCGCCCATGTTCTGGAAGATGTGCGGGGTGTCGGTGAAGGGCGCCTGTCCGATCCAGTTGGCTCCCTCGCCGCCCATCTGCGTGACGGCCAGGGTGCGGCGCTCGGGCAGCCAGACCGCCATCCCGTGGCAGCCGATGCCGCCCATGGCGATGCTGCCCTCCGGCACCACCGTCGAGGAGTTGTGCGGGCAGCCCGAGCAGAACGCGGGTAGGCGCATGAGCGAGGTGGCAGGCGAGGCGGGAGCCTGGCTGTAGACGCGCGAGCGCAGGCGCCCGGCCAGCTCGGGTGCGCGCCGCTCGAGCCAGGTACGCAGAGCTTCCGCCACCTCTGACGGCGTAAGCTCCCCCTCGGCGGGCACGAGGAAGTTGCCCTGCTCATCGATCTTGCCCGCGAGCCGCGGTCGATCCTCCAGGTTGTAGAGCAGCCTGGCGAGCTGCTCCTCGATGATCGGCCGTTTCTCCTCGATCACGAGCAGGTCCTCGAGTCCCGCGGCGAAGCGACGGGCGCCTTCGGGCTCTAGCGGCCAGGTCATGGCGACTTTGTAAAGCGAGAGACCGAGGTCCGCTGCGGCTGACTCGTCCAGGCCAAGCTCGTCGAGCGCCTGGCGTACGTCGAGGTAGGCCTTGCCGGTCGTTACGATTCCGAGTCGGCGTTTGGGGCTGTCGAGCACGACCCGATCGAGACCGTTGGCGCGGACGAAGGCCTCGACCGCCTTGAGTCGGTGCTGGAAGAGCCGGCGTTCAACCGCCAGCGGAAGGTTGGCCCAGCCGATGTTCAGGCCGCCCTCGGGCGGCTCGAAGTCGTCCGGAATCACCACCCGAACGCGCTCCGGACCCAGCGCCACCGAGCGCGAGCTGTCGACCGTATCCGTGAGACACTTGAAACCGATCCAGCAGCCCGAGAAGCGGGAGAGCGCCCAGCCGTAGAGACCGAGGTCGAGATACTCCTGGATGGTGGACGGGTTCAGGATCGGAATACCGCAGTGGATGAGCGCGTGCTCACTCTGGTGCGCGATCGAGGAGGACCTCGCGCTGGGGTCGTCGCCCGTGAGCACAAGCACGCCCCCGTGAGGCGAGGTTCCGGCGTAGTTGCCGTGCTTGAGCGCATCGCAGGAGCGGTCGACCCCTGGCCCCTTGCCGTACCAGATGCCGAACACGCCGTCGTAACGGCCGCCTTCGAGCAGGTTGACCTGCTGCGAGCCCCAGACCGCGGTAGCCGCCAGGTCCTCGTTGATCCCGGGCTCGAAGCGGATTTGGTGCTGCTCGAGCAACGATTTGGCTTGCCAGAGGGCCATATCGTAGGTCCCGAGCGGTGAGCCACGATAGCCTGAGATGAAGCCGGCGGTGTTCAGGCCCGCGGCAAGATCGCGCTGGCGCTGCAGCATCGGAAGCCGCACGAGGGCCTGGATCCCATTGAGGTAAACTCGCCCCGACTCGAGCGTATACCTGTCGCTAAGAGCGTAGTTCTCGTCGAAACGTGCGGACTCGAGCGTCATCCTGCCCCTGCGAGTGGCGCATAGAGAAGCTGCCATTGTACGCCATCGGGCCTGCTCGGGCAGCGAGTGCGCGCGTCGGCTCTGGGGGTGCAAATGCGCAGCCGGGCCAGGTATGCTCGCCAGTATCCAGCCGAAGGAGGACCTGCGGAATGGCGATCGAGGAAGGGAAGGCCGCTCCAGCGTTCACACTCGAGGATGCCCGCGGCAAGAAGGTGGCGCTGCGCGATCTCCGGGGTAAGAACGTGATCATCTATTTCTACCCCAGAGACGACACACCGGGCTGCACCAAGGAGGCCTGCGGATTCCGCGATCTCTACAACAAGATCAAGCAGCGGAACACGGTAGTGCTCGGGATCTCCCCTGACGCTGCCGCCTCGCATGAGCGGTTCGCCACCAAGTACAAGCTCCCTTTTACCCTGCTCTCCGATCCCGACCGCAAGGTGATGACAAGGTACGGTGCCTTCGGCGAGAAGATGATGTACGGCAAGAAGACGACGGGTGTGATTCGGTCCAGCGTCTGGGTGGACCCCGGCGGAAAGGTGAAGAAGCACTGGGCGCGCGTGCCCAAGGCAGCCGACCACCCGGCCAGGGTGCTGGAAGCGCTCGAAGCGGACCAATAGCCGCCGTCATGGCAGCGGGCTTTGCCGCATGATGAAGCGCACCGGCATCATCCTCCTGCTCGTGCTTGCGGTCCCGGTCACCTACGTTGTCGGGATGGTGCTCGGTCTCTACGGCAGACACGAGGGCCCGGGCGTGATCACCCCCACGCCCATACCTGCAGGCACGGTCGCGGCCCGGGCGCGGGCTCAGAAGAGCGCCGCACTCGCGCGCGGAGCGCCCGCTCAAAGCCAGATCCTCTTCGGGGACCTGCATGTGCACACCACCTTCTCGACCGACGCCTTTCGCGGAAGCCTGCCCATGATGCAGGGCGAGGGCGCGCATCCCCCCGCCGACGCCTGTGACTTCGCGCGCTACTGCTCGGCGCTCGACTTCTGGTCCATCAACGACCACGCCGAGGGCCTGACGCCGAGGCGCTGGAAAGAGACGAAGGAGGCGATCCGTCAGTGCAATGCGGTTGCCCAAGATGCGAAGAACCCGGACGTGGTTGCCTTCCTGGGATGGGAGTGGACGCAGGTGGGCACGACTCCGGAGGATCACTACGGGCACAAGAACATCATCTTCCGTGACCTGGGAGAGGATCAGGTTCCGCGACGCCCCATCGGAGCGGGGGGAAGGGTCAGACAGGCGCTCGGGACCTTGCCGCTGATCGTGCGCGTGCTTCCGCCGCTGCTCGACCTCCCGAATCGGCAGCGCTACTTCGACCTGGACCGTTTCGTGCGTGAGATCGTGGCGGTTCCACCGTGTGCGGACGGAGTTCACACGCGGGAGCTGCCCGAGGATTGTCTGGAGTCCGCCGACACCGCGCGGGAGCTCTTCGACAAGCTGAGCGAGTGGGGCTTCGATTCAATCGTGATTCCGCACGGGACGACCTGGGGTCTGTACACGCCGCCGGGGTCGAGCTGGGAGAAGCAGCTGACTGCGATCCAGAACGATCCCGAGAAGCAGATCCTGATCGAGGTCTTCTCCGGCCACGGCAACTCGGAGGAGCATCGAGCCTGGCGCGCCATTCTCATCGATGAGGATGGCTCTGTGAGCTGTCCGGCGCCGAGTGACGGATATCTTCCGTCTTGCTGGCGCGCGGGGGAGATCATCCAGCAGCGCTGCCTGGCGGCGCAGCTGGGCGAGGTGGAGTGCGAGCGCCGCGCGGCCGAGGCGCGCCAGAACTACGCCGAGGCCGGAGCCGCAGGCTGGCATACGGTGCCGGGCGTCAAGATCGAGGACTGGCTCGATTCCGGTCAGTGCCAGGACTGCTTTTTGCCCGCGTTCAACTACAGGCCAGGTGGATCGGCGCAGTACATGGCGGCGCTCACGAACTTCGATGAGCCGAACGATCCCAAGCGTTTCCGCTTCGGCTTCATAGCGTCCAGCGATATTCATACGGCTCGGCCCGGCACCGGCTACAAGGAGTTCGCACGCGGCTCGATGTCGGACTTCCGCGGGGCGCGCGATGAAGCCTGGCGGCGGCGCATCGCTTTCGACACGGGGGAGCCGGAGCCCCGCTCCGTTCCGTTCGACCTCGCCACCTCTCGTGTCCGGGCTTTTCAGCTGGTGGAGTTCGAACGACAGAGCTCGTTCTTCCTCACGGGAGGCCTGGTGGCGGTGCACTCCAAGGGCCGCGCACGCGGCGCGATCTGGAATGCGTTCAAGCGTAAGGAGGTCTACGGCACGAGCGGCGAGCGGATCCTGCTCTGGTTCGATCTCGTGAGCGGAGCTGTGGGCGGTGTGGTTCCCATGGGGTCGGAGGTGAAGCTGAGCTCGACCCCGCGCTTCCAGGTTCGAGCCGTCGGGGCCTTCAAGCAGGACCCGGGCTGTCCGGACTACAGCATCGGCGCCCTCTCCCCGGAGCGGCTGGAACATCTGTGTCGGGGCGAGTGCTACAACCCCTCAGACGAGCGCAAGCTCATCACGCGCATCGAGGTCATCCGGATCCGGCCCCAGGCTCGGCCGGGCCAGCCGATCTCGCCCCTGATCCAGGACCCGTGGAAGCTGCTGCCCTGTCGACCCCACCCGAGCGGTTGCGTCGTCACTTTCGAGGACCCCGAGTTTGTGAGCGCGGGGCGAGACACGGTCTATTACGTGCGCGCCATCCAGCAGGAGAGCCCGGCGGTTAACGCGGCCAACCTGCGTTGTAGCTACGATCAGCAGGGCAAGTGTGTGCAGATCGACCCCTGCTGGGGCGACTATCGCATGGATCCTGCCGATGACTGTCTCGCGCCCAATGAGGAGCGCGCCTGGTCCTCACCCATCTACGTGGACTTCGGGGGCTGAGCCAAGGGGCGGAAGCTGCGGCTGAGTTGCGTGCTTAAGCTGGGGAGGGCTGGGGAGGCTAAAACCTGTGTCGTGGCTTGCCCCTCTTGATCGCGTCCAACCTGGGCAGGGCCGCCTCCAGCAGCTTGCGGTTGCGCGGATCCGCGTCTGTAAAGCGAACCGCGAAGCTGCTGGCAGCGATGCGGACCACCTCGGCTGAGAGCTGAAGCGGTCGCGAGTCCGGGTAGAGCGAGAAGCTCAGACGGACCCGACTGCCGACGGGCACCTCGTAGCTCTGGTCCTCCACCAGCGCACCCGACTTGGAGATGTTCTCGATCCGGCCGGTGGCGGTCAGGTCCTCACCGCGCACCTGGTAGCGCGCGGGGATCCCCAAGGAAAAACGGGGGGCTGACGGCGGCCCCTGCGCGTGGTCTCCGAGGTGGCTCATCGGAGCTTGAATCGGATCGATCGGCGGCGTGCTTGAATAGGGGTACCCTGGCGAACTCGAGGGAGATTGCATGAAGCTCGGGCTCACGATCCACGCTACCGACCTGGCCATGAGCCCGGTCGAGCTGGCCCGGGAGGCGGAGGGGCGCGGCTTCTACTCGCTCTACATCCCGGAGCACACGCACATCCCTATCAGCCGGCGCACGCCCGCCCCCACGGGGGACGAGGTGCTGGGCGAGGAGTACCTGCGAAGCCTCGACCCCTATGTTGCCCTGGGCGCGGCGGCGGCGGTGACCGAGCGCATCCGGCTCGGCACGGGCATCGCGCTCGTGGCCCAGCACGATCCGATCACGCTGGCCAAGGAGCTCGCCACGCTGGACCTCCTCTCGCAGGGTCGCCTGGTGCTCGGCATCGGCTACGGCTGGAACCGGGAGGAGATGGAGAACCACGGCATTGACGTGAAGCGTCGCCGGGCTCTGGTGCGCGAGCAGGTTCTGGCGATGCAGGCGCTCTGGAGCCACGACGTGGCGGAGTTCCACGGCGAGTTCGTGAACTTCGAGCCCAGCTGGCAATGGCCGAAGCCCGTTCAAAAGCCGCGCCCGCCCATCCTGATCGGCGGCGGGGCGGGGCCCACGCTCTTCGCGCACGTGGCCGAGTACGCCGACGGCTGGATTCCCATTGGCGGTGCAGGCTTGCGCGCGGCGATCCCGGAGCTGCGCCGCACGCTGGAGGAGTGGGGACGCGATCCCGGCGGGCTGCGCATCGTGCCGATGGGCGTGCTCCCGGAGCGGGCCAAGCTCGAGTACTACGAGTCGATCGGCGTGACCGAGTGCATCCTGCGGCTGCCGTCCGCTCCCCGTGACGTGGTTCTGCCCGTACTCGACGACTACGTGCAGTACCTATGAGCGTTGTAGCTTCGACAGGATCTGCTCGCCGAAGGCGCTGACCCGCTCGCAGTACTCCGCACGCGACTCGCACGAGAGCGTGACGGCGAGCCAGGTCACCCCCATCCGCTCCAGCTCCGCTACCTGTTCCAGGAAGCGGTCGGGCTCGAGTGTACCCTCACCAAACATCTCGAGGCCAAACGGCACGAAGGAGATGTCGAGGGGAGAGCTGCGCCCGATCGCTTCAGCATGCTCGCGCGCGTAGGCGATGCCCTTCTCGAGGTCGCTCAGCGTCTCCATCGATGCCGTGCGGATGTACCGGGCCAG
Organism: Deltaproteobacteria bacterium; assembly: GCA_004356455.1. GTDB lineage: Bacteria > Myxococcota_A > UBA9160 > SZUA-336 > SZUA-336 > SMWZ01. The sequence goes on from SMWZ01000065.1 coordinate 6,614, forward strand.
CTGGCGGGGCGCGGGGAAGGGAAGCCAGCCGTCGCCCAGCTCGACGGCGCGTCGAATGGCTCGCTTGCTGTTGCCCCCGACCCAGATGGGCGGATGAGGTCGCTGTAAGGGACGGGGACGCATCGTGTTGCCCACGGCCTTGAAGTGCTTCCCCTCGAGACGGACTCCGTCTTCGGTCCATGCGCGCCTGATCGCGCCGATTGCTTCGTCGGTTCGCTCGTTGCGCTCGTCGAAGTCGGCCCCGAGCGCTGCGAACTCCCCTTCGAGGTAGCCCGCCGCCACGCCCAGCAGCAGGCGCCCGCCCGAGAGCACGTCGAGGCTGGACGCGGCCTTGGCGGTGAGGAAGGGGTTGCGATAGGGAAGTACGAGGACGTAGGTCAGCAGACGCAAGCGGGTCGTGACCGCCGCCGCAAACGAGAGCGCGACGAACGGATCCAGCGAGTGATGCCCGCCCGAGCCGAGGAAGCGGTCGTCGGGCATGGGGTGATCCGTTACGAAGCAGGCGTCGAAGCCGGCGGCCTCGGCGGCCTGTGCCATCTCCGCAACGGCGGCCGCGCTCAGGAACTCGTGATCGGGCTCAACCTTCTCTGTAGGTAGCTGTACGGAGAAGCGCATGAAGCTGCAGCATAGCAGGGCCGACTTGGCAGGGGTGCGCCGGCTCCGTATGCTAAGTGCGGCTGTTCAGGAGGTTTGTCCCTTTGGATCTGCGCTACTCGGAATCGGACGAGAAATTTCGCACGGAGTTGCATGCCTGGCTGGAGGCTGCAGTCCCCGCCCACGGGAAACCGCCGGCGGGCAACGATTGGCACGAGCGGCGGGATTACGACACCGCCTGGCAGCGCAAGCTCTACGATGCGGGTTACGCTGGCATCAACTGGCCCAAGGAGTACGGCGGCCGTGATGCGTCCCTGACCGAGCAGCTCGTCTACTACGAGGAGATCGCGCGCTCGGGGGCGCCCTATATCGGCGTCAACTTCGTGGGCATGTTGCACGGCGGCCCAACGCTGATGACCGAGGGGACGGTCGAGCAGAAAGCGCGCCACCTGCCGTACATCCTCAAGGGGGAGCAGGTCTGGTGCCAGGGCTTTTCGGAGCCGGGCGCTGGCTCCGATCTGGCGTCCATCTCTACGCGCGCGGAGCGGGACGGGGACCACTACCTGGTTACCGGCTCCAAGATCTGGTGCAGCTTCGCTCAGCTGGCCGACTATGGTGAGCTACTGGTACGCACGGACCCGCTCGTGCCCAAGCACAAGGGGATCAGCTGGCTGATCCTGCCCATGGATGCGCCTGGCATCGAGATTCGCCCGCTGCGTACGCTGGCCGGCGAGGGCGAGTTCAGCGAGGTTTTTCTGGATCACGTGCCGGTTCCGGTCGAGAACCGTGTGGGTAAGGAGAACGATGGCTGGCGCGTGACCAACGTGACCCTACGCTTCGAGCGCGGCACCGCCTTCGCCAGCGAGATGGTCCAGCTGCAGCAGTTCGTGGCCGAGCTGGTGGCGCTGGCCAAGAAGGTGACGCGCTACGACGCCAGAGCATGGGATGACGTTGCGCTGCGGCGCGCGCTGGGGCACGTGGCGGCGGAGCTGGATGCGTTGTGGGCGATGGTCAAGCTCTCGGTCTGCGAGTCGACGAAGACCGGAGTTCCCGGCCTGGGGGGCTCGGCGATTAAGCTCTACTACACGGAGCTGTACCAGCGTGTGAGCGAGCTCGGCATGCGCGTGCTGGGACGCGCCAATCTGAGCCGCGAAGACGTCGCCGGCCTGCCGAACGAGATGGTCCTGGGCAAGGAGCTCAACTCCATCTCACTCGCGATCGCGGCGGGCACCTCCCAGATTCAGCGCAACATCATTGCGGAGCGCATCCTGGGGATGCCCAAGGAGCCGCGCTGAGCGAGCGGGAGAACAGTTGGACTTTCAGCTGAGCGAAGACCAGAAGGCGTTGCAGGCGGGGATTCGGTCCTTCTGTGAGAGCCGCATGCCAAAGGGGAAGCTGGCCGAGATCGAGCACAAGAACGGCTTCGACGCGGGATTATGGGCCGAGCTGGCCGAGATGGACGTCTTCGGCCTGCGCCTACCCGAGAGCGACGGTGGAGTCGGACTCGGCAACGCCGACGCCGTGATCGTCTTCGCGGAGCTGGGACGTAGACTGCTCGCCGGACCGCTGGTCTGGACCCACCTGGCCGCGGGCCTGATCAAAGGCGCTGCCAGTGGTGAGGTGGTGGTGGGCGGACTTGACCTCATGGGCCCGGAGTCCGGGCCACTGCTCGTCGAGCACCTCGATCAGCTCGATGCCTTGCTGATCCTGCGTCCCCAGGGCGTGTATCGCGTCGATCCCAGGAGCCTGAGCGGTCGACCCATCGCCGCGCCTCTCGATCCGTTCACACCCCTGCACCATGTGGAGGGCTTGCCCGAGGGCGAGCTCGTCTTGGGGCCCGCTGAGGCTGAGCGCCTGCGGCTCGAGGGCGCGGCCCTGGTCTCGGGGCAGCTCTTGGGCATCGCCGAGTCCACGCTCGAGCTTGCGGCCGCCTACGCCAAGGAGCGGCATCAGTTCGGGCGTGCGATCGGATCCTTTCAGGCGATCAAGCACATGCTGGCGGATATGTTCGTGCGGCAGGAGGTCGCGCGTGCGGCCGTGTATGCGGCGGGGGCTACACTCGACGATCCCGGGGTGGGAGATGTGGTGCGCGCTGTCTCGACGGCGAAGATCATGGCCGGCGAGGGCGCCATGAAGAACGCGCGCAGCTGTATTCAGATTCACGGCGGCATGGGCTTCACCTGGGAGATTCCCGCCCACTTCTACATGAAGCGCACCTGGGTGCTCGAGTCCGTCTTCGGCACGATCGAGGAGCACGCGGACCGCTGCGCTGAGCTGGTCGAGCGGAGTCTCTAGACCGTGTACGAGTACATCCTCTACGAGGTGAGCGATGCCATCGCGACCGTCACGCTGAATCGGCCGGACAAGCTGAACGCGTACATCCCCGAGATGGGAAACGAGGTAGTCGACGCCTTTGCGCGCAGCCGCGCGGACGACGCGGTGCGTGTGGTCATCCTGACCGGGGCGGGACGGGGCTTCTGCGCCGGTGTGGACCTCGATGCTTTGAAAGCGCATCAGGCGAAGGCTTCGACCCGACAGGGCCCCCGCTTGGGCGAAGAAGCGTTCGTACGCAGCTTTCCTCTCGAGCTGGCCGAGTTTCCCAAGCCGGTCATCGTCGCCATCAATGGTGCGGCCATCGGCGTGGGTGTAACGATGGCCTTGCCGTGCGACGTTCGGATCGCCGCTGAGGGAGCCAAGCTGGGGCTGACGTTCACCAAGCTCGGCCTGCTGCCCGGCCTGGGCAGCACGCACTGGCTGCCACGCCTGGTGGGATTGGCGAAGGCTAAGGAGCTGGTTCTGACGGCGCGCGTGATTCTGGCGACGGAGGCGGCGGAGATCGGTCTCGTGAACAAGGTGGTTCCTGCGGACCAGTTGATGAAGGAGGCGCGCGAGATGGCCGGGATGATGGCCGCCTGCAAGCCCGAGATCCTGGCCGCGGCGAAGCGGGCGCTGCACTTCGGGGCCGCCGCCACGATGGAGCAGGCCATGCGTAACGAGGAGGCCGAGAGCGCCAAGATGCGCGCCCAGAAGCCTCGCGCCTGAGCACGTTGGATATGGGCCGGCTCGAGAACAGGGTGGCCATCGTCACCGGCGCGGGGCAGGGCATCGGCCAGGGCATCGCCCGCTGCTTCGCTAAGGAGGGAGCACGGGTTGTGGTGGCCGAGATCGATAAGGCGGCCGGCTCTGCGACGACTGACGAGCTCCAGGCCCAGGGTGCGTCGGCGCTCTTCATTCACACTGACGTGGGCAACAAGGCCAGCGTCACGCGCATGGTCGAGTCGAGCCTGAAGGAGTACGGACGAGTCGACGTGCTGGTGAACAACGCCCAGGGTCTCACCGGGCTCGCCCGACTCGAGCACAAGACGGACGATCAGTTCGCGCGCTCGCTCGGTACGGGTCTCTACGGCACGCTGTGGGCGATGCAGGCCGTATATCCCGTCATGCGCGCTCAGGGCGGCGGTCGCATCATCAACCTGGCGTCGCTGAACGGCGTCAACGCGCACAAGTACTCGGTGGACTACAACGCGGCCAAGGAGGCCATTCGCGCGCTGAGCCGCACGGCCGCGGCCGAGTGGGGGCGCCACAACATCCAGGTGAACGTCATTTGTCCGGCGGCGGCCACGCCGGCCGCCGTCGCCTTCAACCAGGCCAACCCCGAGCTGGCCGCGCGGATGCTTGAGCTGATCCCGCTCGGACGGCTGGGGGATCCCGAGCAGGACATCGCTCCCGTGGCCCTGTTCCTGGCCTCCGATGATGGGCGCTACGTCACAGGGAACACGCTCCACGCCGACGGCGGGGGTCACATCAACGGCGTGCCCTGGGACCCGGGCCTGCCAGAGGAAGGCGACGGATGAACGACACCGAGCGTCTTCTCGCCTACGAGCAGATCCGTCAGCTTGCCTATCGCTACGCGCTGGCCGTGGATTCGCGCGATCTGGATGCGCTGGTGGAGCTCTTTGTAGATGACGTGCAGGTCGGGGGCGATCGCTTCGGGCGGGACGCGCTGCGCGAGGACTTCGCGCGCCAGCTGCGCGAGGTGGGGATCACGATCCTCTTCGTAGGTAACCACGTCATCGACCTCGACGACGACGACCACGCGCACGGGGTGGTGTACTGCAAGGGCGAGCTTCAGGATGGCGAGCGCTGGATCACGCAGGCCATCCAGTACCGCGACCGCTACCAGCGGCGCAACAGCCGCTGGTACTTCGTGCGTCGCAAGCACCTGCTCTGGTACGGCAGCGAGCTTGGCCAGAGCCCGCTCGGCCTGCCACCGGCCAACTGGCCCGAGCACAACACGGGCAAGGGCACACTGCCCGAGAGCTGGGAGAGCTGGCAGCGCTTCTGGAAGGAGTAGCCGTAGTCGCAACTCCCCCCGGGGGAGTTGTGGCGCGGTCAGTCGCGCGTGCTCGGGAGTCGAGCCTCGCGCAGGGCCGAGCGGCGCACCTTACCGGCGTCATCGCGCAGGGGCTGCTTCACGTACTCGAAGCTACGCGGGATCTTGTAGCGCACCAGGTGCTGCTCCAGGTGGGCCCGCAGCTCCTCATCACTGAGCGCAGTCTGAGCTTCGACGATGGCGTGGATGCGCTGGCCCAGGTCGTCGTCGGGCAGACCGATCACGGCACTTGACTGCACCGCGGGATGTGCGTCGAGTGCGGCCTCGATCTCGGCGGGGTACACGTTGGCGCCGCCGCTCACGATCATGTCCGTCTTGCGATCGACGAGATACAGGTACCCCTCCTTGTCCAGGTAGCCCATGTCGCCCAGCGACTCCCAGCCATCGGCGCTAACCGTGGGCTCCGCGCCGATGTAGCGGTAGGTCGAGCCGGGGCCGTCGGCCGGCATCATGTAGAGTTCCCCGATCTGGCCGGGCGGACATTCGTTTCCGTCTGAATCGAGAATCCTGATCTTGCGACTGTCGCTGGGCTTCCCGACAGAGCCCGGGTGCTCGAGCCACTCGCTGCCCGAGATGCGCGTGCCCGCGATGCGCTCCGAGCCGCCGTAGGCCTCGTGGATGCGCTCGGGGCCGAGCCAGTCGATCCAGGCGCGCTTCAGCCAGACCGGGCTGGCCGCGCCGCTACACATGACGACGCGCAGCGAGGAGAGGTCCCAGCACTCGCGCTCCTCCGCGGGCAAGCGCCAGATGCGTTGCATCATGGTGGGGACGAAGAGCACCCAGTCGACCCGATGACGTTCGATCAGCTGCAAACAGAGCGCGGCGTCGAAGCGGCTAAGCACGACGATGTGGCCCCCGCTGAGCAGCGCCTGCCAGGCGGTGATGAAAGGGCCCGAGTGGTAGAGCGGGCCGGGCACGAGTGTCGTGCCTCCCGGGCGCATGTCGTTCTCCGCGACCTCCGGATCGCACAGTGCCGGCGTGATGTCGACGATCACCTTGGGACGTCCGGTGCTGCCGCCGGAGGTCATGGCGCGCACGTTGCTAGAGACGCGGTCCGGCAGCGGCGCGTCGGAGAGTGCGTTAGGCGGTGAGTAGCCAGCCGCTAGCGTGGGACGGTCGCCGTAGGCGCCCACCTCTGCGCCCACGAGCAGCGCGGGGTCGACGAGTTCGATGATGGCGCGCCGCTCGAGCTCCGGCAGACGGGCCGAGATCGGCTGCGGCGTGGCGCCGAGCTTCCAGCTGGCGAGACAGGCCGCGAAGAACTCGATGCTGTTGGGCAGCGCGAGGGTCACGAGATCGCCCTCGCGCACGCCCAGCTCGGCGTAGGCGCGGGCCAGGCGGTTGGAGCGTTGCTCGAGCGCAATGCGCGTCGCGGACTCGTCTTCGTGGATGATGGCGACCCCGTCCGGATCCCGCTCCGCGAGCCAGGCCATGGCGCGTCCGTAAGACATCCTCGGCATGCAGCGGAGCATACCGAAGCGGCCGGTACGTGTTCTACGCGCTCTTCCGACGCTGCTGCTGCTGAAGGACGATCTGGCCGGCAGGTCGAAGCTCGGGGCCCAGGGCAAGCACGGGAACCTGCCCTGGGGGCGTGCCCTACTTGACGATGGTGCGGATGGGATAGGAGAGGGTGCTCGTCTCGGAGTTGATGGAGAAGTGGAGCTCGCCCGAGTAGTCGCCGGGGGCTACGGCGTAGGCGTGCAGCAGCAGCTCGAGCTCGGCACCGGGCTCGATGGGCAGGTTGAAGGTGTAGCGGAGGAGCTGCTGCTCGGGGTGAGCGGCGCTCTCGCTGAAGCCGGGCTGGCTGGCCTGGATGGTGACCCCTTTGAGGTACTCCTGGGGGAATGCGAGGTCGATCAGCTTCTGGGTCTCGGGCGCGGTGTTACGCACGCGGGCGTGGATCTCGAAGTCCTGACCGGCCTGCACGACCCTTGGGGACTCGACGGACAGCTCGATGTTCAGCGGCGTTGGCTCTGGCTCAGCGGCGAGCAGCGCGCCCGCCAGCAGCAGCGCGAGCACGGCGGACCCCAGCGTTCTGTGCATGGCGCCTCCCTTCAGGCTCCTTTTCGGTCGGGGCGCCGTTTCTTTACAGAAACGATACGTATCGTTACTATATTCGGGGCCGCGCGCAGCGCTCGAGGCCCGCACCGGGATGTTAGAAAGGGACGGGTACGTCCCCCGGGCGAAGGAGGATGCTTGGACAAGCGCATGAGCGAGCGCGAGGTGGTGGCGGAGCTGCGCGACGGCATGACCCTGGGCATCGGCGGCTGGGGCTCGCGCCGCAAGCCCATGTCGTTAGTGCGCGAGATCCTGCGTTCCCCTGTGAAGGACCTGACGCTGGTCTCCTACGGCGGGCCGGACGTGGGCCTTCTGTGCGCCTTTGGCAAGGTCAGAAAAGTCGTCTACGGCTTCGTCTCGCTCGACTCCATTCCCCTCGAGCCCCACTTCCGCAACGCCCGCCAGGCCGGCGCGATCGAGGCCGTCGAGTTCGACGAGGGCATGCTGCAGTGGGGACTCTACGCCGCCGCCAGCCGCCTGCCGTTTCTGCCCACGCGTGCGGGGCTGGGCTCGGACGTGATGAAGCTCAACCCCGGGCTCAAGCTCGTGAGGTCGCCCTACGAGGACGGCGAGGAGCTGGTCGCCATGCCCGCCCTCACACTCGACGTGGCGCTGATCCACATGAACCGCGCCGACGAGGGCGGCAACGGGCAGTGCCTGGGGCCCGACCCCTTCTTCGACGACCTCTTCTGCATGGCGGCCCGGCGCCGCTTCATGTCGTGCGAGCAGATCGTTCCCACCCGGGAGTTGCTGCGGGAGGGGTCTGTTCACAGCTTGAAGATCAACCGCATGGGGGTCGACGGCGTGATCGAGGCCCCCGGCGGCGCGCACTTTACGGAGTGCCCGCCCGACTACGGCCGCGACGAGGAGTTCCAGCGCGAGTATGCGGCCAGCGCCGGAGACCCCGATTCCTGGAACGCCTTCAAGTCCCGCTACCTCGAGCTCGCGAGCGAGAAAGATTACCAGGAGGCGGTGAAGCGGCGATGAGTGAGTTCACGCGCGCCGAGGCCTGTGCCGTGGCTATCGCCGAGACCTTTCGCGGCGATGGCGAGCTGCTGGTGAGCCCGATCGGTACGCTGCCGTCGATCGGTGCGCGCCTGGCCAAGCTCACGTTCGAGCCCGACCTGCTGCTGACCGACGGGGTGGCGTACCTGCTGGCCAACGTGCTGCCCGTGGGCGGAGCCAAGGGGCCGGAGCCGATCGTCGAGGGCTGGATGCCCTATCGCACGGTGTTCGACATGCTCTGGGCGGGGCGGCGCCACGTGATGATGGGTGCTACCCAGATCGATCGCTTTGGCAATCAGAACATCGCCTGCATCGGTGACCCCAAGCAGCCCAAGGCCCAGCTGCTTGGCATGCGCGGTGGACCGGGCAACACCTTGAACCATCCCACCAGCTACTGGGTCCCCAACCACAGCCGCCGCTCTTTCGTGCCGCAGGTGGATGTGGTCACAGGCGTCGGCTACGACCGCGCCGCCGCGCTGGGGCCGATCGCGTCGCGCTTCCACGAGATTCGGCGCGTGGTCTCCAACCTGGGTGTGTTCGACTTCGACACGCCCGATCACGCCATGCGGGTGGTCTCGTTGCACCGCGGTGTGCGTGTGGAGGACGTGGTTGATGCCACGGGCTTCGAGCTCGTGATTCCCGATGACCTCAGTGAGACGCGGGCGCCCACAGACGAAGAGCTCAAGCTCATGCGCGAGGTGATCGACCCCGACGGGATCGGTAGCAAGGAAGTGAGGGTCTGACCCCCGCGTCGGACGTCCAGGAGGTTCCCCCTTGTCGTCAGCACTCCACACCAGGCTCTGTCAGATGCTCGGGATCCGCTACCCGATCATCCAGACGGCCATGGGCTGGGTGGCGACACCGGAGCTGGTGGCCGCGTCCTGCAACGCGGGCGCCATGGGCTTTCTCGCGGCCGCCACGATCCGGCCCGAAGACGTCGAGGCCGAGATCCGGAAGACGCAGCAGCTCACGGACCGGCCCTTCGGCGTCAACTTCCTGATGGAGGCGCCCGGCGCCGCGCTGATTGTGGATGCGCTGGTTCGCCAGCGGGTGAAGGCCGCGAGCTATAGCCGCTCCCCCAAGCCCGAGTTCATCAAGCGCTTCAAGGACGCGGGCATCCTGTGCATCCCGACCTGTGGCGCCGCGCGCCATGCGCAGAAGGCGGTGCAGCTCGGCGCCGACATCGTGGTGGTGCAGGGAGGGGAGGGAGGAGGCCACACGGGCACCGTCCCTACCTCGCTCCTGGTCTCTCAGGTCGTGGACCTGATCGACGCCCCGGTGGTGGCGGCCGGCGGCTTCCGGGACGGGCGCGGTCTGGTGGCGGCGTTGGCCTTCGGCGCGGTGGGAATCGCCATGGGAACGCGCTTCCTGCTCACGCGCGAGAGCCCAATACCGCCCGAGACCGCCAAGCGCTACCTGAGCGCGGCCATCGACGATGTCCTGGTCACGAAGGAGGTCGACGGCATGCCGCAGCGGGTGGTGCGCAACGAGCTGGTGACGCGGCTCGAGTCGGGCAACGCGCTGAGCCGTATCGTTCGTGCCCTGCGCAGCGGGCTCGCCTACCGCAAGCTCAGCGGCGCATCCATTCGGGAGCTCTTGAGCTCGGCCATGGCCATGCGCCGCAGCGAGAAGCTGACCCGCTCGCAGACCCTGATGGCGGCCAACGCACCCGTGCTGGTGAGAAAGGCGATGCTCGAAGGCGACCCGGTCGAGGGCGTCCTGCCCAGCGGCTCGGTGGCGGGAGTAATCGGTGATATTCCGAGTGTCGCCGAGCTGATTGAGCGTATTGTTGAAGAGGCCGAGCAAACCCTGAAAGCCCTAGCGCACTGAGGACGAGGACATGTCAGTCAAGGTGAGCATCGAGCAAGGCATTGCGGAGGTCTACTTGGATCATCCCCCGGTCAACGCGCTTGACAGCGACGGCTGGACCCAGCTGGCAGAGACGATCAGCTCGCTCGGGCGGAACGAGCAGGTGCGCGTCGTCATTCTGGCCGCCAAAGGGCGTGGTTTCTGCGCCGGCGTGGACATCAAGGAGCTTGCGCGCGATGCCAGCCTCATCACCAAAGTGAACAAGGGCTGCTACGACGCCTTCGCCGCGATCCATGACTGTGCGGTGCCGGTGATTGCCGCCTGCCATGGGTTCGTGCTGGGCGGCGGCATCGGTCTGGTGGGCTCGTGCGACCTGATCGTGTCTTCGGACGATGCGACCTTCGGCCTGCCTGAGATCGATCGCGGCGCGCTGGGTGCGGCGTCGCACCTGCTGCGCATGTTCCCGATCCAGAAGGTGCGCAAGATGCTCTACACCGGCGAGCCCATCACGGCGGCCGAAGCCTATCGGTTGGGCGCGCTGGAGGCGGTGGTTGCGAGCGACGAGCTCATGCCGAAGGCGCGCGAGATCGCGCAGTCGATCGCGTCCAAGAGCCCAAAGGCGGTGCGTCTGGCCAAGGAGTCGCTGAACGGGATCGAGCCCTTCGACGTGAAACACGCCTACCGCTTCGAGCAGGGCTTCACGCTCGAGCTCTACACCTCCCCTGATTCGCAGGAGGCGCGCGACGCCTTCGTCGAGAAGCGGGACGTGAGCTTCAAAGACAAGGGCTAGCGCGGCATGGATCTCCGCTTCACCCCCGAGCAGGATGCCTTCCGCAAAGAGGCCCGCGCCTGGCTAGAGGCCCACGTGCCCGCCGAGCCGCTGCCGTCGCTGGACACGCGCCAGGGTTGCGAGCGGCATCGCGCATGGGAGCATGAGCTCAACCGGGCTGGCTGGGCCATGGTGCCCTGGCCGGTCGAGTACGGCGGGCGCGGCGCGGACCTGCTCCAGTGGCTGATCTTTGAGGAGGAGTACTACCGCGCGGGCGCGCCCGGGCGTGTGAACCAGAACGGCATCTTCCTGCTCGGCCCCACCATCATGGAGTACGGCACCGCCGAGCAGAAGACCCGTTACCTGCCCAAGATAGCCTCGAGCGAGGAGGTGTGGGCACAGGGCTGGTCCGAGCCCAACGCGGGCAGTGACATGGCCGCGATTCAGGCCACGGCGGTGGTCGATGGGGACCATTACGTGATCAACGGTCAGAAGACCTGGGCCTCGCGCGGCGCCTACGCCGACTGGCTCTTCGGGATGTTTCGCACCGACCCCGACTCGGAGCGGCACCGCGGCCTCAGCTTCATCCTGGTGCCGCTCGATGCCGAGGGTGTGAGCGTGCGGCCCATCGAGCAGCTCGATGGCGAGGCCGGCTTCGCCGAGGTATTCCTGGACAACGTGCGCGTGCCGCTCGAGAACCGCCTCGGTGAGGCGGGGAAGGGCTGGGAGGTCGCGATGGCGACGGCGGGCTTCGAGCGCGGCCTCATGCTGCGCAGCCCTGCCCGCTTCCAGAACACGGCGCGCAAGCTGGTCGAGCTATACCGCGAGACGGTGGCCCGCGGTGCGGTCGATCCCGTGCTGCGCGAGCGCGTCGTGCGCTGCTGGATGGATGCCGAGGCCTACACCTTGAACACCTACCAGACGGTATCGCGCCTGCTCGAGGGCGGGAAGATCGGTTCCGAGGCCAGTCTCAACAAGATCTTCTGGTCGGAGCTGGACCTGGAGATGCACGAGACGGCCCTGCGCCTGCTGGGCGCGCGGGCCGAGCTGTTACCCGAGGCGCCGGCCGCGAAGGGAGTGGGCGGCTGGCTGGACGGCTATCTGTTCGCGCTCGCAGGTCCCATCTATGCGGGCACCAATGAGATCCAGCGCAACGTGATCGCCGAGCGCATTCTCAAGCTGCCCCGGAAGTGACGATGCGCTTCAGCTTCACAGAAGATCAGCTGCTGCTGCAGACAACCGTGCGCGACTTCCTCGAGGGAGAGTGCCCGGTGGAGAGGTTGCGCGCGCTGTGGCAGACCGAGACGGGTCGCTCCCCCGAGCTCTGGAGCCAGCTGGCCGAGGTCGGCCTGCTCGGACTGCTGACGCCCGAGGCCCAGGGCGGGATGGGCATGAACGAGATCGATCTCGTGCTGCTGCTTGAGGAGACGGGTCGAGCGGCGCTGGCGGAGCCCGTGATCTCGAGTGCGGCCGTGGGCGTGCCGCTGCTACGGGAGCTGGAGGAGAACGCGCTGGGGGAGCGCTGGCTGCCGCGGGTGGCGGCCGGCGAGGCGGTGCTGGCGGTCGGGAATGGGATCAATCCCTTCCTGAGCGACGCTCATGTAGCCGACCTGCTGCTGCTGCCGCACGGGGACGAGATCCACGCACTCGCGCCCACGGCGGTCACGCTCGAGCGACAGGCGTCGAACGATCCCTCGCGGCGCATCTTCAGCGTGGAGTGGGCACCTTCGTCGGACACACGCGTGTGCGGTGGCGAGGAGGGGCGCACGCTGCTGGCCGCCGCGCTCGATCGTGGTGCCCTGGCCTGCGCGGCGCAGGCGCTCGGGGTCACGCAGCAGCTGATCGACATGGCAGTGAAGTACGCGACCCAGCGCAAGCAGTTTGGCGTGCCCATCGGCTCGTTTCAGGCCATCAAGCACATGCTGGCCGATCTCAAGGTCAAGCTCGAATACGCCCGGCCAGTCGTCTACCGCGCGGCCCACTCGGTGGCTTGCGAGGCGAGATGCCGGGCGACGGACGTATCTATGGCCAAGGCGGCCGCAGGCGAGGCCGCGCTGATGGCCGCGCGGGTGGCGCTTCAGGTTCACGGTGCCATCGGGTATACCTGGGAGCAGGATCTGCACGTCTGGATGAGACGGGTCTGGTCGCTCGAGCTGGCGTGGGGCAGCGGAGCCTGGCACCGGGCGCGGGTGGCGGACGCGGTGCTCGACGGGCTCACGCCAGCGGAGAGCTTTGGCTACAGCGCGCTAGCCGCATGAGATGGGAGGAAAGGAAGAGATGAAAAAGCGAGTTCCAGCGATCGAGGGCTGGTTCAGCCTCGACACCGAGAAGCCCCATCTCCTGGGCAGTCGGTGCACGAGCTGCAAGAGCTACTTCTTCCCCAAGGAGACCTTGTTCTGCCGCAATCCTGGCTGTGCGGGTCGGGAGTTCGAGGAGGTGCCTCTGAGCCGCAGTGGCAAGGTCTGGTCCTTCACCAACAACTGCTACCAGCCGCCTCCGCCCTACGTGTCGCCCGACCCCTTCGTGCCCTACGCCATTGCCGCGGTGGAGCTGGAAGACGAGAAGATGGTGGTGCTGGGTCAGGTGGCGGCCGGGACGGATGCCAGTGAGCTCAAGGTGGGGATGCCCGTGGAGCTGGTGCTGGAGAAGCTCTTCGAGGACGAGGAGTGCGAGTACCTCGTCTGGAAATGGAAGCCCGTCTCGCAAGCGGAGGAGCGCAGCCATGTCTAAGGAAGTCGCGATTCTCGGGGTCGGCATGCACCCCTGGGGGAAGTGGGGCCGGAACTTCGTGGAGTACGGCATCCCGGCCTGTCAGGATGCGTTGAAAGATGCCGGCATCGAGTGGACGGACGTACAGTTCGTATCCGGGGCCGAGACCGTGCGCAACGGGTACCCCGGGTTTGTATCCGGCGCGACCTTCGCGCAGGCGCTGGGCTGGTCCGGCGCCCGCGTAGCCAGCTCGTACGCGGCTTGCGCTTCGGGGGCGACGAGCATGAACGCCGCCCGCGCCCAGATCCTGGCGGGCCTGTGTGACGTCGCGCTCGTGGTGGGCGCCGACACCACGCCCAAGGGTTTTCTGGCGCCTACGTCCGGCGACCGGCCCGATGATCCCGACTGGCTGCGCTTCCGGCTGCTCGGCGCGACCAACCCGACTTACTTCGCGCTGTATGCGCGTAGGCGCATGGAGCTCTACGGTGCCACCGACAAGGACTTCGCTAAGGTCAAGGTCAAGAACAGCCGCCATGGTCTCAGCAATCCGAACGCCCGCTACCGCAAGGCGTTCAGCGAGGAGCAGGTGCTGGCGTCGCCGATGGTGGCGGATCCCCTGCGCCTGCTCGAGATCTGCGCCACCAGCGATGGTGCGGCGGCGGTGGTGCTGTCAAGTATGGAGTTCGCGCGCAAACGCGCGCTGGATCCGGTGCGGGTGGTTGCGATCTCGACGGTGACACCGAAGTATCCGAACACGGTCATCGAGATGCCGAACTTCGCGACCGACTCGGCGTCTTCGGTTCCGCTGCCCAACGCTCCCTTCCGGGACTCGATCGCGGCCGCCGCCTACGAGGAGGCGGGAATCGGTCCGGAGGAGCTCGACCTGGCGGAGGTGTACGACCTCTCATCGGCGCTCGAGCTCGATTGGTGCGAGCACATCGGGCTGTGCAAGCCGGGCGAGGCGGAGCGGCTGCTGAATGATGGCGACACGACGATCGGAGGCCGGATCCCGGTCAACCCGAGCGGCGGCCTGGCCTGCTTCGGCGAGGCGGTGCCCGCCCAGGCGATCGCACAGGTGTGCGAGCTCACCTGGCAGCTGCGCGGCCACGCGGGCGAACGACAGGTGGAGGGAGCTCGCGTGGGCTTGAGTGTGAACCAAGGACTCTTCGGACACGGCTCCGCCGTGATCGTTCGCAAATAGCTGCGGAGAAGGAAGATGGCAGAGGCATACATCGTCGATGCAGTTCGAACACCGGTCGGCAAGCGAGGAGGAGGCCTGAGCCAGGAGCACCCCGCCGATCTGGGCGCTCACGTGCTGAACGCGCTGATGGAGCGTACGCGCATCGACCCAGCGGTCGTCGAAGACGTGATCTTCGGCTGTATCGATACCATCGGGCCCCAGGCGGGTGACATCGCTCGCACCTGCTGGCTGGCGGCGGGTCTACCCGACCAGGTGCCCGGCACGACGATCGATCGGCAGTGCGGATCATCGCAGCAGGCGATTCACTTCGCCGCCCAGGCCGTGATGAGCGGGACCAGTGACGTGATCGTGGCCGGGGGCGTGCAGAACATGAGTCTGATTCCCATCTCCTCGGCCATGACGCTGGCGGAGCCCCTCGGTTTTTCGGACCCGTTCTCGGGCTCGAAGGGCTGGGTAGACCGCTACGGCACGCAGGAGATTTCCCAGTTCCGGGGGGCGGAGATGATCGCGGAGAAGTGGGACATCTCGCGCGAGGACATGGAGCGCTTCGCCCTCGAGAGCCACCAGCGTGCGGTGCGCGCCATCGACGCGGACGCCTTCAAGGACGAGATCGTCCCCTATGGCGAGGTGACGACCGACGAGGGGCCGCGCCGGAACACCTCGCTCGAGAAGATGGCGACGTTGCAGCCTCTCTCCGAGGGGGGGCGACTCACGGCCGCCGTCTCGAGCCAGATCAGCGATGCGGCGGCGGCCCTGCTGGTGGTGTCGGAGCGCGCGTTGAAGGAGCACAACCTGCGACCGCGAGCGCGCGTTCATCACCTGAGCGTGCGTGGCGCGGACCCGGTGTGGATGCTCACGGCGCCCATCCCCGCTACGGCCCACGCGCTGGAGAAGACGGGACTCACGCTCGACGACATCGACCTGGTGGAGATCAACGAGGCCTTTGCGTCGGTCGTGCTGGCCTGGGAGAAGGAAACGGGCGCCGACATGCAGAAGGTCAACGTGAACGGCGGGGCCATCTCGCTCGGACATCCCATCGGTGCGACGGGCGCCCGCCTCATGTCCACGCTCCTGAACGAGCTCGAGCGCCGACAGGGACGCTACGGCCTGCAGACGATGTGCGAAGGGGGCGGACAGGCCAACGTCACCATCATCGAGCGCCTCGCCTAGGGAGGCGGCGGAAGGGAGCTCGGGTCGGAATGGACTTCGCCTTCACCGAGGAGCAGGAGGAGCTCCGCGCTACCGCCCGTGACTTTCTGGTCGCCCACTCGAGCTCGGAGCAGGTGCGCACGGCCATGCAGAGCGAGCTCGGATACGATCCCCAGGTCTGGAAGCAGATCGGCGCAGAGCTCGGCTGGCCGTCGGTGATCATCCCCGAGGAGTTCGGGGGGCTGGGCCTGGGCTACGTCGAGCTGATCGCGCTGTTGGAGCTGATGGGGAGCGCGCTGCTGTGTGCGCCCTTCTTTTCCAGCGTCTGCCTCGCTGCAAACGCGCTGCTTGTAGGGGGGAGCGAGGAGCAGAAGAAGGAGTACCTGCCGGGCATCGCGGAGGGGCAGACGCGCGCCACGCTGGCCTTCACCGAGGCCAACGGGCGCTGGGACGCGTCGGGCATCGAGGCCAGCGCGCGACGTGAGGGCGGCGACTACGTTCTGAGCGGGAAGAAGAGCTTCGTATTGGATGGGCACTGCGCCGACCTGCTGGTGGTCGCAGCGCGCCGCGAGGGCACGACGGGCGAGGCGGGCATCAGTCTCTTTGCGCTGCCCGCTGCGGCGCGAGGCGTCGAGCGGCGCGCGCTGCCGACCATGGATCAGACCCGCCGCCTGGCCGAGATCGAGCTACGGGACGTGCGCGTGCCCGGCTCGGCCTTGATGGGCCAGGAGGGGGAGGGCTGGGGTGCGCTCAGCAAGACGCTCTCGCTGGCGGCCATCGCGCTCTCCGCCGAGCAGGTGGGGGGCGCGCAACGCTGTCTCGACATGTCGGTGGAGTACGCGAAGCAGCGTGTTCAGTTCGGGCGTCCCATCGGATCCTTTCAAGCTATCAAGCACAAGTGTGCGGACATGCTGGTGCAGGTCGAGTCGGCTCGCTCCGCCAGCTACTACGCGGGCTGTGTTGCCGCGGAAGATGGTGTGGAGCTCCCGCTGCTCGCATCGCTGGCCAAAGCCTACTGCTCGGACGCGTACTTCGACTGCGCGGCCAACGCGATTCAGATCCACGGTGGCGTCGGGTTCACCTGGGAGTACGACGTGCATCTCTACTTCAAGCGTGCCAAGTCCTCGGAGAGTTTCCTCGGCGACGGCGCCTACCACCGCGAGCAGGTTGCGCGTGGGATCGGTCTCTGATGCCCGATTCGTTGGATATGTCGGGAAAGGTCGTCATCGTCACGGGTGGGGGTCGTGGAGTGGGGCGCGGGATCAGCACGCGTTTCCTGGAAGCTGGCGCCAGCGTTGTAATCTGCGGCCGCAAGGACCCCGAGGAGCTGCCGAGTGGCGGCGGAAGGGAAGCGCTCTTTACGCCCGCCGACGTCCGCGAGATCGAGCAGATCGATGGTGTGGTTGCCTTCACGCTCGAGCGCTACGGCCGGATCGACGTGCTGGTGAACAACGCCGGCGGTGCGCCCGAGGCCGAGGCCGCGACGGTGTCGCCCCGTTTCTCCGAGTCGGTCATCCGGCTCAATCTGACCGCGCCTTTGAACTTCGCGCAGCGTGCCAACGCGGTCATGCAGGGTCAGGAAGAGGGCGGGATCATCATCAATATCTCCAGCGTGAGCGGGATCCGACCCTCCCCCGGCACCGCCGCCTACGGCGCGGCCAAGGCGGGACTCGTGAGCTTGACGCAGACGCTGGCGCTCGAGTGGGCGCCCCGGGTCCGGGTGAATGCCATCACCGCGGGCATGATCCGCACCGAGCTGGCCCACCTCCACTACGGCGATGAGGCGAGCATCGCCCGGATCTCCGCCACCGTGCCCCTGGGGCGGCTGGGCGAGCCCCGCGATGTGGGTGATGTCTGTCTCTTCCTGGCCTCGCCCCTCTCGAGCTATATCAGCGGATCCAACATCCTGATGCATGGAGGCGGTGAGAAGCCGGCCTTCCTGGACGCGGCCAAGAACACCTCCAGCTAGCTAGCCTGGATATCTCGCCCGGTGGCCTACTGCGGCCGGGGCGCCTCGGTTGTTGCTGTCGCCCCCGCGTTCCAAGTAGAATCGAACGGCGCCCCGCCTGGGGCATGAGGAGCCCATGGCTCGTTATACCTACGAGCGATTATCCGCGCAGGATAACTCTTTCCTGCTGCTGGAGAGGCCGAACGTCCATATGCACGTGGCGGCGACCACGGTCTTCGATGCGACCCCGCTCAAGACCGCCGACGGGGGAATCGATGTCGACTCGATCAAACGCGCCACCGAGGCCGTGCTCCACCTGATCCCGCGCTACTGTCAGAAGCTCAAGTGGATTCCGTTCGAGAGCCACGCGGTCTGGATCGATGACCGGCATTTCAACATCGACTATCACATCCGCCACACGAGCCTGCCCCGACCCGGTACCAACGAGCAGCTCAAGCGCTTGGCCGGGCGGATCATGGCGCAGCAGCTCGACCGCTCGCGGCCGCTGTGGGAGATCTGGGTGGTGGAGGGACTCGAGCGGGACCGCTTCGCGATGATCAACAAGATGCACCACTGCATGATCGACGGGGCGGCTGGGGTGGATCTCAGCCAGATTCTGATGTCGCCGCTCGCGGAACACCCGCTTCAGGAAGTGCGTGCGTTCGTTCCTCGACCGGCCCCCTCGCGCGTGGACCTCTGGCGCGATGAATTCGCTCGGCGCCTGAGCCTGCCGCTACAGGCGGCCCGCAACTTTCGCGAGTTCGCGCGACAGACGGACGATCTACGACTGGAGATCCGGACTCGAATCCGCGCTCTCGCGGCGTTAGTTGGCTGGGCGGTGCGCGGAGCCTCGCCGACGCCCATCAACGGACGCCTGGGTCCGCATCGCAGGTTTGACTGGCTCACGATGCCGCTCGAGGAGGTCAAGGCGGTGCGCAAGGCGCTCGGCTGCACGGTCAACGACGTGGTGCTCGCGACGGTGGCGGGCGCGGTGCGAGAATACATGATTCACCGACGCGTGAATCCGGCCGAGCTCGACTTCCGCGTATCCGCGCCCGTCAGCGTGCGGCGGGAAGAGGACCGGGGCAAGCTGGGGAACCGGGTCTCTTCCTGGATCATTCGACTGCCCCTGAAGGAGGCGGATCCGCGAGCGCAGCTCGACGCCATCCACGAGCTGACCCGAAACCTGAAGGAGTCGAAGCAGGCCCTGGGAGTCGAGATGATGATGGCGGCAGCCGAGTGGACGCCCCCCGCTCTGCTCTCTCTGGGGGCGCAGGCGGCGTCGGGGCCCATCAACATGATCGTGACGAACGTGCCAGGCCCCCAGATCCCCCTCTACATGCTCGGCGCCAAGCTCGAAGCCTGTTTCCCGCAGGTGCCGCTGCTCGAGAACACCGGGCTCGGCATCGCGCTCTTCAGCTATGACGGCAAGCTCTGCTGGGGGTTCAACGCGGACTACAATCTGGTTCCGGACCTCCCGGTGTTCATCAAGGCGATCGAGAACTCGTTCGCCGCACTCAGCGAGAGCGCGGGGCTGCGTGGCCTGCCCCAGGAGTCCGGCGTCTTCGCCCCGGAAGTCTAGTGTTCTGTTCCGGGCGTTCCGAGGCAGTTCTCGCGGCCGAGGCGCCGCGCTCGCAAGGCGTGCGAGCGAGGCGAATCCGTGGATTCGGCGAGCGAGTGCAATGCCGCGAGTGTGGATGCAGCGGCCGCCTAGAATGCGAGCGAACTTCCGGATCAGGACACTAGCTCGTGGAACGCATCCTCTCTGCTCAAGCGATCCCCTGGATCTTCCTGGCCGTTAGCCTGGTGGGTGCGACGTTCACGCTGAGCGCGCTGCTGCGTGCACGCAAGCTCTTCGTCTTCATCGTGCCCTATTTCTTCGGAGCCTGGCTGACGGGGGAGCTGGCGCTTCACCACCTGGCGTGGCAGGTCGTGGCCAGCATCGTCTTCATGGCATTGGGAGCGCTCCAGTCCTGGCCCGGCCTCTTGGGGCTGGCCATCACGCTCGCTTCCTGGGTGGGGCTCTTGGCCCTGCACCGCAGGGGAATGGGCGCGGTGGCGAGCTTCGAGCGCTCGCTGCGCGACGGGCTGGGGGAGGCGTATCAGGACGTCGAACCGTTGCCGGAGCAGGCCCCGCTGCACCAATGGGTGCGACCCTTCAGGCTGCGCCAGGCCGGGGTGGAGCGGATCGCGGACCTTGCGTACGCCGACGGTGGGGAGCGGAACCTGCTGGACGTCATTCGCAGCCGCGTCCCGTCGGAAGGTCGTCCCATCCTTCTCCAGATCCATGGGGGAGCGTGGGTGATCAGTCGCAAGGAGCACCAGGGCCAGCCGCTGATGAACGAGCTGGCCTTACGCGGCTGGCTCTGCGTTGCGCCCAACTACCGCTTGAGCCCGCAGGCCACTTTCCCGGAGCATCTGATCGACGTGAAGCGGGCGCTGGCCTGGATTCGCGAGCACGCGGCTGCTTACGGGGGCGACCCGCGCTTTGTGGCTGTGACCGGTGGCTCGGCGGGTGGACACCTGGCCTCCCTGGTGGCTCTCACCGCCAACGACCCGGAGTATCAGCCGGGCTTTGAGGAGGTGGACACCTCCGTCTCTGCCTGCGTTCCTTTTTATGGGGTCTACGATCTGCTCGACCGTCATGGTTTCCGGGGCTTCCAGTCGCCGGTGCCCTTCTTCGAGCGCGTTCTCATGAAGTGCTCGCCAGAGGAGCAGCGCGAGCGCTGGGAGCGTGCGTCGCCGACCTCACGCGTGCATGCCGATGCGCCGCCCTTCCTTGTGATCCACGGAACGCATGACTGCCTCGCCTTCGTCGAGGACGCGCGCGAGTTCGTGCGCGCCTTGCGGGATGTGTCGCGAAAGCCTGTGGTGTATGCGGAGCTTCCGGGCGCGCAGCACGCGTTCGACATCTTTCACTCACCGCGCAGTCGCCACGCGGTGAATGCCACCGCCCGCTTCCTCGAATACGTCCGAAGCGGCTCCCAGGCGAGGCTCGACTCGGAGAGCCCGCCGCAAGAGCGGCAGGCTTGAAGCCCTCGCAGCCAGTCGCAGACGAAGTGATTGAGCTCGACGATTCTCACGCGGACTCCGCCGTGGAGCTCTTGACGGCGGCCTTCGAGAACGATCCCGGCTGGCGCCACGTCAGCGGTGCCGTGGGCGACGAGCATCGCCGCTGCCTGAATGTTGCGTACCGGGCCGCCTGGGCGCTCTATCGCGGTTTTCGCCAACCTTCGCTCGGGGTTCTTTCAGGGGCGCGGCTGGCGGGCGTAGCGCTGCTGAATGAGCCGGAGGTGCAGTTCCCCCCGCCCCTGCGCACTCGCTGGGCCGAGGAGATTCGCCGTGCGGCCGGCTCCGAGGTGCTCGAGCGCCTGCTACAGAACGGGCGCGAGGCGATGAAGCAGCGTCCCGCGCAGCCCCACCTGTATCTGAGCACGCTTGCGGTTCATCCCGATTTCCAGGGACGCGGCTATGGGCGCGCACTCCTCGAGCGAACCCACGCGCTCTCGGAGAAGCACTTGGGTTCAGACGGGGTGTGTCTCGAGACGGAGAATCCGCAGAACGTCCCGCTTTACGAGCACTTCGGCTATCGCGTCATCGGGCGTTACCAGTACGACCAGGTCGAGGGCGCCATGCTGTTCCGGCCGAACGGCAGCAAGACTATGCTCGAGCTAGACCGCCATGGGGGTCACGTGGCATTCTGACCGGGCCACGACGGCAGACCGGGAGGACATCCGATGCTCCACTACGGGCCGCGACCTTTTCTGCATGAGATGCGCGAGGAGCTGGAGCGAGCGCCCTGCAAGCGCATCACGCTGCGACCGCTCAGCCCCACGATCGGCGCCGAGATCGGCGGGGTCGATCTGGGCGATCTCGATGGCGAGACCTTCGCGGAGATCGAGCGCGCCCATCTCGACTACAAGGTCATCTTCTTCCGCGATCAGGACATCACGACCGAGCAGCACCTGGCGTTTGCACGACGCTTCGGCGAGCTCGAGGAGCATCCCTTCTTACCGTCCAAGGAGGGCTACACGAAGATCATTCGCTTCGCAAAGGACGAGGACGTCAAGGGGGTAGAGAATGTCTGGCACAGTGACGTCAGCTGGCGCGAGCAGCCGTCGCTGGGCTCCGTGCTGCGGGCGCACGAGGTTCCGAGCGTGGGAGGCGACACTCTCTTCAGCGACATGGTGGCGGCCTACCAGGGTCTCGATGACGAGCTGAAGGCGAAGCTCGAGGGCCTACGCGCCGTGCACGATTTTACCCGCACCTTTGGGCTCTTGCTCGATCCCGAGGCCCTGGCGGAGAAACAGAAGGAGTTTCCGGCCATCGAGCACCCCGTCGTGCGCACGCATCCGGTGACGGGCAAGAAGGCGATCTACGTGAACGCCGTCTTCACCAGCCACATCGTGGGCATGGAGCGCGAAGAGGGCGACCGCCTGCTCCTCCTCCTGTATAGCCAGGCGGCCGTGCCCGAGTACCAGTGCCGCTTTCGCTGGCAGAAGAACAGCATCGCGTTCTGGGACAACCGCTCGCTGCAGCACTACGCGGCCTCCGACTACTGGCCGCAGCAGCGCGTGATGGAACGCGTCACCATCATCGGCGCTCGACCGGCCTGAAAGCAGCGTTACGCACGGGCTCAGGCCGTGTGGAGGAGCCTCCGTCGCAGGCTCAGAAGGCCTACTCCGAGCAGCAGCGCGCCGAAGAGGATCAGTCCGCCCTCTGGGAAGGTGGGCACGACCAGCGCCTGGCAGTCGAAGGGGCAGCCGTCCCCGCTCACGGTGTTGCCGTCATCGCAGTCTTCGCCGGTCTCGAGGATGCCGTTGCCGCACACCGGGGGATCACCACCGAAGATCGTAGTCGTGACCTGATAGTCGCCCGATCCCGAGTCGCGATCGATGAGAACGTGCCAGGTGCCGGTGGCTGGGGAGACGATTGTGCAACCTCCATAGGGGCTCT
>SMWZ01000066.1 GCA_004356455.1 Deltaproteobacteria bacterium
CAGGCTGCCTGCGAAGATCGGGCGACCCAGCCAGGCAGCACAGATGGAGTCGTGGGAGAGGCAGAGGGAGCGCGTGTGTCCCGCCTCCACCATCGCGATCACGCTCTTGATGCGCTCGGCGTCCGGGATCAGCATGTCGAGCCCGAAGCGGTCGAAGCCCACGTAGGCGCCTCCCTCGGCCAGGCTCTTGTGGTAGGCATGATCGGCGCGCCCGTCCGAGTGGCCGACGAGGATGCGGTGCGGCTCCAGCCCCTCCCCGGTCAGGATCTGGAGCTGCTCCAGGCCGCAGCTCGCGTCGTCCGTGTGCGTGATCACGGGGCAGCCGACCTGGGCCGCCGCACGTCCGGCCGCCGTGAGCAGCTTCCGCTCGTAGGTAGTGATCTCGGGCGCCCCCGTCGCGACCTTGATCAGGCCGGCTCGAATTCCCGTCTCCCCGATGCCTTCGCTGAGCTCCTTAATGTAGATGTCCGTGATCTCTTCCAGCGGCAGCGCCCCGAAGGTGTAGGTAAGTCCCTCGTTCTCCTTGTACGCACCGGTGGTACAGATGATACGCATGCCAGAGCGCTGCGAGACCTCAGCCATGAACTCCACGTCCCGGCCGAGATCCATCGGACAGGGGTCCAGGAAGGTCGTCACTCCCAGATCGCGTAGCTCCTGAAGCGCATCGACCCCGCGCGCCAGGGCCTCCGCGCGCACGTAGCGCGGCGCGAGCGCGTCCATCTGCCAGCCGGGATACCCGATCAGAAGATGCTCGTGTACGAGTGTCATGCCCAGCTCGTCGGGGCGGCAGCGTCCGGTTGTGCTCTGGATCCACTCCATCTGTGTCTCCTGCCTGCGGGCCGATTATATCGGCTCCAACAGAAACGCGTTGAGTGACTCGCGCAGCCAGGGGCGCAGTCTACCGGATGTACCTGGACAGAAACTTCCGGACCCGTCCATTATCCCCGCATGGCCACACCGGCTCGCCAGCCTTAGGCGGCAATTGAAGTTCGGGATCGCGCTCGGAGCGCTGAATCCGGCCTTCCACATCGAGGTCACGCTCGAGGCCGAGCGGCTCGGCTTCGAGTCTGTCTGGCTGCCCGAGCACCTGATCTTTCCACTCGAGATGGCGGGCTCGCCTCACCCGGGAGAGGAGCATCCGCCCGTTCCCCCCACGACGCCGGTCTACGATGCATTCGCCTATCTGGCCTACCTTGCCGGTCGGACTTCGCGCATTCGGCTCGGAACCAACGTGTACCTGCTCGGACTGCGCCATCCCTTCATCGCGGCGCGCGCCGTTCAGACGCTGGACATCCTCTCCGGCGGGCGCGCCGAGGTCGGGATCGGCGCGGGCTGGCTCAAGAGCGAATGGAGGGCGGCCGAGCTCGATCCGAACACGCGCGGCCGGCGTCTGGACGAGGCACTCGCGGTCTGCAAGCGCCTCTGGACGGAAGAGGTCGTCGAGCACCACGGGGAGTTCTTCGACTTCGAGCCGGTGGTGTTCGAGCCCAAGCCCCTGCAGCGTCCCTGGCCCCCGATCCACGTCGGCGGCGAGTCGGAGGCGGCGCTGCGGCGCGCCGCCCGCGCGGGGGACGGCTGGTTCGGACTGCTCCACACCCTGGAGTCGGTTGCCGCGCCCGTCGCACGCCTCAGTGAGCTGCGTAAGCTCGAGGGACGGGAGCGTGAGCGCTTCGAGGTCAGCGTTGGTGGACGGGTCGAGAGCGGCGACGACATCAAGCGCTGGCAGGACGCGGGCGTCGACCGTTTGGTCGTCTCCCCCTGGCGACGCTCTCCCGAGGCGCTCGACGGCGTGCGCCGCTACGCCGATCTCGTGCTCAGCGCTGCCTGAGGCTTACAGCCACGCTCAAGGCCGCGACCACCACGGCCAGCCAGGCGAACCCATCCCCCAGCCAGGCGTAGACACTGCGACCGGATCCCGGCCGGACCGTCACCAGGCGGACCTCGGCGCTCCGCAGCGGCAGCGTCTCCACAATCCTTCCGCGGCTATCGATCGACCCGGAGACACCGGTGCTGGCGACGCGCAGCAGCGGTGTGCGCGTCTCGACCGCGCGGAACACGGCCATTGCGAAGTGCTGCTCCGCACCTCCCCCTGCCTCGAACCACGAGTCGTTGGATACGTTGATGAGCAGATTCGCGCCCTGCCTGACATACTCCCGCGCGTACCAGGGGAAGATGGCCTCCAGGCAGACCAGTGGAGCCAGCTTCCAGCCCTTGTTCTCGAACATGACCAACGCCCGTCCGGGCTGGTAGGAAACCGCATCCGGCGGAGCGGCGAAAACGGAGGCCCATGCAGGCAGGAACTCGATGTAGGGCAGCAGGTGGATCTTGTCGTAGGTCTGCCAGCTGCTGGCAGCGGGCGCGAAAAAGTAGACGGAGTTGAAGATCCGCGCTCGGCCATCGCCGCGGTCCTCGCTTCGCGGCCCGGCCGCGATCACGCCCGCGTCCGAATCTCGGGCGAGGTCGCTGATCCTGAGCTGCGCCTCAGGGTGCGTGTCCAGAAAGAATGGCACCGAGCTCTCGGGCCAGACGATCAGGTCCGCACCCGCGAGCGCGGGCGAGCGACTCAGCTCGACATAGAGTTCGAGGTGCTCGAGCTTGAGACTCGGCCTCCACAACGCGTGCCGCCCGATGTTGCCCTGCACGAGTCCCACTCGGAGAGGCTCGAGAGGCGTCCCGCCCTCGAGGGAGGCCTCCCGCTGGAGCGCGTAGGCACCGTAGCCGAGCAGCGCCAACGTTAGGGAGAAGGCCAGCGCCAAGCAACCCACTGCGACACTCCGCCGGGCGCGCTCGATGAACGCGCTCGCGAGTGCCGCAGAGGTGGCCACGGCGACCCAGCTCAGGATCCATACCCCGCCAAGGTCCGCAGCCTGGATCAACAGCGGCCGGCGGTAGAAGGCATGACCGAGCATGTCCCAGGGGCAGCCGTAGAACCAGTGTGAGCGGGCGAACTCCCAGCTCACCCATACGCTGGCCAGGGCCACCCCACGCCAGAGTGGCGGCAGGCGAGCGAATCGGCTGCTGCAAACCACGATCGCGGCAAAGAATACGGCCACGTGGGTGAACGTCACGAACGCGGTGAAGAGGAGACTTAACACCACCGAGGCCGCGAAGAACTCGTTCGCAGCGTAGAAGATCCAGGGCCCGGTGACACCCACGGAGGTCAGGACGCCGAAGAGCAGTCCTGCGAAGAGCGTGTCTCTCGGGCGCAGCATCCGCCGTGGGTCTAGCAGCATCAGAGCGATCGGCAGCGGCGCCAGGGCAGCCAGCAGCCCCAGGTCGTACGGGGGAAAGGCCAGCACGTATAATGCAGCTGCAGCCAGGGAGAGACCCAGGGCGCGCCGCAAACTACCGTGTCGCGGGGACTGATCCACGTGACGAGCTTTAATAGCCACGACCGGACATGACGACAAACCGCCACCCGCTCTTAGAAGGCATCCTGGCTCCGGGGATATTTCATGTTGCGCTGGCCGCGGTCGCCACGGTGATCATGATCATCTGTGCGGTCAACTCTGCCGACCGCATCGGCAGAGCCTACCCCGGCTTCTTCGTCTGGGAGAACCTTCTCGTGCCCGCCGTGGGCGAGACCTCGTGGACGGGCGTCTCTTCCGGTCTTCGCTACCACTCCTGGGTCCGCAGCGTGGATGGAGAGGCTGTCCGAAACGCGCGGGAGTTCAACGCGCTGCTGGAGGGGCGGGCCGCCGGCGAGCCCGTTCGCTACGGCCTGGAGAAGGACGGCGTCACCTACTCCATCAGCGCCAGGCTCATGGCCATGGACTTCAGGGCCTGGGTCTCCGTCCTGGGGATCTACCTCTTCGAGGCCCTGGCACTGCTGGTGCTGGGCCTGATCGTCCTCTACATGAAGCCGAGGAACAAGGGGGCCGAGGCTCTCTTCATCTTCTGCATCGGACTGTCGCTCTACATCGCAACCTCGACCGATCTCTTCGGGCCCTACCTGTTTAGAGTCCCGTACTTCTTCCTCATCACCGCTCAGCCGGCCGGCATCTGCTTCATGCTGAGCCATTTCCCGCTGGCGCGGCAGCGGAAGCCCGTGGAGTCCTGGGTCATCGCCTTCGCCGTTCTGGCAGGCCTCGGCATCGGCGCGGCCTCCAATTACGCCTTCCACGCCAATCATTCGCTGCTGATGCTGCTCGACCGCATCACGCACATCCTGATTGCCGTTTTCGCGACCGGCGGGATCGGGTTCTTCAGCTGGCATTTCTTCAAGACGCGCAATCCCCTCGCCCGCCAGCGCGCCAAGGTGGTAGCCCTGGGAACAGCCGGGGCGTTCATCGTGCCGGCGGTCATGCTCACACTCTTCTACTCGCGCGGGATCTCCTTCCCCCTGAATTTCCTCACGATCTTCTTCGTGCTGTTTCCGATCAGCATCGGCTATGCGATCGCGCAGCACGACCTCTTCCACATCGACCGCGTCATCAAGCGGGCGCTGGTCTATTCCGTGCTCTCCACATTCGTATTCGGGGTCTACACGATCACGATCGGTAGCTTCGACTACTTCTTCGAGAACGCGACCCCCGTGGCCTCGCGCATCGCGGAGGGCGTCCTCATCCTGGGCCTGATCCTGCTCACCAACCCCAGCCGGGCGAGGATTCAGAACCTGGTCGACCGCCTCTACGATCGCCAGCGCTACAGCTTTCGTGACGCCGTGCGCTCGGTCTCGCGCGCGTTCACGACGATCCTGGATTTCGAGAAGCTGGTCCGCACCGCCCTGGGCCTGATCGACGAGACGGTGCAGCCGGAGTTCGTACATTTGTACACGGTCGATGGCGACGGAGGGGCGTCTCTGCGCGGCCGCCTCGACCATCGGCCGGTGCCCCGGCTCAGCACGCAGGTGGATCGTCACGCACAGCCCGACCCCTCGCTGGAACCCCTCGCGCGAGCGCTGCGCGATGTGGACTTCGTCAGCTCCGCGACCGATACGAGCGGCGCGCACGCGAATGGTCCGGACGCAGGCCAGACGCTGCGAGCGCTGGGAGGCGATCTCGCCACGCCGATGCGTCTCGAAGGGCGCCTCGCGGGCTTCATGATCATCGGCCGCAAGCGGGCGGGCGGTCAGCATAGCGGCAACGACTTGGAGCTGCTGCGAACGATCTCCGATCAGCTCTCCGTCGCCCTCGAAAACGCCCACGCCTACGAGACGATTGATCTCTTGAACCGCGACCTGGAGCTGAAGAACGTGGCGCTCGAGGAGACCAACCGAGAGCTGCACGCTGCCGAGGCCGAGCTGGTGCAGAAGGAGCGGCTGGCAGCGATCGGAATGGTGTCCGGTGCGGTCGCGCACGCCATTCGCAACCCGCTGGCCGGCATCCGCGCGGCCGCGCAGCTCGCCCTGCTCGATCTCGAGGGCCACGCGGTCGCACCCACCATCTCGGACGTCGTCTCCGAAACGGACCGTCTCGACGACCGCATCACCGCGTTGCTCGACTTCGCAAAGCCGTTCGAGCCGGTCGCGAAGAGAGTGGCCATGGGCGAGGTCGCGGCTCGGGCCGTGCACGACACCGAGTCCAAGGCGTTGGCGCGCGAGGTGAAGATCGTGCTCGAGGAAGCCGCACAGCTGCCGCAGGTGAGGATCGATCCCGTTCTCTTCGAGCAGGCCATCGCGGAGCTGATCTCGAACGCGGTCGATGCGGCCCCGGCGCGCAGCGAGGTAGTGGTGCGCACCGGCCACGAGACCCGGGCGGGAGCGGCAGTGGTGTGGCTCGAGGTCGAGGACTCGGGCCCGGGCATCCCCGAGGACGACTCCGAACGGCTCTTCGAGCTCTTCTTCACCACCAAGCCTCGCGGCACGGGATTCGGGCTAGCGACGGTCAAGAAGATCGCCGAGGGCCACGGTGGCAAGATCCTGGCCTATAACGCTAAAGGCGGCGGCGGCTGCTTCCGCATCGTGCTTCCGGCGCAGCGCAGCGAGGCCTCAGCGTAGGTCGTACTTGGCCAGGCGGTAGCGCAGGGCGTCTCGCGAGAGCCCCAGCAGGCGCGCAGCCTTGGCCTGGTTCCCCTGCGTGAACTTCATCGCGCTGCGCATCAACGCCAGCTCGAGGTCCATCAGCGGGATCGGCCCCTTCGAGAAATCCATCTCGAGGTTGTTCGAGCGGCTGATGCGGACAGAGCCGCCCGCCTGAGGAGCGGACCTCAGGCCGAGATCGCTCTCGTCGATCACGCCGGACGGACCCAGCACGATCGCCCGTTCGAGCGTGTGACTGAGCTCGCGTACGTTGCCCGGCCAGGCGTAGCTCCGAATGGCCTGCCCCGCTTTCTCGGTCAGACGCGGCGGATCGATGCCGTACTCGCTGGCGTGGGCACGGAGGAAATAGTCTGCAAGCAGCACCGAGTCATCCCCACGCTCACGCAGCGCCGGGATCTCGATCCCTACGACGTTGATGCGGTGGTAGAGCTCGTCGAGGAAGTCGCCATCGGCAACCTTCTTCTCCAGGTCCATGTGTGTGGCGGCGACGATCGTGCAGCTGACCACCCGGTCCCGCGTGCTGCCGAGGCGGCGCACCACCTTCTCATCGATGACCTTCAGCAGCTTGGCCTGCAGGTAGGTGGTCATGTGACCGATCTCGTCGAAGAAGATCGTGCCACCCTCCGCTGCCTCGAAGAGCCCGGGCTTGGCCGTCGCGGCGCCCGTGAAGGCCCCCCTCTCGTAGCCCATCAGCTCCGCCTCGAGCAGGTTCTCCGGGATCGCCGAGCAGTTGACCTCGATGAAGGCCGCCTCCCGGTGGGACGAGGCGTTGTGGATGGCGCGCGCAGTCAGCCCCTTTCCGGTTCCCGTTTCACCGGTGAGCAGTATGGTCGGCCCGCCGCCGCCGCGTTTCTCCAAACCGGCGACGCGCTTGATCACCGCGCGCAGCTGCTGCATGCTCGGTGACGCCCCCACGATGCCCTCGGCATCGCAGTCCGCGAGATCGCGGGCGCGGTAGTAGTGGAGCTCGCGCTTCAGTCCTTCGCGTTCGAGGCAGCGCTCGACGACCAGGCACAGCTCGCCCAGGTCCACCGGCTTGCGCAGATAGTCGGCGGCACCGTCCCGCATGGCAGCAACCGCATCCTCGATCGTGCCGTGCGCCGTGAGCAGGATCACGGCCACGCCCCGCTGATCCTGCTTGACCTTCCGCAGCAGCTCGTAGCCGCTCATCCCCGGCAGGCGGTAGTCCGTGAGCAGCAGGTCCGGAGGTCCCCGCTGGACGAGCTCCAGAGCCTCTTCTGCGCTCTCCGCCGTACGCACGTCGTGGCCTTCGCGCTCGAGCGTCCGCGCCAGCGTGCGTCGCAGAACCTCCTCGTCCTCGACCAGAACAACGTCGGCCATCGAGCTCTCGACCTCACCGGCGGCCCCTCGGACCGCCCTCGGGGGCGCGAAATCCCCCAGCGGGTTATTTGACGCACCCTGGATGCGCCCAATGTCCTTATCAGGCTTGATCTTACACCCTGGCACACGTCCTGCTTGATAAAATCACGACACCTATATAGGATGCGCAGGTACTCTATGGATTCGACCATGAGCGCTTTGCGAGCCGGCCTTGGAATCGCTGCGATCGCGAGCCTGCTGATCGGGCCAGTGGGGGCCTGGGCGGGCTCGTTCGGGCCCACTCTGGCGATCGGCCAGGTGGTGGCACAGCGCGCGGGCGAAAGCGCCCTCGTCGAGGTCACCGGGAACTTCGGCTTCGACGACGCCCTGCAGGTCGACTTCCCGGTCAACCTGGTC
>SMWZ01000067.1 GCA_004356455.1 Deltaproteobacteria bacterium
GAGGCTCGTGCTGGGCCAAGCTCCAGGCTGGCTTGAAGATCAGGGTATCCAGGATCACGCCCACCGGATGCAGCACGTAAGCAGCGATCCGAATGGGGTTTCCGGCGCGCTGCGAGCGGTAGCGATCGGCCGAGGCCAGCGTCGGGACCATCAAGGCGAGCAGGCAAGTGAGCACGACGACACGAGCCACGAATTCGACCCTCCCATACAGCCCCGGGCACTGACACGCGGCTCCGAGCCGCCGGCCCGAATCGTGCCGCTCACGACCCGGGAAATCAAGCGTGCGAGCGCCGCTGGGTACCCGCAGCGACCGCCGCCCTGTCATGCGCCAGAGCCTACGGATTTCGGGGGCATTAGACCCCAGGACCATCAACAAATCAAGCTCCTTTACCGATGGACTGCGTGAGCGGGAGCGGGATTCAGCTCCGCTCCCCCGCCGGCGGGCAAATGACAGCGGAATTAGTGCTCAGCTTCCCCATAGCTCATCCCACGGTGCGCGGGTGATCCGTCGCGTGCTGCAGCTGGACGCGGCGCTGGAGGATCGAGATCGCCTGCGTCTCACGCGGCGCCTAGCCCTTCTCGGCTCGATTGCCGTCGTGGGCGCCCTGTGCGCCGCCTCCTTCGCGTCCTACAGCCACCACGTGATGCAGCTGCTCGACCAGCTTCGCGCGCAGGGCCAGCTGCGCGCACAATACTTCGCCGCCGAAGTTGCCCCGGTCTTGCTGCGCGCGGATACCACGAGTCTCGAGACCCTGGCCGCGCGCCTGCTCTCTCAGCGCGACGTCGTCTACGTGGCCGTGCACCAGCCGACGGGCGCGCCGGTTCTCTATTGGGGCCCGGGGATCGGAGAGCGTGCGTCGTCGCCCGCGGGGAGCGCGATCGTGGTCGAGGGACCGGAGCCCTATCTGCTCGTGGCCGAACGGATCGAGCGGCCGCCGCGTGGGCTCTCCACGCCAGGTCCGCGCGCGCCCGTCGAAGCGAAGGCCGAGGCGCCGCTGGGCGTGGCCGAGCTGGGTCTCTCACTCGCACCGCTGCAGGCGGCCATCCGTACAGCACGTTGGGTCAGCGTGTTGGGCACGGCCGCGGCAGCCGTGCTGGGAGTCCTGCTGAGCGTGGTCCTGTCGCGCCGTCTGCTGCGCCCGCTGAAGGAACTGCAGGAGCTGGCCGAACGCGTAGAGGCGGACGAGCTGCCCACACCGCACGACCCCGACCTGGCGAGAATCGTAGCCGCGCTCCATGGCCTGCGGCTCCGGGTCGACGAGACACGAGCCGAGATGGAGCGTAGGAAGGGCGAGATCGAGACCTTGGTGAGTGAGCAAACCCGCGAGCTACGGCGCTCGGAGCAAAGGTACCGCAGCATTCTGGACCAGGCCGACGTAGGACTCCTGGTGTGGGATCCGAACACCCTGCGCATCGTGGAGGCCAACGCCAGGGTGCGCGAGCTCATCGGAGAGGAGTCGGCCCGTCTCGTAGACCGCTCGCTGGACGAGCTCTTTTCCAAACGCGACCACCGGAAATACGCGGAGGCGCTGCGGGCCATCTCGCAGCAGGGCACGGTTGATCTCACAGAGGTAGAGCTCGAGCAGCACGAGCAGGGGTCTATCCCAGTGGAGATCTCGTCTTCGCTGGTACGCGTCGGGGATGAAACACTCGTACTGGGCCTGGTCCGGGACCTGACCGAGACGCGCGCCTCAGAGCGCCGCGATGTGCTCTTGAACGAGGAGACCACGCGCAGCGAACGGATGGCCTCGATCGGTCAGCTCGCTGCGGGAGTCGCGCATGAGATCAACAACCCCATGAGCTACATCGCCAGCAACGTGAACCAGCTCAGCGACTTCGCCAAGCAGCTCGCGGACCTTACGGAGCAGAGCCTGGCCCCGGGTGCCGCCATGGCGCGCATAGCGCAGATCAACGAGATCGTGGCCGAGGTGCAGGAGATCGCTTCGGATACGTGCGAGGGTGTCGTGCGCGTGGCGGAGATCGTAACCGCGCTCCGGGAGTTCTCCCACGGCGGACGCGAGGAAGTGGGTTACGAGTGGGTCGATCTCAACCGCGTCATCCGCAACTGCCTCACGCTGATCCGAAACGAGATCAAGGAAAAGGCCACGGTGCAGCTCGACCTTCAGCCCCTGCCTACCGCTTACTGTCACGCCACGCAGATTGGCCAGGTCCTGATGAACTTGATCCGCAACGCCGCTCAGTCCATGGATGAGCCCGGAGTGATCTTGATCACCAGCTGCGCGGCGGGCGAGCAGGTTCATATCGTGATTGAAGACAACGGGCGGGGCATCGACCCCGAAGACCTGCCCAAGATCTTCGACCCCTTCTTCACCACAAAGATCGTGGGGCAGGGCACCGGGCTGGGCTTGAGCGTGTCACACGAGATTATCCGGAAGCACAAGGGATCGCTGTGGGTAGACAGTCGTGTAGGATACGGAACACGCTTCCTGATCGAGCTGCCACGCGGTGGTGCACAGGAGCCGGATGGCTCAGAGGACGAATCCTCGGGGACTTCCGAGGACCGCGCCTAGTGTCCTGATCCGGAAGTTCGCTCGCATTCTCGACGGCCAACGCATCTACGGCAGAGGACACCAGCCATGCTAGGCTCGGACCGTGTGTGACTGCGTCGTAGCGCTAAGCCCAGCGACCGCCCGAGCCACAACCCTCTTTGGAAAGAACAGCGATCGCGAGCGCGACGAGGCGCAGCCGATCCGTGCGCTGCCAGCAGCAACGCACCGCGCCGGCTCCCGCGTCCGCTGCACCTATATCGAGATCCCGCAGGTCCATCGCACCGCAGCCGTGCTCGGCTCTGGCCCCTTCTGGGTATGGGGACTGGAGCAGGGTGTGAACGAGCATAGAGTCGCCATCGGCAACGAGAGTGTCTTCACCCACGAGGAACTGGAACTGCCCAAAGCGGGACTGCTTGGCATGGACCTCGTTCGACTCGGCCTCGAGCGCGCGCGTTCAGCAGCGGAGGCGCTGGACGTACTGACCGGCCTCATCGAGAGCTTCGGCCAGGGCGGCAAGGGCTTTCAGCACAAGAGCCTCGCCTACTCCAACGGATTTCTGATTGCGGACGCGCGCGAAGCCTGGTCGCTTCAAACCTCCTCCAGGCGCTGGGCCGCCCAGCGAGTCGCTCCCATTCACAGTCTCTCAAACCATCCATCTATCGCAGCGGACTGGGATCGCGTGAGTGAAGATGCCGCGCCTTTCGCCGCCCAGCGTGGCTGGTGGCCCGAGACCGGCGAGCGGCTCGACTTCGAGCGGGCCTACCGCTCTACGCGTCTCGTGCCGCCGGCGTTCTCCGACGGCCGACTCCGCCGTTCGCGCTCCCTGCTCGAGGCGCGCGTGGGTCGGCTCGAGGAGCGCGACTTCTTTCGTCTGCTCCGCGACCACGGGGAGAACTCTCAGATCCCGCTAACAACGGACCCTCAGACAGAGGCCTACTACACACTCTGCCCCCACAACGAAGTGCAGCAAACCGCCACCGCCTCGATGGTCGTGCCATTGGATCGGCAGGTGCGTTGGTTTGCCCTGGCCTCACCGTGCACGAGCGTCTACCTGCCCCTTTACCTCGAGGGACACGTGCCCGAGAATCTGCGCCGGGGCGAAGCTAAGCCCACAGCCGACTCCGCCTGGTGGCACTTCAAACAACTCCAGCAGGAGGTGGAGAAGGACTTCGCCGCTCACCTTCCACGGGTGCGAGCCGCATTCGACCCGCTCGAGGAGGAGTGGCTTGGCTGGCCCGATCCGCCCGACGATGCGAGCGCACGCATGCGCGAGGCCAGCGCGAGGGCGCTCGAGACGTGTGACGCCCTACTCCAGCGTCTGGCCGCATGAACGGAAGGGCTAAACCGGGATACATCCCCCGCGCACGTTCTCCGCATCCGCACTCGTCAGCCAGACGATCACCCGTGCGATCTGCTGCGGAGGTGTCCACTGCGAGAAGTCTGCGCCCGGCATGGCTTCGCGGTTGGCCGGCGTATCGATGGTGGTCGGAACCACGGCGTTGACTCGAACCTCGAGCCCGGCCAGTTCCTTCTGGAGCGTCTCGGTCAGCACGATGACCGCATCCTTGGAGGCGCTGTAGGCAGCGAGGCCCGCGGGGCGCTCGTACGCCGCGCGCGAAGCGACGTTCACGATCGCGCCGCGACCGCGGCTTCGCATCCCCTTCACCACCGCGCGGCTCATGCACACAGCGCTGCGTAGATTAATGCGGAACATCTGATCCCAGAGCTCGAGGTCCGTCTCGAAGACCGGGCTCCCGCCCGCGAAGCCACCCACCGCGTTCACCAGCACGTCAATGCACTCGAGTCCTGCCACGACCTCGCGCGCGCCCGACTCTTCGGTCACATCTGCTTCGACCAGCCGGACCCAGCCTTTGGCGAGCGCATCCTGCCAGAGCACTTCCACCTCATCGCGCTCACCCTTATCGATCCAGGAGACGATGACGCGAGCGCTCGTTTCGAGAAAGGCCTCCACCACAGCGCGACCCAGCGCTCCGGTGCCTCCGGTCACGATTACCGTGCGTTCGCGCTGACTCATGCTTCACTCCGTGAGGGGCCAGACATCATCACCGAAGCTGGAATCGATGCGCGCGGCCCGATGACGGAGGATCTCGCGTTGCTCGAGATGGGTGAGGATATAGAGATCGTTGCGCTCGATTCCGCGCACGCTGCGTACCGCAACCTCATCCGGACTGATGATGTTGCCCACGAACGATTCCGCTCCCGGGGCGGGTGTCTCGTTCTGGCCGCGCAGATCTCCGGTGCGCACTGGCAGCGAGTTTCCCGTCATCTTCGTATCCACCATCATCGGACACAGCACGCTGACCCCGATCCGCTTGGGAGCGAGCTCTCTGCGCAACGCCTCGGTCAGTCCGACCACGGCGAACTTAGACGCGGAGTAGACGCCGAGCCACTGCATCCCTATCAGCCCGGCCATGGAGGCCGTGTTCATGATATGCCCCCCGTTGCCCTGCTCGATCAGGCGCGGAACGAAGCTCTCGACCCCGTGCACCACGCCCCAGAAGTTGACGGACATGGTGAGGACCCAGTCTTCGTGCGCGGCCGTCGCAAGCTCACCAAAGGACGCGACTCCGGCGTTATTGCAGACCAGGTGAACGCCTCCGAAGCGACGCCAGCTGGCCTCGGCCAACGCCTCAACGCTCTCACGCTGGCTCACGTCCGTGCGAACCGTCAGAGCCTGCGCGCCCTTGGCCTCCAGCCCCTTGGCCACGGCCTCGAGTCCGCTCTCGTCGAGATCGGCCAGCACGAGCCGGGCCCCACGCTCCGCGAACGCTCGCGCCAGCGCGCTCCCGATTCCGCCGGCTGCACCTGTGATCACCGCGACCCGATCCTTGAACGCTTCCATCTTCAAAAGTCTCCTCCGTGCCATCCGCGCAGGCAGTCCCCGCGAGCCCAGCACCTCAGCATACAACGACTGC
>SMWZ01000068.1 GCA_004356455.1 Deltaproteobacteria bacterium
CAGATTTGGGATTGTTGAGCTCCGCCTCAATCCGAAAGAGCATGTCCGGCAAGGTGGGTCGCTGGTCCGCCTGTGCGAGAAGTTCCTGCAGCGGATCCATGTGGCGGCCTCTGTTGCTCGCGCAAGGGGGTAGATCCCTGCCGGGGCGGCCGCTGCTCTCAATCCTTCAGACGGTGCTAGGATGGAGGGGCTTGCTTGAGGGGCGTTCTCGTGTCCCTCACGGCCCGGCCTGTCGCTGAGCGTCATACAGGCGGGGCCGCGTCTGGAAGACGTAGGAAACGCGTAAAAGATTGGGCGAGACAAAAGCGGCGAGATGAGGCATGCTAGCGCTGTGGGGGGCTGAGCCCGTAGCCGCTGGCGAGGGCTTGGTCCTGCTCCGGTGATGGTCGGGTCCGAGAGGCCCGCTCGATCCGAGGTCTGTTGGCTGTGCGCTCCAATCTCGAGTTTGGAGGTGTAGCGCGCGCATGGCGTGCTTTCGGCTCGCCGTTCGCTGTGGTGGTGCGGAGGATTTGGCGTGAGTGAACGTGGAAAGATTTCTTTCAGTGAGCTGGATCGCCGACGGCGCGAGAAGAAGAAGATGAACGGCGGGGAGCGACGCCCGCGCAACGAGCAGGCACAGGCCCGGGGGCGAGCCGCGGCGGCGAGGTATCGCCAGCGTATCGATGAGAAACTCTTCGGCAAGAAAGGAGACGCGGCTCGGCTGCGCCTCGAGCAGCGGCTGCGAGATGCGCAGGGGTCGCCCGATTTCGTGCGCACCTTTCGCGAGTACGTGAAGGGCCACGGCATGCCCCAGGATATCAGCCTGCTGCTGACGCTGCTGGACCTGGACACCGAATGCGACGTGCTACGCGTGCTGAAGGCCCTCGACTCGGCGGCCGAGAGCGCGCCCCCGGAGCAGCGCAACCTGCTGCGCAGCCGGCTGCGCAACCTGGAGCTGTCCACCTCTTCCGATGCGTTGGCCGACGCTGCTACGGACTTGCTCACGCGCCTTTAGCCAGGAAAAGACGAGAGCCGCTCGGAGGTGTCCATGTCCGGGACCTTTGCGAGAGTCTTCCAGGGTCGGCCTCACTGGCTCAACGGCATAATGGTCTTCTGCGCCTATATGGCGTTCGTGTACGTGCCCTGGGACTTCTTCTTCAAGCCCGTGGCCGAGGATGAGGAGGTCTGGTTCGGCATCTTGCTGCACGGCTGGGCGGCCAAGCTGACCGAGCCACTGCATTGGGCCATCTACGCGGCGGGCAGCTACGGTCTCTACAAGATGCGCAGCTGGATGTGGCCGTGGGCATCGCTGTACGTACTGCAGATCGCCATCGGTATGTTCGTGTGGTCGCTTCTGGACGAGCGAGCCTGGGGCTGGCCCCTGGGCCTGGTCGCGGCACTGCCCTTCGTTGCGCTCAGCGTGGCGCTTTGGCGGGCGCGACCCTTGTTCAGTGGCTCTCCGGCCGCGGCGTGAGCCCGTCCGCGAGGAACCTGGCGCAGGACCTGGAACGTATCGACGGCCGTTCCTACCCGGCTTACAAGGATCTTCAGCGTCGGACCTACGCCCTGGCTCGTTACGCCCTGACTTTCGAGCACGTGCAGGGGGATCCCTTTGCGGCCCCGAGCCGTATCCGCATCGACGTTCCCTCCCACGTGGCCGGGCTTCTGGCTGCGGCGATCGCACATCCGGACGCGCGGCGCGCCAGCGCCGACTTCCTGCATCGCGCCGTTCTGGTTGCGTTGAGCGCGGTACGTAAGCGGGCGGGCAGCGGCAAGAGCGGTCTGCTCGAGATCGCTTCGCTCGGCCAGGAGGTGCTCGAGCGCAGCGCGGTCTATGTCGACCCCGACGGAGACCTGCGCCTACGGCTCACGGTGGGTCTGCCCGCTGCGGGTCGTCGCATCCTCGGGCGCACCGCACGCGAGCTGCTCGCGGAACGGCTGCCCTCGGCTTTAGACCGCGTCTTTGGCCAGCTCGACCTGGCTGCACTCGAGAACCACGTCCAGTGCGTCGAGGACCAGGTGGCGTTGCGGGCTCAGCTTAGCGAGCGCAGGCTGGTGGCGTTTCTGTGCGAGGGCAGTGTGCTTCCGCGCCGCAGCGGCGTCGACATGCGTCCCATGCCGCGGGCCGTTCCGCTCGAGCTGCCCGAGGCGCTGCGGTGCGAGCTCGAGGCACCGCACGCGGGCAAGTTGCGAGGCCTCGGCATACCCTGCGGGGTGACGCTGATCGTGGGTGGTGCCTATCACGGCAAATCCACGCTGCTCTCGGTGCTGGCGCTCGGGGTGTACGACCATGTTCTCGGCGACGGCCGCGAGCGCTGCGTGAGCGCGCCGGATGTGGTCACAGTGCGCGCCGAGGATGGTCGCTCGGTGCGCGGCGTCGATCTGCGCCCCTTCATCGGACACCTGCCGCTGGGCCGAGACACCGAACGCTTCGACACCGAAGACGCCTCCGGCAGCACCTCCCAGGCCGCCAGCATCATCGAGGCCCTGGAGGCGGGGGCGGGCGTGCTGCTAGTCGATGAGGACACCGCCGCCACCAACTTCATGATCCGGGATGCGCGCATGCGCCGGCTCGTGCCGGCACAGAAGGAGCCGATCACGCCCTACCTGGATCGCGTGCGCCAGCTCTGGCAGGAGCGGGGCGTCTCGTCGGTGCTGGTGGTGGGCGGTGCGGGAGACTATCTCGATGTGGCCGACACGGTGGTGCAGATGGAGGACTACCGGCCTCGGGATGTCAGCGCATGTGCGCGGGACGTGGCCCGGCAGCTGCCGCTGGGTGATGCCGCGCCGCAGGCGCCGGGCGAATGGGTTGCTGCATCGCCGCGCGTGCCCGACCCACGCAGTCTCAACCCCAGCCGCGGCCGCCGTGCCGAGCGCGTGCGCAGCGTGAAGACCCGCGCCATCGAGTTCGGTGAGGAGGAGATCGACGTCTCGCTGCTGTATCAGCTCGTAGACCCGGCCCAGTGTCGGATGATCGGAGATGTGCTGCTCGAGCTCTCGCGCGGGCTCTGCGATGGGCGCCGCAGCGTGGCGGAGCTGCTGGACGCGATCGATGCGCGCATCGCGTCCGAAGGCCTGGAGGCGCTGGTGGCTCGAAGCTTCGGCGACCGCGCGCGGGTACGCCGCTTCGAGATCGCGGCCGCTCTGAATCGTCTGCGTAGCCTGCGCCTGCTTGCCCCCGCCGACCCTTCTCTCGAGTGACAGCAATGAACGTGCTCTTGCTGCTTAAGGGCGTCTTGCTCGGGGGGGCCGAGAACGACGTGCTGCGTCTCGCTCAGGGCCTGGGAGAACGCGGTCATCGGGTCATCGTCGGCGCGGAAGGCGAGGCCCTGCTCGAGGCCGCGAACGACGCGGGCCTGTCGTGCGAAAGGCTGCCGCCCGCGGGCATCGGGAACGCGTTCCTGGGAGCGGCTCGGTTCGTCGCCCGCATCTGCCGCGAGCACCAGATCGACGTCATCAACGCCCACTCGATCTGGATGACCGCGCATGCGGCGCTTGCCGGGCGCTTCGTCGGCAGGCGTGTTCCGCTGGTGGCCACGGTTCACAACATCCACGACCGGCGCAACGATCTGCTGGCGTATCCGGTGCTGCGCTACCTGGCCGACGAGGTCGTGTTTGTCTCGCGCTACGAGCAGGAGCGCCTGGAAAAACGCTGGGGCCGAAGACTTGGGCAGGTGCTTCCTTCCGGCATCCCCGTGCCCGAGCTGGAGAGCGTAGAGCCCGTGGATCTCACGGCTCGCCATGGCATCGCCCGAGACGCGCTCGTGATCGGATTCGTGGGCCGGCTCTCGTCGCAGAAGGGCGTTGCAGACGCGATCGCCGCGCTCGTAGATCTGCCCAAGCCGACGGTGCTGTGCGTGGTGGGAAGTGGGCCCGAGGAGGCCGCGCTGCGCGCCGAGGTCGCCCGGCGCAAGCTCGGCGCGCGCGTCGTCTTCGTGGGCTGGCAGCAGAACGTAAACGCCTACCTGCGCAGCTTCTTCTTGCTCGTGCTTCCCTCCCGCCGCGAGGCGCTGCCCGTCGTGCTGAGACAGGCCGGCGCGCTGGCGCTGCCCGTGGTCGCGGCCGATGTGGGCGGGGTCTCCGAGATCGTGGCGCACGAGCGCACGGGACTGCTGTATCCTGCGGGCGATATCGACGCGCTCGCCCGCACGCTTCAGACCCTGCTCGATGCGCCTGAGCGCGCTCGGGAGCTGGGCCGCCGCGCACGGCGCTTCGTGGCCAAGCGCTTCGACCTGGAGCGCTGGTTGCGGGAGACGGAGACGATCCTCGAGTCAGTATGTCGTTAGAGAAGGAGATCGACGTGGAGTACCGGGATATTCTTTACGAGACCCAGGACCGGGTTCTGACGCTGACACTCAACCGGCCCGACAAGCTCAACGCTTTCACCAGCCGGATGATGTGGGAGCTGCTCGACGCCCTGGACCGCGCCGACGCCGACGACGAGGTGCGCGTCATCATCGTGACAGGTGCTGGACGGGGCTTCTGTGCCGGGGCGGATCTCTCGGGCGGCCCCGGGACCTTCGACAACCGCGAGTCCGGCAGCGATGTGGGACTGGAGGAGCATCGCGACGGGGGCGGCCGGGTGAGCTTGCGCATCTTCGACTGCAAGAAGCCCATGATTGCCGCCATCAACGGCCCAGCGGTGGGCGTAGGTATTACCTTGACCCTGCCCATGGACATCCGGCTG
This sequence comes from Deltaproteobacteria bacterium, assembly GCA_004356455.1. Classification (GTDB taxonomy): domain Bacteria; phylum Myxococcota_A; class UBA9160; order SZUA-336; family SZUA-336; genus SMWZ01. Next base: position 4,667 of record SMWZ01000068.1, read on the forward strand.
GCCTCCGAGCGCGCGCGCATGGGTTTCGTCTTCTCGCGGCGCGGCCTCGTGCCCGAGGCCTGCTCCACCTGGTTTCTGCCGCGCGTGGTCGGAATCAGCCGAGCGCTGGAGTGGGTCCACTCGGGTCGCGTCTTCGACGCGCAGGAGGCGCTCGCAGGCGGCCTCGTGCGCAGCGTGCATCCGCATGAGGAGCTGCTGCCCGCGGCCCGGGAGCTGGCGCGCGAGATCGTGGACAACGCCTCGGCGGTATCGGTCGCGCTGGCGCGGCAGATGCTGTGGAAGATGCTCGGCGCGGATCATCCGCTGGAGGCCCACCGGGTCGAGTCGCGCGCCATCTACGCTATGGGCGAGCTGGCCGATGCGCGCGAGGGCATCGCCGCGTTTCTCGAGAAGCGAGAGTCCCACTTCAAGCTGAAGCCGAGCCAGGACATGCCTGCGGTCTATCCCTGGTGGGAGGAGCGGACGTTTTAGCCTGCTAACGGATCCGCGAGCGCGAGTGGCGTAGACGCACGAGCAGGGTCTGGGCCTGACCGCGTTCCGGGAAGCTCGCGGACTCGTCGAGCGCTCGTTCGAGCTCCACGACGGCGCGCCGGGACTGACCGCTCAGCTCGTAGGCCTGCGCCAGGTGGTAACGCGCGTCGCAGCGCGCCTCCGCACCGATGAGCTGGCCGTCGATCGCCTCCTGGAGGTAGGGGATCGCCTCGCGCGCGGAACCCCGCTTGAGCAGCACCCAGCCGAGCGTATCCGCCACGTTGGGCTGGTTGGGCAGGGTGTAGCGGGCGTCGTGGGCCAGCTCCAGGGCCCGGTCGAGGTCCTCGGGGCTGGGGTTTTCTGAAGCCGCCAGCAGCCACGCCAGGTTGTTCTTCACCAGCGGCTGGTTCTGGTCGAGCAGGAGCGCAGACTCGTAGCTCTCGAGTGCGTCCTCGCGACGTCCCAGGCGCTCGTACTCGACGGCCTGGGCCAGGTAGAGACGCGGGCTGGTCGGGTCCACCTGGAGCGCGCGGGCGAGCATCCTCTGGGCGGTGGCTTCGTACCCGACCCGGGTGAATATGAAGCCCAGCGTGCTCATCAGTTTGGCGATCGCGCGGGAGTTGGGGCGGGGCTCGGCGTCGTAGCTCTCGAGCGCGCGCTCGAGCAGCGGCTCCGCGCGCTCGTAATCTTCCATCTTGTAGTAAAGCATGCCCAGGTCGGCCAGCGCGCTCGGGACCTGAGAAGAGCTGGGAAAGAACGCCTCCTCTCGCAAGCTCAGCGCACGTTGCAGGTACGGCTCTGCTTTCGGGTAGTCGCCCATCGCGTAGTACAGCATGCCGAGATCACGCAACGACTCGGCGATATCGGGATGCTGAGGGGTGACGATGTAGACTTTTTCCCGAATCGCCAGAGCCCGCTTCAGCAGCGGCTCCGCGCTCACGTAGTGCCCCCAGGCGTGGTACAGCAGGCCCAGGGCGCGCAGCGCTCTCGAGACTTCCCGGTGGTCGGGCCCGTAGCGGCTCTCCATACTCTCCAGCGCCTGCTTGAAGAGTGTCTCGGCGCGAACGTAATCGCCCATCGCCCGGTACGCGGCGCCCAGCTCGAGCAACGAACGGGCGACCTTGGGGTGATTGGGGGGCAGCGCGTTCTCGCGAATGGCCAGCGCCCGCTCGAGCAGCGGCGCTGCCCGCACGAACTGGCCCAGTGCCGAGTATAGGTTCGCGAGGTCCCCCAGTGACTCGGCAATGGCGGGGTCGTTGGGATCGAGCACCTTCTCCCGAATCGCCAGCGCGTCGGAGAGCAGGGGCCGCGCCTCGTCGTAATCCCGGTTGGAGAGAAAGACCGCCCCCAGGGCTCGCAGCGATGCGGCCACCAGCGGATCATCGTTCCCGAGCTGAAGCTGGCGGATAGACAGCGCACGCTCGTACAGCTCCTGCGCCTCCGCGTAGCTCCCGATCACGTGCTGCTCTCTGGCTTGGGCGGAGAGCTCCTCGGCTCCTACCAGGTCCCCGGGACCTCCCTGCAGCGCGCAGCCGGAGATCGTGGCGACCGAGAAGCCCCAGGCAAGCCAGGCTGTGGCTTTCCATGCGTGGAGAGGTCTCATCTGCCGCTATTGTGGCAGAGCTGGAGCGCGCGAGGGAAGGCGATTCTGGACCAGGAGGGCGACTCTTGAGTCGCCCGACGTGCGCGCAGGCGAGCTTTGCTCGCCGATAACGCGCTAAGACGGCTAGGCGGCCGGGCCGCGCAGCGTTCCTCGCAGGCGGAAGACGCGCTGCCTCAGCCAGAGCACGAAGGAGCCGATCATCACCAGTGGCAGCGCGGTGAGGAAGAACGTGGTGACGGTGAAGGCCAGACGGTTCTCGTCGTTGCTCGAGAAGCAGACCGCGCAGGCTTGGCCGAGCTGCGGCGCCAACAGCAGCGCCAGCAGGAGGACTCCTGAGAGCGAGAATCTCATCTGGCCGTCCCTCATAGGTAGACCCGAAGGTAGAGAATGGGCCAGAGACCCACCACGAAGTACCAGAAGACCTGGGCTGCGTAGAACAGGCTCGAGGTCGGGCGCGCGCGTCGCAGCCGATCCCAGACGTAGACCAGCACCCCCAACGCCGCGACCGCGTGCAGCGCGTGCATCCCGACGATGAGATAGAAGAAGCTGCCGTGATTGCTCGAGGTGAGCGTCAGCCCCTCGCGGATCAGGGCGGCCCACTCGAAACCCTGGAAGACGACGAAGAAGGCACCGAGCCCGATCGAGATCAGGAGCGGGCCGCGCGCGCGCCTCGGCTCCCGCCGGAAGGCTCGGTGGGCCAGGTAGAGGAGCACGCCGCTCAGCAGCAGGGCCGCGGTGTTGATGGCCGTCTCCTCGAGCGGGAGCCGTGGCTGGCCGGGAGGCGGCCAGGCCCCGAGCGCCGAGGTCCGGACAATGGTGAATGCGCTGATCAGGCCGGCGAACATCATGGTCTCGCACATCACGAAGATCAGCATGCCCAGCACCGCACTCGGGATGATCAGCTCACGCGGCGGAACCACTCCCGGGACGGGCGGCTGGCGGCCGGCGTACAGGTTCATCGGGGTCTCCTCGACCCCCGGCGGGGGGCGTTCCCCCGGGTCTCAGTGACTGACGTGTTCGTCATCTTTCTCACTGGGGTGCTCGATCTCATGATACTCGTATGAGGGCTTCCGCCACCCGGTGCCCTCAGCCTTCATCACATCGGGCGCCACCCCTGCGAAGAAGAGCAGGAGGAAGGCGAGTGAGGTGCCGAGTAGGAGCAACACGAATCTCGGCTGCACGTCCAGGTGCATGAAGTTTTTGGCGACGAGGTAGGCCTTGACGATGGCGATCCCGAAGGCGGTGATCAGCGTCAGGATTCGGATTTCAGCCAACGGCCCCAGGACACTGATCACCAGCAGCACGCAGAGGATGGCCCAGATCTTGACGTAGTTGGGATGATGCAACTCGGACATAGGTTCACCTGGCCCTAACGGGCGATGTAGAGCAGGGGGAAGAGGAAGATCCAGATCAGGTCGACGAAGTGCCAGTAGATCCCGATCAGCTCGACCCGCTGGAGCTCCTCTCCCTTGCGCGCGGCCGCCGCCACGAACCCCATGATCACGACGCCAGCGATCACGTGGCAGGCGTGCAGGCCCGCGGCGGTGTAGTAGAACGACCAGAAGGTGTTCGTGAGGATCGTGTAGCCTAGCTGAATCTCGCCCGCCCACTCGAATGCCTTCACGGTGACGAAGATCACGCCTCCGAGCATCGTCAGGCCGAGCAGCTTCGCAGCCTTGGGGCCGTTGCCCTCCTCGGCGGCCTTGTGCGCCAGCACGGCTGACAGGCTCGATGTGAGCAGCACCAGCGTGTTGAAGGAGCCGGCGTAGATATTGGTATGCTCGGCATGGCCTGCCCAGGCGTCGTGGGCCAGGCGGTGCATGATGTAGGCCGCCAGCAGACCTCCGAAGATGAAGATCTCGGTGACGAGCACCCACCAGATAGCCAGGCGCCCGGTCGGGAGCCCCGCGGCTGAGCGCGTCGTTGCAATCGGTCTATGCATGATCTTTCCCGCTTCCGGCGCTCAGTTCGGAACGTTCTGAGGCCAGTAGTCGTCTTCGCGACCCGGGGTGCTGTACTCGTAGGGACCCCGATAGACCGTCGGCAGCTCGGCCCAATTCCCGTGGCCGGGTGGCGAGGAGGTGGTCCACTCGAGCGTGTTGGACTTCCAGGGGTTGTTCCCGGCCGGCTTGCCGCGCAAGAGACTCATGATGAAGTTCCAGAAGAACACGAGCTGGAAGAGCAGCATGATCAGCAGCGACACCGTTGCCAAGACTCGCATGTCCTGGAATGCGCCTCCGGCCAGATCCGGGAAGTGATTGAAGTTGTAGATGCGCCGATGCTGGCCGGCGGCACCCAGAATGAACAGCGGAATGAAGATGCAGTTGAACGGAATGATCGTGCCCCAGAAATGGATCTTCCCGAGCGTCTCGTTCAGCATGCGTCCGAACATCTTCGGGAACCAGAAGGTGATCCCCGCGAAGAAGCCGATGATGGCGATGGGGAAGAAGGTGTAGTGGAAGTGGGCGAGGACGAAGTAGGTATCGTGGAAGTAGATGTCCGCGCCGCTGGCCCCCAGATAGATGCCGGTC
>SMWZ01000069.1 GCA_004356455.1 Deltaproteobacteria bacterium
AGACCAGGGCTGGGAGTGGGTGCAGCGAAAGCCGCTGCACGAGGCGTTGGCCCTGGTGCTCACTTCGATCGCGCTCGGGCTCTTCACCTGGACCGCCTACCGCACGCGCGATCCCCTCCAGCTCGTGTTGGCCGCGCTCTCTGCCACGTTCCTGATGCGCGAGATCCACTTCACCGGCTCACACAGAGCCACCTACCTCGCACTCGCCGCGATCATGATCTGGACGTGGCGCTGGCGCGAGCGTCTACTTGAGCCGATCGGGCGCGAGAGCACGCGCCGCTGGCTCTACTCGGCGCTCCTCGTCTACTTCCTATCGCAGCTCATGGATCGGCGCGGGCTGCGCATCCTCCCCCACGAACAGGCCATCCACGTCGCGCTGGAGGAGATGCTCGAGAACGCCGCGCACCTGCTCTGGATCACGACGGCCATCGTCACGAGACGGACGCTGCGGGGCTAGGATGCTTTCTTCGCCGGTACCGACAACCGGTCATGCTCGGGCAAAGCCTGCCGGCCGGCACGGCGCGCAACTTCGTGCACGCCTTGGTCAGCTCGAAAGTAGTTCCGTGTAGAAACGCTCAAGGCGTTCGGCGGCGTGCTCGAAGGTATGGTGGCGGGCCACGTAAGCGCGCGCGGCCTCGCCGTAGGAACGCCAACGTGCGGGCTCGCTCCAGAGCTCCTCGAAGGCGCCTGCGAGGGCGGTCTCGTCTTCGGGGAGCACGCGCCCCGTCTCGCGATCGCGTACGATCTCGGGCAGCAAGCCCCGCTGGCTCGTGATGGCCGGAATGCCCATGGACATGGCCTCGAGCAGCGCGCGGCAGGAGCCGTCCGAGCCGGGCACGAGGAAGGTAAGCGCGTCGAAGGTCGAGAGCACGTCGACGTAGTCCTGCGCCCGGTAGCCCGCGGCGACCGCCACCTTCTCGAGCCCGAGCCGGACCAGCGGCTCGTGCAGCACCTCGCGCGCCCGGGTCCCACGGCCGACCACGACCAGTCGCAGCCCGGGAGCGCGGCCAAGAGCACGGGCGAAGGCGGCCAGCAAGAGATCCATGCGACGGTGCGGCTGCAGGCGCGCGACCACGCCGATCACGCGCTGCGCGGACGTGATCCCGAATTCCTCCCGCAAGCGCTCGCTCGGGGCCCGCGGCCTGAAGCGCTCGGTATCGACGACTCCGGGCACGACTGCCACGCGTCGCTCCGGCCAACCCAGCGCCCGGCAGGCGTGCTCACCCAAGCCGGGCGAGAGCACGACCAGGCCCGTGGTCCCGCGCGGTCCCAGGCGCAGCCGACTCCAGGGCGTCGTCGGAATCGGATCGCCCCGATGCCAGCTCACCACGAGCCGCGCGGCAGCGCCGCGCAATGCCCAACGGCAGAGCAGGTGATCCCGCGTATGGTGCGTGTGCACCACGTCGTAGCCGCCATCCCTGATGAGCTCGCGCAGACGCAGCACCTCGGCCCGATCGCGCAGCGGGCGCAGCCCACGCTCGCGCCGCAGCAGTGCAACCGGCTCCACGCCGCGCTCGCGCGCGTACCCGAGCAGTCCCGGTCCGGACTCGGGCGGCGGCTCCGGGCAGACGAGATCTACGCTCTCACCTCGCGCGCGCAGCCCGAGCACCGCGTTGAGCATGGGCTCCGCGGGCCCCGTCCACTTATGGTCCGCGCTAACGTGGAGGATTTTCAAGCGCGGATCCGCTCGACCGAGAGTACGCCGCGTATCTTGGAGAGCTGCTTGATCACGGTGTCGAGATGCTTGCGATCCTTCACCGCCAGATCGAAGGTCTGGACGGCTCGGTTCTCGCCGCTGGTGGTGATGCGACCACCGCCAATGTTGATGCCCTCGGCGCTGATGCGGTTAGAAACCTCCGCCAGCAGCCCCGGTCGATCTTCCGAGATGACCCGAACGCGTACGTTGCGCACCTCTCCCGGAACCCCCCCCCAGGTCACGGATACGCGACGCTCCGGATCGAGGTGGAAGATCTTGCGACAGTCGCGCGTGTGTACGGTCACGCCGCGCCCGCGCGTGATGAAGCCCTCCACCGGGTCGCCCGGCAGCGGTGAGCAGCAGCGGCCGAAGCGAACCAACACCTGGTCCATGCCATCGACCTTGACGCTGGGCGGCTTGCCGCGCGGGTGGAAGACCTTCTGCAGCAGGGTGGGCGGGCGCGCCTCCTCTTCCCCGCCGAGCTTCCGTATCACCTGACGCGAGTGCAACTTGCCGTAGGCAATAGCCTGCAGCATCGCGTCGAGTCCCTTGTAGGAGAGATCCTTGGCGACCTTCGTCAGCTCCCCCGACTTGACGAGCTTGTTGAGGTTGTAGCCGCGGCGCTGCAGGTCGCGGGTCAGGATCTCACGCCCGAGCTTGCGCGAGTGCTCGACCTCGACGGCCCTGAGGAAGTGGCGGATCCCGCTGCGCGCGCGTCCGGTGACGACATGGTCCAGCCACTCCTGCCGCGGGTGCTGGTGGGGCGACTGAATGATCTCCACCGTATCCCCGTTCGAGAGGCGGTTGCGCAGCGGCACGAGCTGACCATTCACCCTGGCGCCCGCGCAGCGATTCCCGACCTCGGTGTGAACGGCGTAGGCAAAGTCGATGGCCGTCGCTCCCGTGGGCAGCGCAATCACGTCGCCCTGGGGCGTGAAGACGTAAACCTCATCCGCGAAGAGATCGACGCGCACCGTCTCCAGGAACTCGTTCGGATCGTTGAGGTGCTGCTGCCACTCGAGCAACTGCCGCAACCAGGCGAACTGGCGCTGGTCCGAGGAGTTGATCTGGGTCCCCTCCTTGTACTTCCAGTGCGCGGCGATTCCCATCTCCGAGACGCGATGCATCTCCTGGGTGCGGATCTGAATCTCCATGCGTTCCCCGAAGGGTCCGATCAGCGTGGTTTGCAGCGACCGGTAGCCGTTGGGCTTGGTCATGGCGATGTAATCCTTGAAGCGGCCGGGCACCGGCTTCCAAAGGCTGTGCACGAGACCGAGCGTCTCGTAGCAGGTGGCAGCGCTGCCATCGACGATAATGCGGAAGGCGATCAGATCATAGATTTCGCTGAACTCGAGATCCTGCTCCGTCATCTTCTTGTACAGGCTATAGATCTCCTTCAGCCGACCCGTGACATCCGCCTGGAGGTTGTTCTCCTCGAGCAACGTGGTGAGACGACTTTTGACGCCGTCCACGTAGCGCTCGCGCTCGCGCCGGGAGCCCTGGATGCGCCGGTCGATCTCTGCGTGGACCTCGGGATAGAGCTCGCGGAACGCACGCTCTTCCAGCTCGACCTTCATCCAGTAGATGCCGAGCCGGTGCGCGAGCGGCGCGTAGATCTCGAGGGTCTCCTGCGAGATGCGACGCCGGGAGTCCTCATCCATGTACTTGAGCGTGCGCATGTTGTGCAGCCGATCCGCGAGCTTGATCAGGATCACGCGGATGTCTTTCGACATCGCGAGCAGCATCTTCCGGAAGTTCTCCGCCTGGTGCTCCGCACGGCTCGAGAACTCGATCTTGCTGATCTTAGTGAGACCTGCGACGAGGTCCCCGATCTCCTCTCCAAACTGATCGCGCAGCTCCTCCTCGGAGGCCAGCGTGTCCTCGACGGTGTCGTGCAGCAGTCCGGCGGCAACCGTGATCGGATCCAGGCGCATCTCCGCCAGGATCTCCGCGACCGCGAGCGGGTGGGTCAGGTAGGGCTCGCCCGACAGGCGCATCTGGCCCTGGTGAACCTTCGCCGAGTAGACGTAGCACCTCTGCAGGAGGCTCGTGTCAACGCCCGGGAAGTTCTGCTGGACTCGCTCTTCGATCTCGCTGATTCGCGCCATTCAGGAACAGGATACGCTGCTTCCGGCTCACCCGAAATCCATGTCGCTCCAGAGCGGAAGCACCTTCTCCCGCTCCAGCCGGCAAGCCGCGATGATGTGCAGGAAGTCCCTGACGGCTTGCTCCATGTCCGCGTTGACCACCACGTAGCGGTACCCGTGGATCTCTCGCAGTTCCTCGCGGGCGCGCTCCAGCCGCTTCCGGACCACGTCCTCGTCATCGGACCCACGGCTGCGGAGACGCTGCTCCAGGACATCCATCGAGGGCGGGATCAGAAACACGAAGACCGCCCCCCGGCCGCGCTCGCGCAGCTGCCGCGCCCCCTGCACCTCGACCTCCAGAATCAGATCGAAGCCTTCACGCGTGGGCCCAGCCACGGCCTCCCGGCTGGTGCCGTAGAGATTGTCCTGATAGTCGGCCCACTCGAGAAATGCGTCCTGGTCGACGAGCTGGCGGAAACGCTCCTCAGCCACGAAGAAGTAATCCTGGCCCTCGATCTCGCCGGAACGGGGTGCGCGCGTGGTGTGCGAAACCGAGAAGCGCACGCCGGGATCGCACTCGAGCACGCGCCTGAGAATCGACGTCTTGCCGGCCCCCGATGGCCCGGAAATCACGAAGGGGATCCCCTGGCGCACGGGCTTGAGCGGAACTCCCTCGCTCATCCGCTCGCACCCTCCTCGATGGACTCGTCGAGCCGCTGCCGGATGGTCTCGGCCTGAACGGCCGAGAGCACGACGTGATCCGAGTCGGTCACGATGATCGAGCGGGTCTTGCGTCCCTGTGTGGCGTCCACGAGCTTCCCGCGCTCTCTGGCTTCATCGCGCAGGCGACGGATGGGGGCCGCGTTCGGGCCGATCACCGCCACCACCCGCTGGGCCACCACCACATTGCCGTATCCGACGTTGATCAGCTTCACTCGAGGTTCAAGACCTGCTCGCGAAGCTTCTCCAGCTCCGTCTTGAGCTCTACAACATGACGGCCGATGGGGGCGTCCGCTGCCTTGGAGCCAGCTGTGTTCACCTCACGTCCGATCTCCTGGATCAAGAACTCGAGCTTACGCCCGACGGGCCCCCTCAGCCCCAGCGTCTCATTGAACTGCGCCAGGTGGCTGCGCAGACGCACCGTCTCTTCGGTGATGTCCATGCGGTCCACGTACAACACGACCTCCTGCGCGATCCGGCCTGGGTCGATCTCGATCTCAGGCGCCAGCGTCGCGAGACGTTTCTCGAGCCGCTCGCGCACGCCCCTCTTGACCTCTTCGGCGCGAGCCTCGATCTGCGTGACCGCAGCGCCGATGCCTTCCAGCCGCTGGCGCAGCTCCGCCTCGAGCGCGGCGCCCTCGCGCTCGCGCATGGCGGCGGCTTGTCGGCAGGCTTGCTCCACCGCCTCCAGCACCGCCTCCAGCGCACCCTCTTCGAGCGTCGGCTCCTGTGTCTGGGCCACGCCCGGCAGCTCAAGCAGGCTCGACACCGTGAGCGCCCCCTCGAGCCCAAAGCGCTCCCGCAGCTGCGCGGCAGCGCTCACGTACTTTCCGGCGGCTTCCAGGTCCACCACGACCTCCGGCCGGTTGGCCGCGGGCCCCCGCTGTCGAACCGAGATGTCCACCTGGCCGCGCCCAAAGTAGCGCCCAGCCGTCGCGCGCACCTGCGCCTCGAGCGCATTGAAGTCGCGCGGAAGCCGCACGCGGATATCCAGAAAGCGCGAATTCGTCGCACGCAGCTCGGCGCTCAGGCTGCCCGCTCCCAGGGCCGCCTGACCGCGGCCGTAGCCGGTCATCGAACGCAGGCTGCCTTCCGTAGCGCTCACGGGCTCACAGCCAGGGTCGTCAGCAGCTGATCGGGTGTAATCGTGGCGGTTCCCGGAACGCCGACCACGAAGCCGGCCGCGGCGTTTGCCAGCTCCGCCGACTCGATCCAGGACGCCCCCGAGAGGCGCGCCAGCGCCAGGGTGGCCACGACGGTATCGCCCGCTCCGGCCACGTCGGCGACCGCGCGCGCCACCGTCGGCACCTGCTGCAGACCATGCGCCTTCGAGTAGAGCGACATACCCCGCTCCCCGCGCGTGATCACAATGCTGTGGGCATCGGTGAGTCCCAAAAGCGCCTCGCCCAGGGGTTCGAGATCTCCTTCGTCGCGTACATGGATGCCCGTGATCTGCTCGGCCTCACGCAGGTTGGGCTTCACCAGCTCCGCGCCCCGATACCCCACCCAGTCGCCCTGCTTGGGATCGACGAAGACGCGCAGGCGGTGCTCGGCGAAGATCGCCATCGCCTCCCGGATCACGTCGGGCGTGAGCAGACCCTTGCCGTAGTCCTGGATCACCACACCCTCGGCTCGCGGGGCCTGCGTGCGCAAAGCCCCCAGCAGCGCGTCCGCCGTAGAGGCGGCGATGGGCTCGTCTCGCTCACGGTCATAGCGCACCACCTGTTGCGCACGCGCGATCACGCGGGTCTTGAGCGTGGTCGGCCGCTCCGCGTCGGTTACCAGTCCCGAGACGCCGATCTTCCAGCTCGCAAAGAGCGGCAGCAGCTCCCGCGCGGCGGCGTCCTCACCCACCGCGCCCACGATCTCGGTCTGCGCACCCAGAGCAGCCAGGTTGCGGGCCACATTGCCGGCGCCCCCGAGCATGCTCGACTCACGGTCCACGCGCACCACAGGCACGGGCGCCTCCGGCGAGATGCGCTCGACACTGCCCCATACGTAGCGGTCGAGAATCACGTCCCCCAGCACCAGCATGCGTCGCGCGCGGAACTGCTTTACGAGCGCTACGAAGCGCGCAGCATCGGTCACCGCGCTCGCCTCCAGACCCCCATCCAATGGCTCCTCTCGCGGAGACTCCCAGTACTCTCCACCAGCGGGGGCAGTCCCGCGCTCGCGGGGCAACCCCTCCCATGCCAGGCCAGAATTTTGCGGTACTCAGCGGCACGACGCCCGCCCAGCAGGCTCCCCAGCGCGGCCTTGATCCATGCCACGGCCATCAGCGCCCAGTAGGAGACGGGACCGCGGTGCTTGCGGAAGAAAGTGTAGCGGCTGCGATGGTATTCAATACGCGCGCGCAGGGGAAGCTGCCTCGAGAGGTCGACGCTGCCGCTCATACGCGTAGCTCCAGATCCAGGTCGCCCCGCCAGCTCTCGTCGTAGAGCGCGGCCCGAGCCTCCTCGAGCACGCGCGAGGGCGTGATGCGCGTCATGCAGCGGTGATCGATCGGGCACACCTTGAGGTGGCAGGGGGAACACTCGACCGGCTCGCGCAGGATCCGCGTGAGCTTCAGGTTCATGTTGGTGTAGCGGATGCTGGTGGGGCCCATCAGGACCAACGCGGGCAGCTCGAACGCCGCCGCAATGTGACGGGCGCCTGCGTCGTTGCAGATCAGCAGACTCGCGCGCGCCAGAATGGCATTGAGCAAGCTCAGCTGCATGCCGGCGCCGCCGAGCGAGACCAGGCCCGACCCCGTCCGCTCCAGGATCTCGGCCGCCAGCGCCTCCTCTCCCGGCGCGTGCACGAGCGCCACCTGGAGCCCCTGGTCGAGCAGCTTGCGCGCCACCTCCGCCGCATAGCGCAGGGGCCAGATCTTGGACGGCCCGAAGCCGGCCCCGGGAGCCATGCAGACCAGCCGGCGAGCGGGATCGATCCCGTGACGCTCGAACAGCGCGTCACACTCGCGCACCGCCTCCGGCTCGGTGAAGAGCTCCACCTGCGTGCCCGCCTCGGGGCAGCCCAGCCGGCCCATCAGATCGAGGTAGTAACGCACCATCGCGAGCGGCACGACGCGACCGTTCTCACGCGGTGGGGGCAGCCTCTCGGTCAGGAGCCAGCCACGGCCCCCACGCCGGTAGCCCACACGCCTCGGCGCACGGGTTGCGAACGCGAGCAGCGCGCTGGAAAAGGAGTTGGGGAGCACGAGCACGCAGTCCATGCCCCGCAGGGCCCGGGCCAGGGCCAGGCGCTGGGCCAGCCGTGCCCACGGGCTGCGCGTGGCGTAGACCCGGTGCGGCCAGAAGCGGTGGATCCAGGGGCATCCCGCAAGCACGGGGGCGAGCTCCTCGCGGATCACCACGTGCACCTCGGCCCCCGGACGTGCCTTGTGAAGCGCTCTCAGCGCGGGAGTGGCCATCACCACATCGCCCAGGTGATTGGGCATGATCAGGGCGATTTTCTCTTTCACAGCTTGCATTTAGAAAATTTTCGGGGATGAGCCCCCACTCTAATCCACGAGCGTGCGAGCGGCAACGAGCTCCAGAGCGGCTCTCACGGCCTCTTCCACCTGCACCGCCGCCATGCACGGCAGGGGTGGGCAGCCCCGGCGGCAGGGGTTGCAGCCGACGTCGTGCTGCAAAATGCGGCTCGGCACCCCGGGAAAGGGGGCGTTCTCGAGCGGGTCGGTGGGCCCGAACAGGACCACCGCCGGTGTGCCCACCAGGCTGGCCAGGTGCAGCGGACCGGAGTCGCTGCCCATGAAGAGCCGGGCCCGCGCGAGCAGCGCCAGGAACTCGGCCAGCGAGGCCGTTCGGGGCCCCAGACTGGCTGCGCCCGCAGCCCGCTCCACCACTGCTTCGGCACACTCACGCTCCCCTGCCACCGGTCCCCAGGTCACCAGGCTTGGCGCCCCGATCCGAGCCTGGAGCTGCACCGCCACTTCGGCGTAGCGTGCGGGATCCCAGCGCTTGTAGCGCGTGCTGGCGCTGGTGCCCGGGTGCATCACGATCGGATTCGCGGGCAGCCCCTCGACGGCACGCCGCGCCTCCGCCGGAAGCTCGAGCGGTGGGGGCGCGGTCGCGGACACCTGCCCGCCCAGGTACCGCACCAGCCCGGCATTGCGCTCGAAGCGTGACAGGTGCGCGGGTCTCACCCGTGCCTGATGGGTGAGAAAACGCTGGCTGCCTTCACGGGCGTGCGTTCCGTCGTAGCCGACGCGTACGGGAATGCCGGCCCACCACGCCAGCAGAGCGCTTTTGAGAATACAGTGGAAGTCGAGCGCGAGGTCGTAGCGCCGCGCGCGCAGGTCGTTGACCAGCCGCGTGAGCCTGCGCCAGCCGTCCCACGGCCTGCGCCAGCGCAGCAGGCTACGTGGCACCTGGATGACACCGTCCAGTCCGACGATGCCGGCCAGTCCCGCGGCCGCCCGGTCCTCCACCAGCCAGTCGATACGTGCGTCGGGATAGAGCGCACGCAGTCCGGGAAACGCGAAGCGGGTGCGCAGCACGTCGCCCAGCGCCCCCAGCCGAATCACCAGAATCCGCTCGGCCGGTAACGGCTGTGGCAGCGCGCTCAAGAGCTCCGCTCTCGGCGAGGTCAGCTCAGGCGTCATTTGGCGCCCCCCCGGCGAATCGATAGCATGGGCGCACCCATGGTCGCCCCGTGGATCCTTTGGCGCTACATCCTGCGCGACGTCCTCCTCTACACCTCGCTCGGGCTTACGGTCTTCAGCCTGCTGCTCATGGTCCAGAATACGCTGCGCTTCTTGGAGGAGCTGCTCGGGGCCGGTGTCGGTCTGCGAGGTTTCGTGCAGCTAATGGGGCTCATCCTCCCCAGCTACCTGGCTTACGTATTGCCCACCTCGCTGCTGATGGGGGTGCTGCTGTCGTTTGGTCGCATGTCGGCGGACGGTGAGATCATCGCCATGCGGGCAGCGGGCGTGAGCGTGAAGCGCCTGCTACCCCCCATTTTCGCGCTGAGCGCGGTGGCAGCGCTTCTGACCGGCTACCTGCTCTTCGAGCTGGAGCCGCGTAGCCACCAGCAGATGAGGCGCCTGGTGCGTGAGATGGCGCGAGCCGTCCAGGTAGCGGAGCCGGGCAAGTTCCGAAAGCTCGGGCAGCGCACCCTCTACGTGCATCAGCTGGGCGATGAGACCTGCACGCTCGAAGGAGTGTTAATCGCGGACTTCAGCGACCCGCGACGAAGCCTCTACATCGCCGCGCGTTGCGGCCTGCTCCAGGACGGCTCCACGAAGAGCTCGCTGGCGCTGCGGCTTCTGGACGGCTCCATACACTTCTCGGAGACTACGTCGGACCGCTACCGCCGGATTAGCTTCGTCGAAATGGAAACCGAGATCGATGTCGCGCGCAACAAGCAGCCGAAGGCAAGAGATCTGACCTTCCGAGAGCTGCTCGATTACAACGAGCGCTTCGAGCGCGGCGAGCAACCCCCCATACGTAGCGGGCAGCGAGCTGTCCAGGCCCAGATCCATCGCCGCCTCGCCTTTCCGTTCGCATCGGTGCTGCTGGCTTTTCTATCGGTTCCGCTGGGCATCCGACCCCTGCGGGCGGGGCGTTCCGCCGGGGCGCTCACGGCCGTAGCGCTGATGTTCTTGTACTGGGTGGTCTTCACAGCGGGCGAAGTCGCCGGGGAACGCGGCTACGTGCCGCTCTGGCTCGGGGTCTGGAGCGCCAACATACTGGTGCTGGGGCTGGCCCTATTTCTGATGAGGCGCTCCAGCCGGGGCGACTCCTGATGCGCCAGGGGCTCGGACCGGTGCCCCCGGGCTACGTGGTCCACCGCATCGGATCCACCTGGTTGGTGCTGGACGACCTGCATTCCAAGGAGCTAGTGCAACTTCGGCTGGCGGATCCAGCCGTGCGCCAGGCCCTGTTCGCGCGTGCCGCACGTCGCGGTCGCGGTGCCACACCCAGTGTTGCGGTGAGCCCGGACCAGCGCATGGTCCTGCGTCGCTACCAGCACGGGGGTACGCTGGCGGGCCTGACGGGGAAGCGTTTTCTCGGACCCTCGCGCGCGCTCCAGGAGCTCGAGGTGACGGCTCGGGCAGAGGCCTCGGGAGCCCCCGTACCGCATGTGCTTTGCCTCGTGCTGTGGCCCGTGTGGGGGCCGCTCTGGTCGGCCCTGATCGGCACCCGCGAAGAGAGTCAGGTGGAGGATCTCTTCGAGCTGTTGACGAAGCTCGACGACGGGCCGACCCGGCGGCGCAGCCTGCGCCAGGTGGGGAGCGCCATCCGGCGCCTCCACGACGCGGGGGTCGAGCACAGGGATCTCCAGCTGCGGAACATCCTGGTGCGCAAGGGAGAGCCCCCCGAGATCGTGGTGGTGGATCTGGATCGCGCCCGTTTCCATGCGCGCGGCACGATGCCTTCCGGCCGACGCGCGGCAAATCTCGGACGCCTGGCGCGCTCAGCGGTCAAGACCGGCCTCTGGGGCAGCCAAAAGCTCGGGCGGCGCGAGCTGGCGGCACTCGTGGGCAGCTACAGCGCGGGCAATCGCCGCCTGCGTGCGGAGCTACGCGCTCACGTCGGCTACGAGCGCTTGAAGCTCGCAGCCCATCAGCTCAGCTATCCCCTCCGGCGCTGGCTGAAGCGGAAAGCGGCTTTGCCTCCTCGATCAGCATGACCGGGATCCCGTCCTCGACGGGGTAGCCCAGGGCGCAGGCCTGACAATCCAGAAAGGCCTCGGCCCCATCGTCGCCCAGCCGCACGTTGAGCTCGCCCTTGCACTTGGGGCAGACGAGGATGCGCAGCAGCTCCGGATCCAGGCGCCCGCTCACGCGTGCCCCTGCGCGCGCACGAGCTCAGCGAGCTCGCGCGCTTCAGTCATCAGATCCTCGAGCCGGTCGAGCGGGTACTGGCTGGCAGCGTCGCACAGCGCCTCGGGCGGATTGGGATGTGTCTCCAGAAAGACCATGTTTGCGCCCGCGGCGATCCCGGCCCGGAGCAGGAGCGGGATGAACTCGGGGGTCCCCCCCTGCGGGTCGGCACTCGGAATCCCGTAGCGACGCACCTGGTGTCCAGCGTCGAAGACGACGGGGTAGCCCAGGTTCTGCATCACGGGCAGCGAGGTCATATCGGCCACGAGCTGATTGTAGCCGAAGCTGGTCCCGCGCTCGGTCAGGAGAATGCGTCGGTTGCCAGTGCTCTCGAGCTTGCCGACAGCGCCCGCCATGCCCTCGGGGGCCAAAAACTGCCCCTTCTTCACGTTCACGACCTTGCCCGTGCGGCCGACCGCGAGCAACAGGCTGGTCTGCTGACACAGAAACGCCGGCACCTGGATCACGTCGAGCACCTCGCGCGCCGCCGGGACGTCCTCCACGCGGTGCACATCGGACAGCACCGGGAGCTCAAACTCCTGCTTGATCCAGGCCAGCAGCTCGAGTCCCTCCTCCAGTCCAGGCCCGGAGTAGTGCTTCTCAGAGCTGCGGTTGTCTTTCTCGTAGGAGGACTTGAACACGATCGGAACCTGGAGCTTCTCGGAGAGCTTCTTCAAGCGCTCGGCCGTCAGGGCCATGGTGCGCTGCTCCTCGATCACACACGGACCCGCGATCCAGGCCAGAGGCTGGCCTGGACCGATGCGGATGGGATGCGGGGTCAGCTCCCCGATGACGACTTCCGTGATAGAACTCAACTGCAATCTCCTAAGGAGGCTCGGGACACGGGGCCATCAAGGACCGATCCGGGCGCCCGAGAGTACCAAATGGCCCTGCGCCCAGACACCAGTCTGCAGCTCAGACGCTCGGCGAGCGGATCTCCGGCTTCAGCACCTCGGAGCGCCCTTCCACCTGGAAGACGTCATCCAGGCCCAGCTCCTCCCAGGACGCGACCTTCCCGTCGGGGCGCTCGACCACGAAGCCGGCCTCACGGATCATGCGGTAGGTGTCCGCAGCCCGGCGCCCGCGGGTGGTGAGATAGCCCTCCACGAACAGAGAGTTAGCCGGGTACAGGGCGAGCGCCTCGAGGGCGCCCAGGTGGCCCTCCCGTCCCCCGGCGGCCCGGATCTCGGCCTTCGGATTGGCCAGCCGGAACATGGCCAGCACCCGTAGGCAGCGCTCCGGCGTGAGCGATCCGTCACGCACCACGGGATTGCCATCGATCGGAATCAGGAAGTTGACGGGGATGGAGGGCACCTCCAGGCCGCGCAGCGTGAGCGCGACCTCCACAATGTCTCGATCGCTCTCGCCCATGCCGATGATCATGCCGCTGCAGATCTCGAGACCGACCGTGCGGGCCGCCGCCAGCGTAGAGATGCGATCGGCGTAGCTGTGCGTGCTGCAGATGCTCGGGTAGTGTCGCTCGCTGGTGTTCAGGTTGTGGTTCAGCCGATCTACGCCCGCTTCCTTGAGCAGTCGCGCCTTGTCCTCGTCCAGCAGACCCACCGACACGCACACCTGCAGCGGTAGCTCGTGCTTGATGGCGCGCACGGACTCGGCCAACGCGCGCAGCTGGCGCTCCGTCGGACCGCGACCGCTGGCCACAATGCAGTAGCGGAAGGCCCCCGCGTCGTGGGCCTCGCGCGCCCCGGCCAGAAGCTGCGCGCTCGACTTCCACTCGTAGGGCTGGACGGGAGCACGGGTCACGGCCGACTGCGAGCAGTAGCCGCAATCCTCGGGACAGCGGGCATTACGAGCGTTGTTGAGGATGTGCACCTGCACGCGCTTTTCGAAGAAGCGCTGACGCACGATATAGGCCTCGTGCAGCAGCGGCAGCAGGGACACCTCGGGCCCGAGTAACGCCAGCAGCTCCTCCACCTCGAGTGGCGGGCCCTCTAAGCTTCGACGAGCCAGATCCATCAAGCGCGGAGCATATCAAATCTCAGGCGTAAGGCGCCGTCGGGAGATCGGGGCTGCGTCGGTAGCGCCGGGTCGCCCACATGTACTGCTCCGGATGGCGCCGGATGATGTCCTCGTAGGCCCGGCTATGGACGCTTGTCGCTGCCTCGATGTCGTGCCTGCTGTCACCGCTCCGCGGGACGTTCAGCGGAGGACAGATGGTGCAGACGTGGTGATCGGGCGCGTCGCGTACCACATAGGTCGGGAGCACGGGCGCGCCCGTGCGCAGTGCGAACAGCGCAACTCCCACCGCGGTCAAGCAGCGCACACCGAAGAACGGCACGAAGACCTGGCGCGTGCCGCGCACATACTGGTCGTTCAGCAGCCCCACCACGTGGCCCCCTCGCAGCGCCCGCAGGATCTGGGGAGCGGCCTGACGCTTCTGAATCAAGGCGCCGCCGGTGCGGGTGCGTTGCTCATGGACCTGTCGCCAGATCAGGGGGTTGCGCATCGGACGCGCAACCCCCGCGACGTCAAAACCAAGCAGCGGCAGCGCCATCGCACCGAGGTCAAAGTTGCCCATGTGGGGGATGAGGAGCAAGGCCCCCCTGCCCTCTTCCCGCGCAGCGCGGAGATGTTCGAGCCCGTCAAAACGGATGTGTTTCAGAACCTCTTCGTTACTCCAGCGCTGCAAACGCGCGTTGTCGATCAGATTCCAGGCGAAATGCACGTAGCTCTGGCACCCGATCTCGCGGCGAGCCTCCTCCGACAGCTCCGGGAAGGCGATCCGGAGATTGACGAGCGCGTAGCCGACGCGTTCGCCGCCACGCTTGAAAAGCCGTTGCGCCGCGGCGGCGGCCAGGCGCTGCGCCGCCGGCAGCGGTAGGCCCCGGATCAGCGCTGACGTCAGCCGGAGTGCCTGGAACTCGAGCAGCTGGCGCGGCTTCATACCGACCTGTGCACGCGATCGAGACTGTCCACGATCCACTCCAGCAGGCGCTGCGGTTCGTCCGGGCGCACCTCCTGCTCCACGACCGCAACGCGGCGTCCCGCAGCCCAGCTCGGCGGAATCTTCACCGCATCCTTCGCAGTCGTCAGCCATTGTCGGGCGGGATCGAGAGCTTCGATCTCGGCTCGGGTATACAGGTGGTGGTCCGGGTAGGCGCGCAGCTCCGTCACCTCGGCCCCCAGCGCCTCGATCTCCCGCTTGAGCCGATCGGGGCGCGCGATCGCCGTCAGCAGCGCGACCTTTTGACCGCGCAGCACGTCAGGGGCACTGAGCTCGCTTCCATCCAGGGCGCGCAGGCCGCGCGTGGCGATGCGCACCCCGAAGCGTAGCAGCCCGGGCGGGAGCCCGAGAGCGCGTGGCGCGGGGCCCGGCTCGACCGGCACGCGCGTAAACAGAATGGCGTCCGCCTGGCTCAGCGCCGAGCGCGGCTCCCTCAGCGGACCCCGAGGCAGAACGTGCCCGTTGCCCAGACCCAGACGCGCGTCGATGCAGACCAGGTTCAGGTCGCGCGCCACGCGGTGGTGCTGGAAGCCATCGTCGAGGATCAGAATCTCAGCTCCGAACACAGCGGAGGCGCGCAGGCCCAGAGCCACTCGATTGCGGCCCGCGAGCACGGGCACGCCCGGTACGGTCGAGGCCAGCCAGACCGGCTCATCGCCTACCTCGGCTGCCGAGAAAAAGACGCGCTCACCGTCCGAGACGACATTCACCTCCGCACTTCGGGAGCCGCGGACGCCGCGACTCAGGATCGCCACCTTGCGCCCGCGCGCTCGCAGCTCACCCGCCAGCCAGCTCACCAGCGGGGTCTTTCCGGACCCACCCACGGTCAAGTTTCCGATCGAGATCACACGCGGCGGCAGCCGGATCACGCGCCGCAGCCCCCGTTGGTACGCTGAACGATGCAACCAGGCGCCCAGGCGATAGGGCCCTTCAGCCAGCAACAGGGGCGCCAGCAGCACGCGGCGCGCCCACGACTCGCTCTCGGCCCAGAGGTACTCAGGCACGCGGGCCCCCGGCGGGCCGCAGCAGCTTGAGCGTGAGCTCCAGCGCGCCACGATGCGCGAGCAGTCCCTCGCGCGCGGCTGCGGCACGTGCGTTGCGCTCGGGGTCGGCCCAGAGCTCGCCCAGCACGCGCGCCAGGTCTTCCGGAGCGCGCACACGATGCAGCACGCCGAACGGTCGCAGCAGCTGCTCCTGATGACGCTGGTTCTCGATGTGCGGGCCATGCACCAGCACGCGCCCGGCCTGCACCGGCTCGATCAGGTTGTGGCCGCCCACGTCCGCCAGGGTACCGCCGCTGAAGACCAGCTCCGCGAGCCCATACAGCGTCGCCAGCTCCCCCAACGTGTCCACGATCACGACGTCAGCCTGGCGAGCGCCCTCCGAGCGCAGGCCGAAGCTCGCGCCGTGCC
Organism: Deltaproteobacteria bacterium; assembly: GCA_004356455.1. Lineage (GTDB taxonomy): Bacteria > Myxococcota_A > UBA9160 > SZUA-336 > SZUA-336 > SMWZ01. The sequence continues at coordinate 15,710 of SMWZ01000069.1, forward strand.
GCTCGACCAGGGCACACACGGCCGGAACGCGCTGCAGGTGCCGGGGGACGAGCAGCAGCCGCAGCTCGGGGGCCGCCCCCTTGCGCAGCTCGCTCCACGCGCGCAGCAAGGCCTCCTCCTCCCCCGCGTGGGTGCTGCCACCGATCAGGAAGGGACCGCGCCCGATGGCGTTCCGCAGCTCATCGCTGGCCGCCTCGGGCGGCGGGCGATCCAGCTTGAGGTCACCCGTGAGCGTAGCTCGCTCCTCGCGCACCCCGAGCGCGATGAAGCGTGCAAGGTCCGCCTCGCTGCGCGCGCCCAGTCGATCCACGCGGCGCAGCAGCGGCGCGAACAAGACTCGCGCCCGCAGGTACCAACGGTAGCTGCGATCCGAGATGCGCGCGCTCACGATCACGACGCGCCCGTCCGCCACGCTGACCGCACGCATCATGTTGGGCCAGAGCTCCGTCTCGACCAGCACCAGCGTCTGCACGCGCGCGCGCCGCACCGAAACCTGGATCAGTCCCGGAAGGTCGAGCGGAGCCAGCCGCACCGTGAGCCCTGGAAAGCGCTCCCTCAGCCGGCCCCGACCGGTGGCGGTCGAGGTGGTGACGATGAGGGACAGCCCTTGCTCCTGCAGCCGAGCCAGCAGCGGCATCGCAGCCTCGGCCTCACCCACGCTGGCGGCATGCACCCAGAGCGTCTGCTGGCTGCGGACGGGCAGGGGCGACCAGCGCTCGCGGAACCCGCGTCGACGAGCGGACGAGAGCAGCACCCAGGGCAGCCAGACGGGCGCGCCCAGAATCAACGCCGCCGCCCAGAGCACGTTGTACAGCCAGATCACGCGCGCTCTCAGCCTCGCCCGGCGACCTCGAGCGCCAGGTCGGCGACGCGCTCGGAGGCGCCGGGCGGCCCGAGCCGCGCCGCGACTCGGGCCAGGTCCCGACGCATGTTCTGAGCCTGCCCAGGGTTCTGCAGCAGCTGCGCCAGCAAGCCCGCCAGCGTCGCGGGTCGCGCCATCCGCTGCAGGCGCTCGGGAACGACACCCGCCTCCGCGATCAGGTTGACCATGCAGGCCGAGGGAACACGCGTGAGGCGCTGCGCCAGCCCGAAGCTCAGAGGATGGGCAGTGTGAGCCACGATCAGCGGCACCTCGAGCAGAGCCGCCTCGATGGTGGCCGTGCCGGGTGCGCTGATCAGACAGCTCGAGATGGCCATCCCTTCGTGCGTGCGATCCCGGACCGGCCGCACATAGGCAGGCAGCTCGGGCGTCTGTGCGCTGAGCGTCGGCGCCAGGAAGAGCAGAAACTGAAGCTCGGGCAGCGCATGGTGGAGCAGCTCCGCCGTCTCCAGCATGCAGGGCAGATTGCGAGCGATCTCGTTGCGGCGGCTGCCGGGCAAGAGCCCGAGCAGTGGACGTCCGCGGTCGACCCCGAGCTCCTGCGCCACCCGCTCCGGCTGCAACGCGCGCCGTACGGCCGTCATGCGATCCACGAGCGGATGGCCCACGAAGGTCGCCGGCACACCGGCCTCACGTAGCAGCGCCTCTTCGAAGGGGAAGATCACAGCGACATGATCCACGCGGCGGCGCAGCTTGCGCACGCGTCCGCGGCGCCAGGCCCAGACCTGGGGCGCGACGTAATACAGCACCGGACGTCGCAGCCGGCGGGCTACCGCGGCCAGCGGCAGGTTCAGGTCGGGCGAATCGACCAGCACCACGAGGTCGGGGGAGCCGTCCCGCAAGGCCCGCCGCAGCGACGTGTACGCGCGCAGCATGCGTGGCAGGCTGGACGCGATCTCCACCAGTCCCGCCACCGCCAGCTCGGACTGGGGTACGACGGCTTCGAGGCCCATCGCCTCGAGCGCCTTCCCGCCCAGGCCGAAAGCCTCGAGTGACGCACAGCGCTTGCGCAGGGCCTCGAGCAACGCGGCCGCGTGCATGTCGCCCGACGCATCCGCCGTCGAGAGAAAAATCCTCACTCCAGCTCCTCGAGCGGCGGAATGCTCTCCTGGATACGCAGCGCCAGGTCGAGCGCGCGGTAGCCGTCCTCGCCGCTTACCTGAGGCGGCGTGCGATCGCGCACGGCCTCCAGGAAAGCTCGGTCCTGTGCTAGCAGCGCGTCACCCGGATCGAGCTCGAAGTGCTCGACCACGATCTTGGGCGGTGCTGCCGCGTCGGGCGCGCCCTCGCGGCGCGCCAGCGTGATCTTGTTGCCGAGGAAATCAATGGAGATGTAGGCGTCCGCCTGAAAGATACGAATCTTGCGCAGCGGCTCCAGCGAGACGCGGCTGGCGGTGAGGTTGAGAATGCATCCGTTCGTGAAACGAATGCGGGCGTTCGCGATATCTTCGGTGGAAGAGAGTACGGGCACCCCGATCGCCTCGACCCGCTCCACGTCAGCGCCCGCAAGCTGCGCCACGATGTCGAGATCGTGGATCATGAGATCCAGCACCACGCTCACATCGGTGGCCCGGTCGGGAAACGGACCGATGCGATGTGCCTCGATGAAGCGGGGCCGGGTAAGGACCGGTAGCACCGCGCGCAGAGCGCTGCTGAAGCGCTCGACATGCCCCACCTGCAGGATGCGCTCGCCGCAACGCGCGGCCTCGATGATCTCGTGCGCGGCTTCGCGACTCGCCGCAACCGGCTTCTCGACGAACACGTCCAGACCCGCGCGCAGCAGCGGCACGGCCACCCGCGCGTGCTCGATCGTGGGCACCGCAATGAAGGCGGCCTGCGCAGCGCGCGTGACGGCCTCCAGATCATCCAGCGCCGCAACCCCCAGGCGCTGCGCCACTTCGCGCGCGCGGGCTGGATCCAGGTCGTGCACCCCCACCAGCTCCGCCAGCGTTGCCAGCTCGGCCAGCTTCTCGGCGTGCAGCTTGCCCATGGACCCCACACCCACGACCGCAACCCGGGGTCGGCTCACCCCTGCTCCAGTCGCAGCCCGATCACCGCCAACTGCTGACGCTCCGCCTCTGCCAGCGTGCGCGCTCGATCGAGGACCAGCGTGCGATCGGCTTCAAGTCCGATCGCGAGCAGCTCACAGCGCCGCGCGAGCTCGACCGTCTGGAGCCCGATGGCGGGTACGTCGAAGCGCAGGTCCTGGCCCGGCTTGGCGGCTTTCACCAGCACCGCCCCCGCGCCGCCGAGCGCGGCCGCCCGTCGCATCATCGCGTCCGTGCCCTCCACTGCCTCCACAGCCAGCACCGTCCCCTGCTTCACCACCGCGCTCTGACCCACATCATGGGTGCCGAGGCCCTTGGCCACGCGCAGGCCCAGAGCCAGGTCCGACTCGACGACGGGCGTCGGCGTCGGACCCGCGAGCCTTCCCAGCCGCGTCAGGCGATCTTGGAGGTAGCGCGTGGACGCCACCACGGTGAGGCCCTCCGACTCGAGCTCTGCGGCCACGGCCCGCAGCAGCGCATCGTCTCCACGGTCCTTGAGCCGGGCCATGACCGCCAGCGCGCGCGCATCCAGGCCCAGCTGCGAGGGATCCCGCAGGGCACCGCGTTTGGCGACCGCACCGGCCAGGATCACCTCGTCGACGGCCTGCTCCTGCAGCGCCCGGATCAAGCGTCCAAGCTCACCCACGCGGATCCAGCACGTGCCCCGGCTGGCCAGCTCTGCGATCGCGGGGTCGGTGTGCTCCTCGATCGCGACGACCGCCACCTCGACTCCCTGCTCACGCGCCGCGGCAGCGACCTCTAAGGGAAGTCCGCCGCTCCCCGCGATCAGCCCGAGCGTCCGGCCCATGCCGCGGCCTCGTGTCCTGATCTGGAAGTTCGCTCGCATTCGCGGCGACCGCTGCATCCACGCTCGCGGCGTTGCACCGCTCGCCGAATCGAGCCTGGATTTCTCACCGGGTTGCCGTAGCGAGGGCGCCAAGTGTGCGTCAGATCGGGCCGCGCACAGGCCGAGGCACCGGAAACGTATTGGACCATAGGTTGAGGAGCCGAGGCCGAGCACGGGCCGAGATGGCGTGCCATTGGCGGCCGCAGTAGGCCAGCGGGTGAGATATCCAGGCTAGGGATTCGCCGCGCTCGCGCGCCTTGCGAGCGCGGCGCCTCGGCCGCGAGAACTGCGTCGGAACTCCCGGAACAGAACACCAGGCGTTACCGCACCCGGCAGAAGCCGCGCTCGGACTTCTCGAGGAACGCGACCATGTGCTCGGCGTCCCGCGACTCCGCCAGCTCCTCGCGCACACGGGCGAAAGCCTCGTAGGGGCGCAAACCCGAGCGGAAGATCAGGCGGTAGGCCCGCTCGACGACCTTGATGCGTTCCGGCGAGAAATCGCGTCGCTCCATGTTGATCCTGTTCACACTGAGCATGCGAGCGGGGATCCCCTGCGCGATCGTGAAAGGACAGACGTCCTGACCGACCCCCGTCATTCCCCCCACCATGGCCGACTCGCCCAGGCGGCAGAACTGGTGCACGTTCGCCGCAGCACCCAGTACGGCGTAGTCCTCGATCCGCACATGACCCGCCAGGCCGGTGTTGTTCGCGATCACGATATGGTTGCCGAGCTGGCAGTCGTGCGCGATGTGGACGCCGATCATGAGCAGGTTCTCGTCTCCCACCGAGGTGAGCCCGCCGCCTCCGGCCGTGCCCGGATGCAGCGTCGCGTACTCGCGGATGGTGTTGCGGGCACCGATCACGAGCCGCGTCGGCTCGCCTTTGTACTTTCGATCCTGCGGGACCTCGCCCACGGATGCGAAGGAGTAGATCACGGTCTCACGACCGACCTCGGTGCGGCCGGTGACGTAGGCATGGGGTCGCAGTACGACGCCTTCGGTCAAGCGAACGTGGGGACCCACCACCGCGTATGCGCCCACCTCCACGCTGGCGTCGACCTCCGCGGCGGGGTCGATTACGGCGCTCGGGTGAATCTGACTCATGTCTTTCCCTCCCAATCCAAGAAGACCGCCAGGAACTCGCTCTCCGCCGCGATCTCGCCACGGACCGTGGCGGTGCCCTCGAAGCGGTAGATCAGGCCCCGCTTGCGCAGCACGCGAGCGCTGAGGCGCAGAACATCTCCCGGCACTACTGGGCGCCGAAAGCGCGCCGATTTCACCCCCGCCAGAGCCGCCCCGCGGCCCCGCTTGTCCGGCTCCCTCCAGAGAACCCCAAAGAGTCCCGTCTGGGCAATGGCTTCGAGGACCAGCACCCCGGGCATGATCGGGCGATCGGGGAAGTGGCCGGCGAAGAACGGCTCATTCGCGCTCACCAGCTTCTCGGCCACCGTTTCGGTGTCGGTCAGCTCCAGAACCCGATCGACCATCAGCATGGGGTAGCGATACGGGAGCAGCTCCCGAATCTGCTCGCTGCCGAGCGGAAGCTTGTCCATCTGGCCTCGTCCCCCTACTTCTTCTTGTTCACTTCTTCTTGTTCAGCTTCCGAATCACCAGATCGGTGATGTCGATGCTCTCCTCGGCGTAGAGAACCGCCGCACTCTTGGTCTCGAGGATGACCGTGAAGTCCTTCTCTTTGCCAATTTCCGACAGGGCCTGCTCGATCCGCTTGACCAGCGGCTGCATGAGCCTGCGATTCTCGATCTCCAGGTCATCCTCCGCCTCGCGCATGCTGCGCTCCAGGTCGCGCTGCCGCTTGAGCAAGTCTAATTTACGTTCTTCGAGCGCGCTTCGCGACAGCACGTACTTCTGGCTCTCGAATTCCTCCTGCAGGCGCTTGAGCTCCTGCTCGAGGGGCTCGAGCTGGGTCCGCTTCTTCTGTATTAGGCTCTTGAGCGCTTTCTCGGCGGCCCGGCCCTCGTTCGAGCTGGCCAGCGCCCGCTGCTGATTCACTACGGCGATCCGCACCGATTCCGCGGCAGCCGCCGGGCCGGTGAGAAGCAAGCCGGCGAAGATGGCGATTGCAATCTGAAAAGAAAACCCATGGAGCTTCATAGACCCTCCGTCTCTCCTTTGGTTGGGTGACTCGAGTGTGCGCACTCGGACGGGGGAAGCCCGTCCCTGCTAGAACTGGCTTCCACCGAATGAGAACTCGAACACGGATCCGTCCTCGTCCTCCAGCGCGTCCAGCGGGAAGCCGAGCTGCATAAGAATGGGCCCGAAGGGGCTGAACCACTGCAGCCCGGCGCCGACTCCGAAGCGGAGATCCGCTGGATTGATTGACTCGTTCTCCGCAAAGGCATTGCCCATATCGAAGAACACGATCCCGCGCAAGCCCAGCTCCTCCGAGAT
>SMWZ01000070.1 GCA_004356455.1 Deltaproteobacteria bacterium
AGACCGTCATATCCTGGCTGTCTCGCCAGGCACGATGGCTGAATCCGTTCTCATACGTGGGTGACAGCCGCGATCTCCCCAACATGCTCGATGTGGTGATGAATTCCATCCAGATGCTCCAGCACGAGCTCGGTAACTTTAAGGCCATCTCGGCGGATGTCCGGATCAACCCCGACCTCTCCGAGTACACGTGGATCGAGTTCTACCGGGCGACGGAGCTGATCGAGCGCGGCGCGGAGGCGGCGGAGAGAGCCCTCCCTGAGATCCGCCGCGTGCTCTCGCAACGCAGTCCCGCCTTCTCCCGTATGCAGAACGGCGGCTAACGGATCCTCTGCGTACTGCTCGCGAGACGGTCGGCCAGGATCTCGCTCAGGTTGCGCGTCACCTTGAGGGCGATCCTAGGGTAGCGTCGACCCAGCCGCTCGTGACTCGCGCTGCCGAGTTGTAGCAGACGAACGTTGGTGACGGCGTGAACGTCCGCCGTGCGTTTTCCGTGGAAGAGCGCGACCTCTTCCAAGGTGTCACCACGCCGCAGCTGGCCGAGCTCGACCCGCTTGCCATACACTTGCCAGACCGTAATCACGAGGTTCCAGAAGGGTCGTAACTGCGTGATTTTATTGGAGCCGACGCGCGGATTTGAACCGCGGACCTGCTACTTACCAAGGGTCCGGAGACCCCAGTGATGACGCATAGTTGCGTCTGCTGGCTTGCGAGGTGTGGCAAATGGCGGCAACCGGGATGGCCCTCGCACCTTATACGCACCCTCGAATCGCGGAAGCATGGGCTTGGCGTTTCACATCGAGGCAGGGTCAATACACCGAATCTCTAACATGCGAGCTGGACCGGTTTGAGGAGGGCAGGACAGTCGTGAAAGTCACCTCGGGTCCTGTCCAGATGCATGCGCAATTTCAATTACTTACGCTTTCCACGGCTCGCGATCTGTCCCGAGAGTTCGAGCCGAGAAGCGAGCAACGAGCGGCCCGAGCGGCGGCCGCGTGGGCCGCGAGGATCGTCCGGATGGGAGCGTATTTTGGGAAGAAATAGCTCCAATGACGACGATCTGGCGAGCTTGACCGAGAGCTCGAAAATCAGCTCGATCGAAGACGCTCGTCGCCGCGTGTATCGTCGCTCGCAGCCGACTGCGGACGTATTGGCCTACCTGTCCGAGGAGCCGATTCGAGGTAAGCTGCTCGAGCTACCCTGCGGCGATGGCCAAACGACGAGCAAGCTGCTCGAGCTCGGCTACGACGTGACTCCCGCGGACCTCTTTCCCGAGTCTTTCCGCCTTCACGAGCCGAAGCCCGTGAAAGTGGACATGCTCGAGACCCTTCCCTTTCCCGATGGATCCTTCAACTATGTTCTGTGTCAGGAGGGAATCGAGCACATACAGGCGCCTCTGCGCTTCACCCAGGAGTGCGGGCGCGTGCTGCGAACCGGGGGCAAGCTCATGATCACGACACCGAACGTGCTGAACATGAGTGCCCGCTTCTCCTACTTCTTGGTCGGACAACGAACGCTTCGGCGCGGTCTGATGGACGAGTACTTCACTCTCCAGGAGCGTCGCGGAGATGACCTGGCGCACGGCCACGCCTGGCACTGGCGCTACCACCTGCTCCGTTACATCCTGCGTCTGTCGGGCTTCAAGGTACACAAGCCGCTGTGCGGCAAGTACTCCTGGGTTTCGGTGCTGCTCTCGGTTCCATTCTACCCCGTCCTGTATTGGGCGCACCGCCGCGCGATCCGCTCCATGCTTGCAAAGCAGCGCGGCAGGCGTTCATCCGATCTCGTCGAGCGCGCGGCGATGGCCTACGAGGAAATCCTCGACCACTCACTCTCGCGCGGAGTACTCTGGGGTAAGAAGCTGATCCTGGTGGCGGAGAAGGAGGAGATCGGCTTCCTCGATGCTGAGGAAAAAAAGGGAGAGGTACTGCCAAGTTAATGCGGTCGAGGTGAATCGTTGTCGAGCAGGGCGAGGTCAAGCGAGTTCACCCGAGTCCGGGGGCGTTAGTGATAGTGACCTGAGCCCCGACTTCCCAACGGAGGCCCCGGATCAGTGGTCTGACCTGGGCGTCAAGTACCGCAGCCACAAGTTCTCGACCCATGCAGCCGGGTGGATCCGACAGGCAATCGTTAGGGGCAAGAGCTCGCAGCGGATACAATAAAACCTCACTTGGCAAGGAGGAACGGATGGAGTTCTTGAAGCGTTACCAGGAGCAGATCTTCGCTTTGACACGCATCGTCGCAGGGCTGCTGTTCGCCCTGCACGGGGCGCAGAAGCTCTTTGGTCTCTTCGGCGGAGCACCCGCAGAGATGCCAGCGCCTCTGCTCTACTCTGCGGGCCTCATCGAGCTCGTCGGAGGGGCCCTGGTTGCCGTGGGATTTCAGACGCGCTGGGCCGCCTTCATCTGCAGCGGCCAGATGGCCGTCGCCTACTTCATGGTCCATCAGCGCATGGGGCTGCTTCCCATTCAGAACCACGGGGAGCTCGCGGTCCTGTACAGCTGGGTCTTTCTCTTGATCGCCTCGACGGGAGACGGTGTCTGGTCGATCTCCGGCACGAAGAGCTCATAGAGCGGCATTGTCAACTTGAGCAAACCAGCGGCAGACTAGGGCGACGAACGACTCAGCGCCGAAATACTACGGATATCGGCAGATGCAACGCTTCAAGTTGGCCGCTCAGGCTCAGCGGTTCTTGGCCGTCCACGGACTCGTAGGGAATCTCTTCCGACTCGGCCGACATCTGCTACGCGCGGCTCACCATCGGTTCTTTCGAGAGCGTGCCTTTCAACTCTGGAATGCGGTGACGTCAGCATGGACGATCGCATCAGTCAGGCGCCTCACGATCCTAGCTCGTTCAGGCGACTTGCTGCTTACGAACCGTGTAAGTACCTGAATAATAGTGGAAACTCAGGCATCTAGCGCAGCCCACGGATGCGTATTTCGGCATAGCCATGCAGCGGTGACGGCACGATACGGCAGCAGATTCAGAGCGGTTGCATCGCTGCTGTTGCTGCTGGTTCGGCCAGCGGGGTTCGGATCAGGGAGAGCCATAGGCCGGGCTCCCTCAGCGGTCACCTAGGCCTATGCAGCTGTGCCCGGTGAGCGAGAGTTGAGCAAGCACAAGCAATGGTCGATGGTGCCATACGTACTTGGAGACCTCCTTGATCCTAACAAGGGCGAGACGGGGGAATCGGATCGGAGATGCTTACGCGAAGCCGCTTGCTACGTTCTTTGATGCTGGCCTGAGCCCGGTCATGCGCTCGCTGATGTTCCAGAGGCGGCGGGCGTCTTCCTCGTTACGCGCGTAGGCCTTCAGCCGTCTTTCGCCTTTGTTGAAGAAGTACCCGCCCGTCACACCCTCCACTGCCGGGGAGGCACACAGATGGACTCCGGTCTCCGCCCCCTTCTTGACCGAACGGATGAAAGGCCGGATCAGGAGCATCCCGATACTGGCGAGAGGGCCGTTGTTGCGGGCGAAGTTGCTTCCCACGAGCCCCGGATGGAAGCAGTTCGCTGTGACGCCCGTGCCCTCTAGGCTCCGGGCCAGCTCTTGTGTGAAGAGAATGTTGGCGAGCTTCGACTTCCCGTACACATTCATGGTCGAGTAGCGCTTCTGGCTCTGCAGATCTTCGAAGTCGAGGCGGCCCCCGGCGTAGCCGTACGCGTCCGAGGCAGTGCTCACGATGCGCGAGGGCGCGCTCGCCTGGATCCGCTCGAGCAGCAGCCGGGTGAGCAAGAAATAGCCCAGGTGATTCACGGCAAACGTGGTCTCTATCCCGTCCACCGTCTCCTCACGCCTTAGCATCACCACCCCGGCGTTGTTGAACAGGATGTGGAGAGGCCGCTCCTTGGCAAGGAAGTTCCTGGCTAGCTGGCGGATCTGCTGCTGTGAAGAAAAGTCGGCGAGCATCAGCTCGACTTGACGGTTGCCGGTCTTCTGGACGATCTCCTCCAGCGTACGCTCGCCCCGGGCTCGATCCCGAGCCACCAGCACCAGGCTCGACCCCAGGCGTGCAAGCGCAAGCGCCGCAGCCTTCCCGATCCCGCTCGTAGCACCGGTGATCATGCAGAGCTTGCCCTTTAGATCGGCGGTCGCCTGTGCCACGTCTTGCTCCTCCTTCGGGACAGACAGTGTACCGCGCTTTCGAGGCTGCGGGCGGCCGAGCGGGTGTGTAGTAGGCCGCCTCCCTGGTGCGGAGGCAGACGCCGGAGCGCAAGATCCCTGGCGAACAGGAATCTCATGGGAAAGCCAGGGATCACGGGGGCCAGCGGGCTCATGGGTCCAGAAGATGACCTAGCCCAAGCGCCGCCGAGGGTCGGGTGACGCGGGTCCGGTCGCTAATGCCGAACCACGCTCATCAAGCGGCGGGCCTTCGCCAGAGGGTGGCGAGCCATCCCTGTTGATTCCGCGGCAGCCCCTGTGGCCGATAATAGTGACCGATCTCTTCGAACCCGGCCCCGAGGACGAAGCCCCGCCACTGATCGAAATCGTGGAAGACCCCGTAGCGGCCGCGCTCCCACCCCTCCTGATTCTCGCCGAGGGGGTTCGAGCTGAAGAGGACGCCGCCCGGGCGCAGGTACGCGAGCAGCTCTCCGAGCACGCGCGGCAGCTCGCTACAGGGCACATGGAAAAGTGACGCGTTGGCGAAGATGCCGTCGAACGCGGCGGAGGCGAGCTCCAGCCGCAGAAAATCCTGATGCCTCACCTCGGCGCCCGAGTAGGTCCGGGCCATGCGGACGAAGGCTTCGGTTCCGTCGAGACCCACGGGATCGTGCCCGCGTTCCTTGAAGGCGAGAAGATCCCTACCCGGTCCACAGCCCAAATCGAGGATGCGCTTGGGCCCGTCGCCTCCGATCGCTTCCAGGAGCGCGTCGATGTTCTGGGAGACGTCGTGATCGCGCGTCCCCTCAAGAAAGGGCTGTGCCCGCTCCTGGTAGTGTCGCAGGGTGCGGCTGCTGATCTCCGCAAGCCGCGCATCGTCACTCGAGGACGAGGGGGTCTTGCTGGGGTCGGCTGTGTCTCTGGTGGCGCTCACGCGCCTCACCATCGCTCACGGATAGGGGGCGTCAAGGTAGGGTCGAGTTGAGGTGGAGCCCGGCTGGCTCGATGACGAGTCACCTCGACCGTATTAGCTTGGCAGTACTGAGCTGCTCGATCGCGAGCTGCGCCTGGCGTTGCCCCGAGCTCCCGACGTTGAAACCGATCGCGGCCTGCTCCAGGTAGAAGACCGCGCGCGAATGATTCCCAAGCCGCGTGTGGATCGAACCTAGACGGTACTGAACCAGCGGCATGCGGGGATCGATCTCGAAGGCCCGCTGGAGCTGGAGCTTGGCCCGCTTGAGGTCTCCACGCCGTTCCGAGAGCGTCGCGCGCGCCAGGACGATGCGGGGATCCCAGGGCTGGAGTTCTTGCGCGTGCGCCAGGATCTCATCGGCCCGCGCCAGATCGCCATCCTCGCTCTTCCGTCGTGCCCGCACCAGGTAGGGATCGCTGACCCCGCGCTCGAAGCTCGCCCGGGCCTGCCGCCCGGTCCCCCCGGCTAGATGCGAGCGTGCGAGCCGCGCCTGCATCCCCGCAAGACGCGCATCCTGACTGACCAGCCCTGGCGGCGTATCGAGTCGTATGATGTCTGCGCGCACGTCGGCGATGCGGTCACTTAGAGCCGGGTGGGTGAAGAGATACGGCCGGGCGCCTCTGCCCGCACGCCGGCTCGCGGCAAGGGCGCGCTGGAAGAAACGGATCATGCCGTCCGGGCTGTAGCCGCTACGAAACATGTACTCGATGCCCTCTCGGTCGGCCTCGGTTTCGGCCTTCCGGGTGTGCTTAATCTGCATGGACACGTTGATGCCCTGCGAGCTGCTGGAATGCCCGCCGGCCAACGCAGCGAGCGAGGCCAGCATCGCGAGCCCCTGATTCTGCTGCGCCTTTGCGGTGTGGCGGGCTCGGACGTGGGCGATCTCGTGCGCGAGCACTGCTGCCAGCTCCGCCACATCGTCCACCTGGGCGAGGACGGCGCTCGAGATATAGACGTACCCGCCTCCGATCGTGAAGGCGTTGAGGTCGCGGCTCTGGAGAACGCTGAAGCGGTAGATGAAGGGCTGGGGCTCGGTGGGTCGAACGATGCGCTGTCCGATCTCGTTCACGTAGTCGAGCAGGACGGGGTCGGTCACGAGCCTGGCTTGAGCGCGGAGCTGACGGTGAATCTCCGCGGTCATCTCCACCTCGCGCTCGAGGGTCTCGAGAGCCGCTTCTTTAACGGAGCGAGCAGCGCAGGCAAGGCAAAGCAGCGCCATGCACAAGGGGAGCAGCAGAGAGGGGCGCAAGCTCAGCACTCCGGATCGGGCGCGATCCAGCGGAGACGAGGCCGGCGCGCCGCGCGGACCTCGTCCAGTCGGCGAACCTTCGTCCGATGAGGTGCGTTGGTGACCTGCTCCCGGGACGTCGCCGCGCATGACCTTTGTATCGGTCTTCGGCGAGAGGTACTGGAGCCGTCCGACGCTGGGCGCGTCCGGCGTCGAAGGAGGCAGGTGATGCGAATATGGGTAATGAGTAGAAAGTCCGGCGGGTCAGAGTCGAGTTTCCGCAAGCCTCTGGTGTGTGAGCGCGAGGAGCCCGCGCGCTTCACCGTGGGTGGGCTGGCTGCGGAGCAGGAGGGCAAAGGCGTCCGCCGCGTCCTCGAGACGATCGGCGCGCATCAGGTTCAGCGCGAGCCCGAATTGGGCACGCGTGTGAGCCGGATCCAGGCTCACCACCTGGCGGAGCTCGCGGATGGCTTCGTCGAGGCGCCCGGCGCGTGAGTAGGCCCGAGCCAGTAGATAGCGTGGCGGAATGTAGTCCGGATCCATGGCGACCGCGGTTCTGCCGATCGCGATCGCTTCGGCATTGCGGCCGAGCTCACCGAGCGCCGTGGTTTGGTTCGCCCAGGCCAGAATGTAACCGGGGTCGAGCTCGAGGGCGCGTCGATATTCTCGAATCGCGCCCTCGTAATCGTGCGAGTCGGTGAGCGCCTGGCCGAGCAGGTGGCGCAGCGAGACCCGTTCTCCCACCACCTCCAGCGCGTGGCGCGTCAGCCGCTCGGATGTACCCCAGTACGACACCTGCCGCACAGTCAGCGCCATGCACGCGACGCCGACGAGTCCCAGGGCGACGCCAGCAACCTGTGGGCCCCGCGGCACCCGCCGCGCACGTTCGGCGAGTTCGTAGCACAGGGCCACGAAGATTCCGATCAGCGGAATATAGGTGTATCGATCCGCCATGGCCTGATCGCCCACCTGCACCAGACCGATCACGGGGACCAGGGTTCCCAGGTACCAGAGCCATCCGACGCCGAGCCAGGGTCGACGGCTTCGCTCGAACCAGGCCACGCCTGTCGCCAATAGGAGGATCGAGAGGGACGCGAGCGTGGCGACGACCTGAATCTCTCCCGGGTGCGGATAGTAGAACGAAAGGTTCCAAGGCCAGATCGTTAGCCAGAGATACGCGCCGTACGCCACGATGGCATGGGTAATACGCAGGAGGATCGGGAACGTCTCGATGCTGCGAACCGCCGAGAACGCGTGCTGCGCCAGCAGGGTGACTAGACACATGAGCCCGGATAGGACGAAGAGAGGCACCTTCTCGAGCACGAGACGCTTCCATCCAAGCCCGTGCCGCGAGAATGGCCAGCCGTCGAGGAGCAGCAGCACGAAGGGCAGCGTGACGGCCATGGGCTTGGACATGAGGGCCAACGCCGCGGTGAGCAGCGCCAGCAGGTAGCGGCCGCGCGTGGGGCGCAGGGTCCATTCACGCCACAACCCGAGCGTGGCGAGGAAGAACAAAGTGCAGAGCACATCCTTGCGCTCCGAGATCCACGCCACCGATTCCACGTGGAGGGGATGCAGTCCAAAGAGCAGCGCCACGCCGCCAGCCGCCCACGGCTTCGCTGTGAAGCGCAGCAGAAGCCAGAACAGCAAGGCCGTGTTGGCCAGGTGAAGCAGCAGGTTCGTCAAATGATGCCCTGCCGGCTCGAGCCCCCAGATCTGACAATCGAGCATGTGCGAGATCCAGGTGATCGGGTGCCAGTTTGCCATCCCGGTGCCCGCGAACGCCCAGAGGATTGCAGTGCCGGAGAGACCGCCGTTCACGCCCGGGTTCTGGGTGACGTAGGCCGGGTCGTCGACGTGTATGAAGTCAGCCTCGAGCACCCCCCAGTAGGCGATGCAAGTGACGACACAGAGGCCGAGGGCGAGCGCCTTTGGCATCTGGTCCTCGCGCATGGCGGTGTATATCGGACGGGTAACCCAATCGATTAAGCCCGACGCGACCCGACTGGAGAGACGCTCAAGCGGCGCATTCGGGCACGTCTGTCTCTGTAAGTCTTAAAAGGAACCGGAACCGGGACCGATGCTCCACCCGCACCCGCACCCGCTCCACGCCCGTGGCCGCTCGAGCGAGGTCGAGCGTCTCAGTCACGTCCGCCGAGCGGAAAGCTCCGAGCTCTCCAGCAGCCGGATCCCCTCGCAGCGGCAGAGCGTGGCGATGCTCTCCTCGGCACCGGAAGTGTCTCTTATATAAACTCCTCCAATGGTCCCGGAGTATCTGAAGGCTCATACGCAGAGAGTACGTGCTAGGGATAGATAGAAGAAACGAGGTACCTTTGGCAGCCAGCTTCACACTCGCGTCCGAACGCCTGAGCTACCGACGTCTAGCAGAGGACAACCTGGGTATCTTCCATTCTCTGGCGGTGGACCCTCATATCCGCGCCTACCTGTTCGACGGTACCGTAGTCGAGCGAGCTTGGGCGGCCACGGCGCTGGTTGGCAGCGACACTCTCTTCGCCGAATGTGGCGTTGGCATCTGGCTCACCTACAACGGTGGAGAGGCGATCGGCTTTTGTGGGTTCCGTGCCTTCGAGGAGCCCTATCCCGAGCCCCAGATCCTGTACGCATTCACCCGACCTCACACGGGTCACGGCTATGCCACCGAAGCGGCGCAAGCACTGATCGAGAAGGTGGAGAGACTCGGTTGGAAGCGGGTCGTTACAGCGGTCGACGCGCCGAATGCTGCGTCGATCCGCGTATTGCGCAAACTTGGTTTTCTCCAGATTCTCTCCTTTCCCGGGGAGTTCGGCCGTCAATTCTATTTCAGCAAGAGCCTGGAGCAGCTCCTGCCCGAGAGCCCGAGCGTGCGTACGCTGCTTGAGAGAGAGGGCATCGACGCGAGCGGCGAGATCTTCGAATCGATCGTAGCCAGCGAAGGTGTACGCATCGAACGCATTGTTTCAACCGGTCAATGCACCGCGGAGGGGACCTGGTACGAGCAGGACGAGCACGAGTGGGTGCTGCTTCTGCAGGG
>SMWZ01000071.1 GCA_004356455.1 Deltaproteobacteria bacterium
ACGTTCTCATACAGGCTGCTCAGCTGAGGCACGATGTGGATCGGACAAGCCCGCGCTGCTGCGAGCAGCAGACATCCGTGCTCCGTAATCGCCTTCTCGAGACGAATCGGGTCTCCCACAACGTAGACCTCGGAGACCTCGGGCGTGTGGAGCAAGGCCTCGATGACGTGCACCACCATGGGCTTGCCCGCCAGCTGGACGAAAGTCTTGCTCTGCCCGCGAATGGCCCGACTATGGCCCCGATCGCCTGCTACCAGCACGGCCTGCAGCCTCAATCTGGCTCCCTTCCAGCGTGAAAGATCATCCACAGCCCCATCTGTAGTGTAGGGCCGCTCAGCTGGATGGTGACGACTCCCGCGGGCCGGCAAGGCGCAGACAGGCTGCGGTCACCCGGCAAGCTGAGGTCCTACGTTGCCATTCTGACGTCGTTTCCGGCAGACTGGAAGGCCTAGGTCCATAGAAGGAACCCGCAGCATGCCGAGTCTGATCGCCACGGTACGAGTCAAGGAAGAGAAGATCGAGGAAGCCAGGTCGTTCTTCAAAGAGCTGGGCGCCCAGGTGAGCCGGGACGAGCCCGGAACGCTGGCCTACGTGATCCACCAGAAGAAGGACGAGCCCCAGACCTTCGTGGTCTACGAGAAGTACGAGAGCGACGAGGCTTTCAAGACCCACCAGAAGAACCTGGGCAAGGTCGCGGCGCAGTTCGGCGCCATCCTGGCGGGGGCCCCGGAGCTCGTGGTGCTGGAGGAGATCTGAGCGCTCGCGCGAGCCCTCCACGGGACAGACAGCATGGCCACGCGTAATACGCTCTCGGTAACCGACAATCGTACCGGCCAGACCTACGAGATTCCGATCGAGGACGGCGCCGTCCGCGCCACCGAGCTGCGCCAGATCCGAACCGATGAGGAGGACTTCGGGCTGAAGTCCTACGACCCGGGGCTCTTGAACACGGCTCCTTGTAGCAGCAAGATCACCTTCATCGATGGCGATAGGGGCATCCTCGAGCATCGCGGCTATCCAATCGACCAGCTCGCGGAGCACTGCTCTTTTCTCGAGGTGGCTCATCTACTGATCCGTGGTGAGCTGCCCGACCGCGCCGAGCTAGATGAGTGGGTGCACCAGATCAAGGTCCACACGCTGATTCACGAGAACATCAAGAAGCTGATCGACGCCTTCCGCTACGACGCGCATCCCATGGGAATGCTCACCAGCACCGTCGCCGCGCTGTCCACGTTCTACCCGGATGCGAAGAACATCCATGCTGCGCAGGTTCGAGAGCTACAGATCTACCGCCTGCTGGGGAAGATGCCCACCCTGGCCGCTTTCGCGTATCGTCACGCTCTGGGCTTCCCCTACATCTACCCCGATAACGAGCTCGGCTACACGGGCAATCTGCTCGCCATGATATTCCGGATGACGGAGAAGAAGTGGAAGCCCGTGCCCGCTCTCGAGCAGGCGCTGGACAAGATCTTCATCCTGCACGCGGACCACGAGCAGAACTGCAGCGCCAACGCCATGCGGTGCGTCGGGAGCTCGCACGTGGACCCCTTCTCGGCGACCGCCGCGGCCTGCGCCGCGCTCTACGGACCGCTGCACGGGGGCGCCAACGAAGCCGCGCTGCAGATGCTGCGGGAGATCGGGTCAAAGGCCGGCATCCCGCAGTTCATCAAGCGCGTACAGGCGGGCGAGAGTCGCCTCATGGGCTTCGGGCACCGCGTGTATAAGAGCTATGACCCACGCGTGAAGATCATCAAGGGCCTGGCCGACACCGTCTTCGAAGTCACCGGGCGAAATGAGCTGATCGACATCGCGCTGGAGCTCGAGCGGATCGCGCTCGATGACGACTACTTCATCTCGCGCCGTCTCTACCCGAACATCGACTTCTACTCCGGGCTCATTTACCAGTCGATGGGCTTCCCCGTGAGCATGTTCCCGGTGCTCTTCGCGATCCCGCGCACTGCAGGCTGGCTCGCACAGTGGCAGGAGGGCCTGCTCGATCCGGAGCAGAAGATCGCGCGGCCGCGCCAGATTTACCGCGGCAAGCGGGCACGCGACGTGACCCCGATTGATAAGCGCCAGGCTCCGAGCTCGGGCTGACGTCTACCAAGCGTAGGCCTCAGGTGCCTCCCCGCCGGGTCCCGGCCAGATCTCGTCCAGGCTCGCGCGTTGCTCGTCGGAGAGCTGGATCTCCGCCGCGTGGAAGCCGGCCTCCAGCTGCTCCAGGGTGCGGGGTCCGACGATGGGAGCCGTGACGTCCGGGTTGGCGAGCAGCCAGGCCAGAGCCACGTCGGCGGCTGACTCGCCCCACTTGCGGCACAGCTCTTCGTAACGCTGCAGCTGGTTTCGATAGCGCTCGATTCTGCGCTGGATGTGTGGCGTGAGGCGACGAACGCCCTCGTCCGATGACTGGACCCCACCCAACAGCCCGCCCGCGAGTGGGCTCCAGGGAAGGAGCGCGAGGCCGAAGGCGCGACAGGCCGGGATCACCTCCAGCTCGATGGTGCGCTGGGCCAGGTTGTAGAGACTCTGCTCGCTCACGAGGCCCATGAAGTGACGGGACGCGGCAACGCTGTTCGCCTGCGCGATATGCCAGCCAGCGAAATTGCTGCTGCCGACGTAGAGCACCTTGCCCTCCTGCACCAGCCGCTCCATCGCCTGCCAGATCTCCTCCCAGGGCGCATGTCGATCGATATGGTGCATCTGATAGAGATCGATGTGATCGGTCTCGAGACGGCGCAGGCTGTCCTCGCAGGCGCGCCGGATGTGATACGCAGAGAGTCCGCGCTCGTTGGGGCCGTCTCCGGTGGCGCCGTAGACCTTGGTCGCGAGCACCACGCCCTCGCGGCGTCCGCCGCCCTGGCGAAACCAGCGCCCCAGGATCTGTTCGGTCACGCCCTCGCCGCGTTTTCCCCCGTACACGTTCGCTGTGTCGAAGAAGTTCACGCCCTGCTCGAGCGCCCGGTCCATCATCTTGAAGCTCTCGGGCTCAGCCGCGTGCCAGCCGAAGTTCATGGTCCCCAGACAGAGCCCGCTGACCCTGAGCCCCGTCCGTCCCAAATTCGTGTGCTTCATAACTCCGCTCCCAATGGCTCGCCCAGCAATATCCTAGCCCGAATCACGCCCGAAGAGGGGCCCACTTGGCGCGACCTGAGGCATGCACGAAGTCGCATGCCGTGCGGGCAGGCGGGCCTAGCCCGCCGCTACCCCGCTAGTGGAGGGAGTGGGTTGGCAAGCCCAAGGCACGCACGAAGTCGCGTGCCGTGCGGGCAGGCGGGCTTCGCCCGCCGCTACCCCGCTCGTACCCCGGTAGTAGTGGTGGAGATGAGCGGGATCGAACCGCCGACCTCTGCGTTGCGAACGCAGCGCTCTCCCAGCTGAGCTACATCCCCAACCGCCTGCGAATCTGGCTCCTCTCCCCTCCAGGGTCAAGTCCATACATCTGCGCGCCGACCTGGAGCGCGCTCCACTGCCTGGCTCACGAGGGCATGGCTGGGCCACCCGCTACAGCCACGGCTCACCGTCAACCCTCTGGGCCTGGTGCCGATAAGGCGAGTGTGAGCCAATGGATTCTCGGCATCGACCTCGGCACCGTGAATAGCTGCGTTGCGGTGGTCAAGGATGGGCGCGCGGTGATGCTGAGCGACGACTCCCGCACAACCATCCCCTCCTGCCTCGCATTTCAACGCGGTCAGGAGATTGTCGGCCACGCTGCCAAGCGCCATGGGGTGACAGATCCGCAGAACACCATCTCAGCCGCCAAGCGCCTGCTGGGGCACAGCTTTGACTCGCCCGAGGTGCAGGACGCTCTCGAGCGCACGTCGTACCCGATTCGTCCGAGCCCCCTCGGCAGCGTACTAATCGAGGTGGACGGACGTGAGCTCACCCCGATTCAGGTGTCGGCCAGCATCCTCCAGCGCCTGCGGGAGGTCGCGGAGCTGGCCCTGGAGGAGCCCGCCACGAAGGCGGTCATCTCGGTGCCCGCCCATTTCACGGATGTTCAGCGCAAAGCCACCAAGCTGGCTGGGGAGTATGCCGGCCTAGAGGTGCTGCGCCTGATCAATGAGCCTACGGCGGCCGCCTTCGCGTACGGCTACCGCAAGGCCACCGACTTCAAGCTGGCCGTCTACGACCTCGGGGGCGGAACCTTCGATATCACCGTGATGACCGCCGAGGGAGACTGCTTCAGAGTCGATGCCACGGACGGGGACTCGTATCTGGGCGGTGAGGATTTCGACAACGCCATCCTGGAGTGGCTCATCGAAGAGTTCAAGAGCGAGCACGGACACGATCCCTCGGGCGACGAGTCGGCGCGGGGGCGCTTGATCGAGGCCGCGGAGAAGGCCAAGATCGAGCTCAGCGAGCTCGAGGAGACACAGATCGAGCTGCCCTTCATCACCCAGCTCCCAGATCAGTCGCGGCCGAACTTCTCGCGCGTGCTCACCCGACAGAAGCTGTCCGCGCTCACCCAACCTCTGATTCAGCGGACGCTCGAGCTGTGCGGCAACTGCCTCGAGGCCGCGGGCATCATTAGCGAAGACCTCGACGAGGTCTTGCTGGTGGGCGGCCAGAGCCGGATGGTCGCGGTGCGGGACGCGGTTCGAGAATTCTTCGGCAAGGAGCCCCGGCGCGACATCAACCCCGACGAGGTGGTCGCTATGGGTGCGGCGCTCTTCGGATACTCGCTCAGCGCGGACGATTTCAAGCTAGAGGAGCAGGCGGCGGCTGCGGAAGCCTACGCGTTGGCGCGCCAGGACACCGCGATAGCCCGAAAGCTGCTGAACGAGGTGGAGAAGCTGCGGGCCGATTCCATCGATGACGACGCGCTCGCGGAGAGACTGGAGACGTTGCTCGAAGAAACCGAGGCCGACGGCACGAGCGGCCGCATGGACGACATCGAGCTGGAACCGCCGCCGGATGACGAGCTCAGCGGCGCCGTCGACAGCCTGCGCGACGAGCTGATGCAGCTCAGAGGCAAAGCGGGCGCTGTCATGAGCGGGATCAGCGAGGAGCTGTCGGACGAGCTTGCCGACGAGATCACCCGCAATGAGCAGGCTGAGGCCCCGAAGGATAGCACCATCGATCGCGCGGCCCAGCGCCTCAACGAGCGCCTGGAGTCCGCCGTCGAGGCCTCCGAGAGCGCGCGCACCCATCTCGAGAAGGCCGACCAGCATGGGAGCGCGCGCAAGGTCAAGCTCACCGACGTGGCCTCTCACGCGCTCGGCATCGCCAGCGTGTCGGACCTCTTCACTGTGCTGATCGACAAGAACGTGCCGATTCCAGTCGCGAAGGAGCGCATCTTCACCACCAACCAGGACAATCAGACGGAGGTGGCCATCCGCGTCTTTCAGGGCGTAGCCGAGCGTGCGTCCGAGAATCAGTTCCTGGGGGAGTTCGTGCTCGAGGGAATTCCGCCGGCGGCCCGTATGGAGCCGAAGATCGAGGTTACCTTCCGCATCGACGAGGACGGTATCCTCTCGGTCCAGGCCCGCGATACGCGCTCAGGCTTGAAGCAGGGAATCCGCGTCGAAGACCCGCTGCAACTACAGCAGCCGGCTGGAGGCGAAGCAGAGAAGGAGCCTTCCAGCCCGCCCGCGGACTGAAGCAAACCGGTCAGGCTCGTTAGCCCAGGTGAGATTCCCGGGCTATCCCGCGCTGCGCTTCCCCAGCGCGCCCTTCGGGTGACGCCGGTTGTAGTCCTCGCGACTGAACCCTCTGGAGGCCTGAAGCTCGACCGAGAGCGCGGCCAACACGACCAGCTCGACCAGCGTGCTCGCCCGCGGCGCCAGCTCCAGCGGGCCCCCCTCCTCCGAAACCCGCGCCTCGAGCACCACCTCCGCCGCGCGCGCGAGCGCCGAGTCCGAGTGCCCGGTGACGGCAACGAGCGGCGCGCCAAAGCTCCGCACGACCTCGACGCAGGCCAGCAGCTCCCGCGTCTCGCCGCTGTTCGAGATCGCGATCACGACGTCGGCCGGCCGCAGCTGGCCAACGCTCCCGTGGACCGACTCCGTTGCGTGCAGGAACGTGGCGGGCGTGCCAGTGCTGGCCAGCAGCGCGGCAGCGTAGCGCGCGATGTGCTCCGGCTTGCCCACGCCGGTGACGTGCACGCGCCCGCCGCGTGCTTCCGCCTCGCGAATCAGACGCGAAGCCTTCGCGATCGCGCCGCGATCGGCATCCGCGCAGACCCGTTCCACCTCACGAGCCGCGATGCGCAGAAAGCGCTCGAGCGCCTCCCCTGCCTCCTGCTCCAGCTCGCTCACGCGCTCTCGACCTCCGGCTCCTTCGAGACCCAGACCTCGGGGAGTCGTGCCGTAACCTCCGCTCGCAGCGTCTCGAAGTCATGGTCGAAGCGCGAAGCCTGCTCGCCGCTCAGCACCGCAGTGCCCGGGGCAACGGCATCGCTCGAAATCACCCCCAGCTTGAAGAGTCCCCGTTTGAGCGCGGCCAGCCTGCGGCTCCCCGTGGGAAAGTTGTACGCGCGGCGAAAGCGCTGAAAGAGCGCCTGCATCTCGTCCATGCGCTCGACATCTCCGGCGCAGGCCACCTGCCAGGCCCGCTGCCACTCGCGTGGCCAGAGGTTGGCGGGACCCGAGACCACGCCACTGGGCAAGACGTCGTGCAGCAGAAAACGGTTCCAGTGCTCAACGATCGTTCCCCAGATCCCGCTGCGCGGGCGCATCATCTCCAGGACATACAGCGCGTTGCCCACGTAGAGCGCGAACGGTCCGATGTCGCGGAACTGTCGCGCCGCCTTGGTGTAGTGGCCCAGGCGGCGCGGGGACGCCGACACTTTGATGCCGCGCACGAAATCGAGTCGGCTGAGTCGCTTTACCCAGCGAGTGCGCAGCCTGCGCTCGCGGCCGAGCGCGATGTCGGCGTTATCGTACAGGAGGAGCGGGATGCGCCGGTCACGGTTATCGAGCAGGTCGGCCACGTCGCGCGTGAGGAAGCGTACCGGGTCCTCCACATCGGGGATCGCGAGCGGTGCGATCACGGCCGCGTCGGCCCCTACCTGGAGCGCAAAGTCGAGGCTCTCCAGCGTCTCCGCCTCGCTGCTGCCGGTGATACCGACCCAGGCCTCGACCGGACGATGCCCCGCCTGCTCGAGTCGCGGATTGGCCTTGCGCACCTCTTCCACGACCACCTGAATCACGCGCTGGCGACGCGCAAGGTCGAGTTGGCTCCATTCGCCCGTGGTGCCCATCACGAAGACGATGTCCGCACCATACCCGGACTGGATCAGATAACGCGTGAGTCGCCGCTGATCCTCCTCGATCGGCTCGCCATCCGGGTCCAGAATGGTGACGCAGGGAATGGAGAGGCCTCGCGGCGGGGGCCAAGTCTCGAGCGTCCGCATCGCTCGCCAAGTCTAGCCCGCATCTAGCGGGTCCGCTTAACGCGGAGCCAGCTTGGGGTCGAGCGCATCCCGCAGGCCGTCGCCGAGCAGGTTGTAGGCGGTGACCGTGACGAAGATGGCTGCGCCGGGAAACACCGCGAGCCACCACGCGAAGGTGTTCGCGCGGGCGGCGGAGAGGATAGAGCCCCAGGTCACCAGGTGAGCGGGCACGCCGATGCCGAGGAAGGAGAGCCCGGACTCGGCCAGGATGGCCGTAGCGACCCCGAATGACATCGACACCAGCACCGGCGCGAGCGAGTTCGGAAGTACGTGGCGCAGCATCACCCTGAGATCCGAGCCTCCCAGGCTACGCGCCGCTTCGACGAAGTCCTGGGCGCGCACCCGTAGAAACTCGCTGCGCATGTAGCGTGCGATGCCCATCCAGCCGGTCAGCCCCAGGATCACCATGATCAGGTAGATCGACGGGGGAAACACCGCCGCCACCGTGATGATGAGGAAGAATGTCGGTATGCCCAGCATCATCTCGATGAAGCGTGAGATCACGATGTCCACCCAGCCGCCGTAGTAGCCCGCCAGTCCGCCGAGTACGATCCCGATCACGGCCTGGATGGCCACCACGACCAGCCCGACCGTGAGCGAGATGCGCGTGCCGTGGACCATGCCCGCCATGACGTCGCGGCCTAGAAAGTCCGTTCCCAGCCAGTGCTGGGCTGACGGCGGGGCGAAGGTGTCGCCGCGAAGATCCACGCGTGTGGGTGAGTAGCGAATGGGCGGCCAGACCAGCTCCTGTGCCCGCTCCTCCAGGCGGTAGAAGTCCGCGTTCAGCAGCGGCTCCGGCCAGTGACGCAGTCCCAGCCGCACCCCGTAGTCGATCAAGATCGGCGCGTAGCTCTTCCCCTCGAGCTCGATGTAATAGGGCTTGTCGTTGGCGATAAAGTCCGCGCTGAGCGCGAGCAACGCGAGCAGCGCCACAACGCGCAGGCTCCAGAGCGCGCGTCGGCTGCTCTTGAACTCGCGCCAGATGCGCGCGCCGTAGCGCTCGGACGGCGCGGCGCTCACGCCGGCTTGCCCTCGAAGCTGATGCGGGGATCCACGAGCACCAGCAAGAGATCCGAGATCAGGATCCCGACCAGTGTCAGCGCCGAGCCAACCGAGAACAGAGCGAGCACGACCGGATAGTCCCGGGCAAGCACGGCCTGATAGCCCAGATAACCCAGACCCGGCAGAGAGAAGATGGTCTCGATGATGACCGAGCCCCCGATCAGCGCCGGCAGTAGCAGCCCGAGGTTCGTCACGATGGGGATGATCGAGTTGCGCAGGATGTGCCGCAGAATCACCACGCGTTCGCTGACGCCCTTGGCGCGTGCCGTGCGTACGTAGTCCTGAAGCTTGACCTCGAGCATCGACGAGCGCAGAACTCGCGAGAGAAACGCGAATGATCCATAGGTGGTGACGAGGAGCGGCATGGCCAGGTGGTGCAGGTAATCACCCAACCGTCTGTACAGCGGCCACTCCGGATCGTAGTCGAGCGCGTGCAAGCCAGCGGGCGGGAACCAATCCAAGAAGTCGCCGCCGCAGAGGAAGATGATGATCATCGTACCGACCCAGAATGAGGGCAGGGAGTAGAGCATGAATACGATCAAGGTGGAGACCCGGTCGGCGATGCTTCCTGTCTTCACGGCCGAGAGAATCCCGAGCGGGATGGCGATGCCGTAGGTGATCAGGAGCGCGAGCGAGTTCAGCGTGATCGTGAGCGGCATGCGCTCGCGGATCTTGTCCCACACCAGCCGCTGATCTTTGAAGCTCCGGCCCAAGTCCGCGTGCAGGATACGGCCGAGCCAGCGGATGTACTGGATGTGAAGGGGTTGATCGAGCCCAAGCTGTCGGCGGAGATCCTCTTTCGCCTGCTCCACCTGCACCAGGCGCTCGGGATTGACGCCCTCGACCCCAGCGGCCAGCCCCCCGGAAAAGAAGAGCTCCACCGGGTCCCCCGGCGCGAGCCGCACGATCGAGAACCCGATGATGGTGATCGCAATGAAGGTGAGGCCCAGCAGGAAGCAGCGTTGGATCAGGTAGCGGCCCATCTACGCGACGTGTTCTGTTCCGGGAGTTCCGACGCACACCGGCTAGCGGCCGTATTTCTGGTCTTCGAATGGCACCCACCATTCGTGCAGGTCGGTCCCGCCGCTCGGGTACCAACGCACGCCGTGGAAGCGCCGATCCCAGGCGGTGATGGCGTTCTGCATGAAGAGAAAAGTGTAGGGCTGGTCTGCGTGGAGGATCTCCTGGAAGCGGTCATAGAGCTGCTTGCGCTTCTGCGCGTCGAATTCCACGCGGTACGCCTCCAGGATGCGATCCACCTCTTCGTTGCGGTAGTAGACATGGTTGGAGCCCCCCGGTACGGCCTGAGAGGAGTGCCAGACCTGGTACGCATCCGGAGGCGTTACGCTCATCCCCCATCCCAGGATCACGGCGTCAAAGTCGAATTTCTTGACCTTGTCCAGCAGGATGCTCCAGTCGATCACGCGAAAGCTGGCGTCGATCCCGGCTCGCTTCATCTGGTCGATCACCGTGAGCCCCACGGCCTTGCGGATGTCGTTGCCCGAGTTCGAGATGATCTCGAAGCGCAGGGGCACACGCTCGCCGCCGATCTCCTTCTCCAGGATCCCGTCGCCGTCCGTATCCTTCCAGCCGGCCTCGGCCAGCAGCGCCTTGCCCTGCTCCGGGTCGAAGACGTGAGCGGGCAGGCTCCGGTTGTACTCGGGGCGCTCGATGAAGATGGGAGACTCCACCGGCACGCCCAGACCGTAGAGGATCTTCTCGATCAGGCTCTGCTTGTCCACGAAGTAGCCCAGCGCCCGGCGCAGCTTCGGGTCCTGGAAGATCTCTCGCTTCTGGTTCCAGCCGATATAGCTGTAACCGGGTGAGACGTGAACCTTCTTCTGGGCGCGCTTCGCGAAGCGCGCCGAGCCGGTGGCCCGCAGGTGCTGGAGCGGGGTGAGGCCGATCACATCCAAGTCCCCGCCCTTGAAGGCCACCAGGGCTGCCTCGCGGTCGTTGATGATGCGAATCAGGATGCGCTTCACCCAGGCGTCACCGTGCCTGGGATCATCAGGCGCCCAGAAGTCGTCGCGGCGGCGCAGCACGATCCGCTCGCCGGTCACGATATCCGTCTCCGGATCTCGCAGCACAAAGGCCCCGGTCCCCAGGGGGTTGCGGTGGAAGTTCTCGTTGAACTGCTTGGCGAAGCGGCTGGCACGCTCCTTGGGCTCGGGCTCGAGCTCGGCGAAAGCGTCCAGCGCCTCCACCGAGATCTCCCCGAGCAGGTTCTCGGCATCGTAGTAGTGGCGTGGCAGCGGGGAGATTCCACCCAGTACCAGGTCGTTCCTGAAATAGCGCTCGCGCAGGTCGATCCGGAGCGTGTGATCGTCGACCGCCACCGCATCGCGTACCGACACGAAGTAGTTCCGAGCGTGGGGGGCCCGCACCTCAGGGTTTTTGATCACTTTCAGCGTGAAGACCACGTCCCGCGCGGTCAACGGCTGGCCATCGGCGAAGCTCACGTCGTCCCGCAGGCGGAACACATAGGTCAGCTTGTCCTCGCTAATCTCGGGCAGCTCGCGCGCGATCAGCGGCCGCTGCTTGAGCGTCTCGTTGTCGAGATCCAGCAGGGGAAGAAATATCCACTGCAGAACCTGGTTGGAGGCCGAATCGTTCGAGGTGATCGGGTTCAGACTCTCGGGGTCCGCCAGCGACCACAGCACCAGCCAATCGCCACGCACGGGCTGTGCGCCGTTCCGGACGACTTCGCTGGCGGGTGTTGGGGGCTCGTCCGCGCCCTCTTCCGGCGCGCCGCAGGCGAGTGAAATCAGCGCGGCCAGCACACACAGGTGCTCCCGCCCGGGTGGAGATGCACGTTCAGCGCGGCGAAGCAGCACACGGCCTCCTGGGTTTGTTAGAAAAATTTTACAATTATGCGGGCCCTAACACGCTATGCTTTTCGCGTTCTGGGTTCCCCCCCTCTCTCCCCCCCGCAACACTCCCCCCCGAACCGAGGGTAGACATGAGTAGCAAGGCACAACCGCGGGGCGCACCTCTGCCAGCGCCCCGCCATAGTGCAGCAGTGGAACTCCGGATCGGCCGAGAAACCGTCAGCATCTGGTTTGACGAGCATGGAATTCACTTTCGACACCTGGAGGGTGGACAAACCGAGGGGGTTCTCCCCTGGGACATTGCGATGGCCATGTCGCTCGTTCCAGAGGAGCTGCGGCGGCCACAGACCACGCACTCCTAGCGTGGAGACACACTCGACGTCAATTCGGTTTCTCGCTGCTCCTGGATTGAAGGAGGCTGCGCTTTCAACTTGTGGAGCGTGTTGATAAACCTGGGGATCGGACTGGGAGGCTTCTTGGCCGGGGTGGGAGCCATGCTCCTGATCCGCGCTCTGCAAGGCCGCAGGGCCCGAGCGGAGCGCGCGCACACTAGGGTCAGCAGCGTGCTCGCTGACTCAGAAGCCGGTTCCGAGGAGACCGTGGCTGCGAGCCAGACCCCCAGCGCCGAGCCAGGTCCCACGGCTCTCTCCCCCCCGCTGAGCACGATCATCGCGCGCGCGATCCGCGAGCCCCTGAGGCAGCTGCGCCGCAGCCAGGGCTGCCCGCCCGCGGCGCTGCGTCAGCTCGAACGCATCGCCTGGCAGACGCGCATGCTGGGATCGGGCCTGCGTCCCATGCAGTCCAAGCCGGTCTCACCCGTGACCCTGCTGCAGGAGGCCGCCGAGCAGGTCCCACTGCTGCGCGACGGAACGGTCGCAGCCTCGTGGAGCCTGCGCAGCCAGCGGCCCGTCCAGATCGACCCGGAGCGTGCACGCGTCGCGTTCCGCGAGATCATGGCGGCCAGCGCCGAGAGCTCGGGCGAGGGCGGCCGACTCGCGATCCGGGTGCTGAACCGTGACGAGAACGGCGGTCCGATCCTGATCGAGGTCGAGAGTGGAAGGCCCGGCAGCGAGGCGGATCCCCTGGCCTTCCTGGTCGCCAGGCGTCTGCTCGAGACGCAGGGCGCCCGCGTTGAGCTCGACGGCCGCATCACGCGCGTCCATTTAGCGAGCGCGTTATCGGCGAGCTGAGCTCTACTACCCGGGTATCGGCCGGCAGAGCCGGCCTGCCGGGGACGGGGCGTGGCTTCCCACGCGCTTCGGTGCGCGCACTACGCTCGGCTTCGCCTCGCTGCGCGGAGCTTCGGTCCTTGCAGGGGCGAGCGCGTCCAGCTAGCCGGTTAGCGGCGCGCCAAGCCCGCCTAGCGGCACGGCGAAGCCCCGCTTCGGCTTGGGCGAGCTGAAATCCGTCAGACGCCGTCGAACAGGTAGGAGAGCGGCACGCTGAGGGCGACCGCGGTCTTACGCATGGTGGAGATCGACGCCGAGCTCTTCCCCAGCTCGATCTGGGACAGCAGGCTCACCGAGAGGGCGGTTTTGCGCGCCAGCTGCCGCAGCGTCATGGAGCGCTCCTTGCGGACCGTGCGAATCCGGGCCCCCACCAGGCGATTTACCCGTATTTCTGTGTCAATCAGCAGCCCACGCTCGCGCACGGCACGCTGGATGACTTGCCGCAGCTGATCCAGCTCAAAGGGCTTGAGCAGATAGTCAAAGGCGTCGGCCTTCATGCTGTCGACCGCGCCCTCCACAGAGGGATAGGCGGTCATGAGGATGACGCACAGCTCGGGATTGATGCTGCGGATCTCCCGTAGGAATTCCACACCATTCATCTGTGGCATCCGCACGTCGATCAGCGCGAGCTGACACTTCCCGTCGACCACCTCGGGTAGGGCGTCCAGCGGCTTGGTAGCGGTGCTGACGCTGTAGCCCTCGCGGGTTAAAAACTCCTTTAGGTACAGGCAGATGTCCTCATCGTCATCCACCACCAAGATGCGTAGCTTTGTGCGTGGGGCCATGCAGGCAGGTCTCCTCGAACCCAGGAATTCCTCGCCACGCCACACTATTCTGGTTCAACCTGAATTACAAGAATTAAAGTGTGAGCGGAATTTCGAACGGTGCCATACAGCAGATCTGGGCGTCTCAGCCGGGCGCAACCGGGGCCAGGAAGTCCTCCTCGCTCAGGTCTCTGGCCCGGCTCAGGCTCTCAATGGTCAGGGTCGCGAGCTCGCCGTGGCTGTCCAACACCTTGATCGTGCGGGGGAATCGGATGCCGGTCCAGCTCGCATAGCCCTCCAGCAGCAGCTCGCGGCCCCCCGGGAGCACCAGGCGCAGCACCTCGAAGCGCTCCGTCTCCAGCCAGACCTGCCCGCCCCGGCCAATGCCGCCCAGAACGTAACAGTCGGACTCGCCACAGCGCGCCAGCTCGTTCCGTCCCAGGTTGACCCGGGCGCGCGCCAGCCAGGTGAGCAGGTCTTGCTCGTGACGCAGTGCGAGGATCTCGATATTGGGAATCCATAGCGGAGCTCTGCGTGTATTTCCCATCACTAGCTGACCCTGTCGCAGCAGCCACTGCCCCCCCTGATCGTCGCTCACGCGCAGCCCGAAGTCGGGATGAAGCTCCAGCACCACCCGCTCGGGCCAGGCCGGCACGATGCCCGAGAGACGGGCCTCGATCCGCAGCGGCGGGGCGTCCTCGCGAGCCCGAGCCAGCTCCGCGACTACGCGCTCGACCGGTAGCACGTAACCCAGCACTCCGACGAGGAGAGCCAGGGTTGCGGAGATCAGCGGGGAACTCATGCCAGCGGAGCGAGCGCGCGGCCAGCTGCGTAGCGCGCCTGGTCTCCCAGCTCCTCCTCGATGCGAAGCAGCTGGTTGTACTTGGCGACGCGCTCGGAGCGACACAACGAACCCGTCTTGATCTGGCCCGCGGTCCGGCCCACCGCCAGGTCCGCGATGGTGGTGTCTTCGGTCTCGCCCGAGCGGTGGGAGATGACCGTCGCGTAGCCCGCAGCGGCCGCCACCTCGAGCGTCTCGAAGGTCTCCGTGAGCGTACCGATCTGATTGAGCTTGACCAGCACCGCGTTGGCGATCCCACGCTGGATGCCCTCGGCCAGAATGCGTGGGTGGGTCACGAAAATATCGTCACCCACGAGCTGTATACGCGCTCCCAGCGTATCGGTGAGGCTCTTCCAGCCGTCCCAATCCCCCTCCGCGAGGCCGTCCTCGATCGTGACGATCGGATAGCGCTCGACCCATCGCTCGTAGAGACGGATCAGCTCGTCGGCGGAGCAGCTGCGCCCTTCCCCGGCCAGCACATACTGGCCGCCCTCGAAGAACTCGCTGGCCGCGACGTCCAGCCCCAGCACAATGTCCTCCCCCGCCCGGAAGCCAGCGCGCTCGAGCGCGCGCAGGATCATCTCCACAGCGGCCTCGTTCGAAGCCAGCTCGGGAGCGAATCCACCCTCGTCCCCCACCGAGGTCGCGTAACCCGCCTCGTGCAGCACCTCGCGCAGCGCATGGAAGGTCTCGCTCCCCATACGCAGCGCCTCGGCGAAGCTCGGCGCACCCGTCGGCAGGAGCATGTACTCCTGGAAGTCGATACGGTTGGAAGCGTGCACGCCCCCGTTCACCACGTTCATCAGGGGGAGCGGCAGCAGCAGCTCCCGATCCTCGGCCAGCCAGCGATACAGCGGCTGCGAGCGCTCGGCGGCGGCCGCGTGCGCCGCCGCCAGCGAGACGCCCAGCAGCGCGTTAGCCCCGAGCCTGGACTTGGCCTCGGTTCCGTCCAGGTCGATCAGCTTTCGGTCGAGCGCCGCCTGTTCGTCAAGACCGCCCAGGACCTGACCCCGGATGGCCCCTGCGATCTCGTGGGTCACATGCGAGACCACGCGCTTCACTCCCTTGCCACGGTAGCGCTCCCCGCCATCGCGCAGCTCCAGCGCCTCGCGGCTGCCGGTGGAGGCGCCGGAGGGCACCGCTGCGCGCCCGCGCGCACCCGAGTCCAGCGCGAGCTCGACCTCGAGCGTTGGATATCCCCGCGAGTCCAGGATCTCGCGCGCGTGAACCTCAGAGATTCGACCCATCGGAGGGCTCAGGGTATCGGATCCGGGAACGCACAGCGACGATCAGAGGACGTCCCGCTTCGTCCTCCGTCACCGTAGTGTCAACCCCATAGACCGCGCCGATGCGCTCTGGGGTGAGGACCTCGCATGGCTCGCCCTGCGCGACCACCCGGCCGCGATCGAGCAGGACCACGGCGTCCGCGAAGCGCACCGCCAGCAGCAGATCGTGCGTCACCAGCAGCACCCCGCGCTCCAGCGGCTTCGCCGCGATCCACGCGCGCAGCCACTCGAAGGTGTGCACGCGATGTCCGAGGTCCATGTGTGCCGTAGGCTCGTCCAGCAGCAGCAGCGGAGATTCCTGGGCCAGCGCGCGCGCGAGCACCACCCGCTGCTTCTCGCCAGCCGAGAGCGTTAGAAAAATTCGCTCCGCCAGGAGTGTGAGTCCGAGCGAGGCCAGCGCACGCTCAACCACCTCGCGATCGCGTGGACCTTCCCGACCCAAAGCACCCAGGAACGGCGCGCGCCCCATCGCCACCATCTCGCGCACGCGATAAGGGAACGGCACCAGCATCTCCTGCGGCACCACCGCCAGCCGACGCGCCACCTCCCGCCGGGTGTAGGCGCTCAGGGGTCGCTCCGCCAGTTCGATCTCGCCGCTGCGCGCCGCCAGCACGCCCGCAAGGATCCGCACCAAGGTGGTCTTGCCTGAGCCGTTCGGACCCACGACCAGCAGCAGCTGGCCGGGGCGGAGCGCCAGGTCCACCGCTGTCAGGACGGGCGTCCCAGCGAAGGCGTGAGAGACTCCACGGGCCGCGAGCAGAGTCTCTTTCATGGCGCCGCGCGCGCCAGCTCGCGCCGCAGCAGCAGCAGGAAGAGCGGACCTCCGACGAGGGCCGTGAGCGCTCCCACGGGAAGCTCCGTGGGCGCGAGTATGGTGCGGGCCAGCGTGTCCGCGAGCATCAAGAAGGACGCGCCCAGCAGCGCAGACGCCGGCACCAGCAGCCGGTGATCGGAGCCC
Organism: Deltaproteobacteria bacterium; assembly: GCA_004356455.1. GTDB lineage: Bacteria > Myxococcota_A > UBA9160 > SZUA-336 > SZUA-336 > SMWZ01. The sequence goes on from SMWZ01000071.1 coordinate 16,365, forward strand.
ACCACGAGGCGCAGCAGGTGCGGGACGATGAGTCCCACGAAGCCGATCAGGCCCGACACCGCCACCGAGGCCCCGATCACCAGCGACGTCGCCAGCAGCACGCGACGTCGCACCCTCACCACGTCCACGCCCAGATGGGACGCGATCTCGTCCCCCTGACTCAACAGATTGAGCGCATAAGCGTGGTAGATGCCCACGCCCAGGCCCAGCCCGAGCAGCAGAGCCACGCCTGCGATCAGATAGAAGTCCACCAGGCGAATGGATCCGATCAGCCAGAGGAAGATGCCGGCCATGCGAGAGAGGTCGGTAGCGGTGACCACGAACACGATCACCGACGAGGCGAAGGCGTTGAACACGACCCCGGTGAGCAGCAGGCTGTGCGTGGGAGCGCGTCCGACCGAGCCCGCGACCGCGTAGAGCAGGCCGGTGGCGCCCAGCGCGCCCAAAAAGGCGAAGCCGGGCACCGAGAAGGCTCCCACACCCACCCCCGCGCCGAGCGCGAGCGCGGCTACGCCGCCAACGGCCGCACCGCCCGAGATGCCGAGGATGTAGGGATCCGCGAGCGGATTCTGAAGCAACGCCTGCAGCAAGGCTCCCGCGGTCGCGAGTCCCGCGCCGACGAGCGCGGCCAGCAGCACGCGCGGGAGTCGGATCTGGAGCACGATCTCAGAGCTGGCCCGCTCCGCGGAGCCGAAGGCCAGGCTCAGGACCGTCACAGCGAAGAGTAGGGCGCTCAGCAGCAGCAGCACCTGCGTGGGTCGGGTGGCGTGCTTCATGGTGACTCGAGCTCAGGGTGAATACGCGCCCGCAAAAGGCGCGCCCCTTCGCTCAAGTCCGGCGCGGGAAGCACCGCCGCGCTGGGCGGAAAGGGCTCGGCGCGCTGCACCCAGCCAAAGCGGCGCCAGTATCTCCGCACACCTTCCTCCGCCTCCGCACCGCGCGCCGGGTCCAGGAACGTATCCAGGATGATCTCCGGCTCGCGCTCGGCCAGGACCTCCAGCGAAACCCGCGGATAGGGCGCAGCCAGATCAGAAAACACGTTCTCGCCTCCGGCGGTCTCGATCAGGGTGTGGATGAACGCACCACCTCCCGCAACGTAGAGCGGATCGCGCTCGAGAATCAGGGCGACGGTGCGACGCGGCAAGCCCTTCACCGAGGCGGCCACCTGCTCCAGCTCCCCACGCACCCGACGGACCAGCGCCTCGGCTTCCGGCCGACGCCCCACGTGCTGACCGATCCGCACGAAGCTTTCCAGCACCTCCTCCAGGGTGTAGACCTCGATCTCCTCCACCTGAACGCCACGCGCGCGGAGCCGGTCGAAGAACCCTGCCTGCTGAGCGCTGCTGACCGCGAGCACGAGCGTCGGGCGCAGCTCCACCGTGCGCTCGAGGTCCGGGCTGTAGAGTCCTCCCAGTGATGGAACTGCCTCGAGACCTGGGAGGTCGCGCGAGAAGCGGTCGACGGCGACGATCTCATCGCCCACGCCGAGCGCGAGCAGCACGCGGCTGATCGAGGGGGACAGCGAGATAATGCGCTGACCCTCGGGAAACGGCCCGACTCCCGGCTCGCAGCCCAGCCCGGCCGCGACCGCCAGCCACCCCACCCCCCGAACCCAACGCGAGAGCATCGCGCCAGTTTAGAGGATTGCGGGAGGCGCGGTGCGTACACCGCGCCTCCCTGCGGGCTACTGAAGCAGCTCCGCTGTGGTCTTGCCTTTGAGCACACAGTGCCGGCGTATGCGCTCGAGTGCGCGCTCTCCGATGCCAGAGATCTCGCTCAAGCTATCCACGCTCTTGAACGGCCCCTTCGCCTTGCGGTACTCGATGATGGCGCGGGCGCGAGCCGGCCCGATTCCGGGCAGGAGCTCGAGCGCCTGATCATCTGCGGTGTTGATGTTGACCACCCCGACCAGCCGCGTCTGAGGAGTGGACTTCTGGGTTTGAGCCTCGGCCGACAACATGAAGGCCGATAGGGCAAGCAGCAGTCCTGACGCCGCCAGGCCCCGAACGATTCGGCTGCGCATTTGCGCATCCTCCCTTGTTTTGGGATGAGGCGAGGGTATGAAGCGCTCAGCGATTGCGCTGAACGACGAATTCGGTCAGGTCGAGCAGGGTCTGCTTCGCCTGAGAATCTACGAATGACTCGATGCGAGCGCGAGCCTCGGCGGCACGCTGGCTCGCGCGCGCGAAGGTGATCTCGACACCCTGGTGCCGCGCCACGCACTCGGCCACCTGCGAGGCCTGGCTCGGGTCCACGCGAGAGCCCTCGCGCGAGCAGCTCTTGAGGATGGAGACGATCCCCTCTCGCTCGCCCACGCTGCAGCGTTTGAGGACGGACAGCAAGGGCAGCGTCACCTTGCCCTCGGACAGGTCCTGCAACGGCGGCTTGCCGAGCTCGGCCCCTGTGCCGACGTAGTCGAGCGCGTCGTCCACGAGCTGGAACGCGAGCCCCAGCTCCCAGCCGTACTCCCGAACGTTGCGACGTTCCGCGCGCGTCACCCCTCCCAGGATCGCGCCCGACTCGGCCGCAGCGCCCAGCAGGCTGGCGGTCTTGCGGCCGATGACATCCAGGTACACGGACTCGGTCACATCGGGGTCGAAGCATTTCGAAAGCTGGAGCACCTCGCCCTCGGTCATCTGCCGCAACGCCTCGGCGTAGATAGAGAGGATGTCGATGCTCCCGTCCTCGACCAGCATCTGGCAGCCTCGCGCGTACATGAAGTCGCCCACCAGGATGGCAAGTCGCTCACCGAATTGAGCGTTTACGCTGGGGCGTCCGCGGCGCTCGCTCGCGCCATCCACCACGTCGTCATGCAAGAGCGACGCGCTATGCAGGTACTCGACGGCAGCGGCGATCTGAAGCGCGCGCAGGCCACGATAACCGCAGAGGCGCGCTGTCAATAGCACTAAAACAGGACGGATGCGCTTGCCGCCGCTGGCAAAGGTATGCTCTCCCACCTCCGGAATCAGCGTGTCCGCAGAACGAACGCCCTCGCGCAGGAGCTGCTCCACGCGGCGCAAATCATCCTCGAGGAAAGAAGTGATAGAGTCGAGCTCGACGACGGGTTTCAAATGTCTTGCACCTCGGGCGAGGTTGGCCGAGTCTAGCCGATGAAACACCGAGCTGTCAAAGCAACCAATGGAGAAATCCCCTGGGAAATTCAACAGTTGAAATAAGTTCACGGAGCTGCGCTTCACTCGAGTCACAGGTGAAAGCCGAGCTTCGAACGCTGCGCGCGGCGAAGCTGTACCGGCGGCTGCGCAGCGTTGAAGGGTTGCCCGCTGCACGCATGCGTGTAGATGGCCAGGACGTCTTGATGCTCGCGGGCTCGAACTATCTCGATCTCGCGGGCGACGCCCGTGTCATCGCGGCTGCACAAGAAGCCAGTGCAAGTGCGGGCTGCGCGGCCGGCGGCTCGAGGCTCATCAACGGCAACCTCTGCTTGCACGAAGCGCTCGAGCAGGAGCTTGCGAGCTTCGTGGGCGCGGAAGCTGCTCTCATCTTCAGCACGGGCTACATGGCCAACCTGGGTGTGATCACGACCCTGGCCGGCCCCGACGACGTGATCATCAGCGATGCCCTCAATCACGCCAGCATCATCGATGCCTGTCGTCTCAGCCGGGCCAGCACGCGCGTGTTCCGCCACAACGATCCCGAGGACCTGGAGCGCATCGCCGCCGGTTGCGCTGGCTTCCGACGTCGGGTGCTGGTGCTCGACGGTGTCTACAGCATGGACGGCGACGTCGCGAGCCTACGCGAGATGGCGCCGATCGCACGCGCCCATGACATGGTCACGGTTCTGGACGATGCGCACGGGCTCGGGATCCTGGGTCCGTCGGGCCGAGGCGTCGCGAGCCTCGAGAGCGTTGCGGTCGATGTTCAGATCGGCAACCTGGGCAAGGCCCTGGGAAGCTTCGGGGCCTACGTTACCTGTTCCCACACGCTGCGCGAACTCTTCATCAACCGCGCCCGCAGCCTCATCTTCACCTGCGGCCTGGCGCCGGGGCCGCTCGGCGCGGCGCGGGCCGCGCTCGCTATTCTAGAGAGCGAAGGCTGGCGCAGGGTCGCGCTGCTCGAGCGCGCCGAGCAGCTCCGCGCCGGACTCAAGGCCTCGGGCTACGACACCGGGCGCAGCACAACCCATATCGTACCGGCCATAATCGGCGACAACCAGGCCGTGATGTCGCTGTGCGAGCGGGCGCTGGAGCTGGGCGTGCACGCGCAGGGCATCCGCTATCCGTCCGTGCCGGAGGGCTCCGCGCGCATACGCTTCACCCCGATGTGCAGCCACAGCGTCGAAGATGTCGAGCACGTAGTTAAGCTCTTCAGCCAGCTCCCCCACTGAAACGCATGACGGACCTACCCGAACTCGACCTGCGCACGCTCTGGCATCCCTTCACCCAGATGGGCGACTGGATGGACGGTCGACCTGTGGTGATCGAACGCGGCGAAGGGAACTATCTGATCGACACCGAGGGCCGGCGCTATCTCGACGGGATCTCCTCCATGTGGGTCAACCTGCACGGACATGACCACCCCCGGATTCGCGCTGCCATTCATACGCAGCTCGACCGCCTGGCCCATTCCACGCTGCTGGGCCTGGCCAACGAGCCGAGCATCGAGCTGGCGGCACGTCTGGTGGAGCTTGCGCCAGCGGGGCTAACGCGCGTTTTCTTCAGTGACAACGGCTCCACCGCGGTCGAGATCGCACTCAAGATGGCGTTCCAGTTCTGGCAGCAGCACGAGGATCAGGCCTCACGCGCGCGTACACGTTTCGTCGCACTGAAGGGCGCCTACCATGGCGACACCCTCGGGGCCGTCGCCCTGGGCGGGGTCGAGAGCTTCCACGAGATCTTCCGGCCGCTGGTTTTCGAGGCACTGCGCGCAGAGAACGCGTACTGCTATCGCTGTCCCTACGGACTGCGTTATCCGGACTGCGGCATTCATTGCCTGGAGTCATTGGAGGGCCTCCTCGAACGCCACGGCCACGAGGTTGCCGCGGTGGTCGTGGAGCCTCTGGTTCAGGCCGCAGCGGGGATCTTGCTCTTGCCGGACGGCTGGTTGAAGCGCGCGCGCGAGCTCTGCACTCGACACGGAACACTGCTCATCGTGGATGAGGTCGCCACCGGCTTCGGCCGCACGGGCCGGATGTTCGCGTGTGAGCACGAGGGCGTAACCCCCGACCTGATGACCATCGCCAAAGGCATGAGCGCAGGCTTCCTGCCGCTCGCAGCGACGCTCACCAGCGAGGAGATCTTCGAAGGGTTTCTGGGCCCCGTGCGCGACCAGCGCCAGTTCTTCCATGGGCATAGCTACAGCGGCAACGCGCTCGCCTGTGCGGCGAGCCTGGCGAGTCTCGAGGTGTTCGAGCAGGAGGCTGTGCTCGAGCACGTGCGCGAGATGAGCGAGCACCTCGCACGCCGTCTTGAAACGCTGCGGCGCCTGCCGGCTGTGGGTGAGATTCGCCAGCGTGGACTCATGGTAGGAATCGAGCTCGTGCAAGACCGAGCGACCCGCGAGCCCTTCGATGCCGGGGAGCGCATCGGCGCGCTGGTCTGCATGGCGATCCGCAAGCACGGCGTCATCCTGCGGCCGCTCGGGGAGACGATCGTGCTCATGCCGCCGCTCTCCGTGCAGCGCGGAGAAATCGAGCACCTTGTGGACGCGCTGGCCAAGTGCATCGCCCAGGTGACGGGAGAGTGAACGGGATCTTTCTGACCGGGACCGATACCGGCTGCGGTAAGACCTGTGTCGGCGTGGCCCTCGCCGAGGCGGCCCGCGCTCAGGGATTGCGGGTGCGCGTGCTCAAGCCGGTGGAGACGGGCTGCGAGGAGCGCAACGGCGCGCTCGTGCCCGCGGACGCGATCCGCCTGGCCGAGGCCGCGCAGGATCGCCGCGGGCTCGACCTGATCTGCCCCTACCGCCTGCGGCTCCCCGCCGCGCCGGACGTCGCCGCACGCAAGCAGGGGGTCGAGATCGATCCCGCACGGATCGAGAAGCTCTACCACGAGGCGTCCGCGCAGGCGGACCTGGTGCTGATCGAGGGCGCTGGAGGTCTCCTGGTTCCGCTCGGGCCCGGCCTCGACATGGCGGGCCTGGCGCGGCGGAGCGGCTGGCCACTGCTCCTGGTCGCGCGGGCCCGGCTGGGCACGCTGAACCACACCCTGCTCAGCCTGGAAGCCGCACGCACGCGCGGCCTGCGCGTGCTCGGCGTGGTGGTGAGTCAGACCACACCCGAGCTGCCCGACGCCGAGCGCGCCAACCTGGAGGGACTCCTGGCCCGACTCCCGGTCCCCTTCCTGGGCGAGCTGCCCTTCGGCGGCCGTCGGCTGGTGCCCGAACTCGATCCGGGGGCGCTGCTGGACGCGCTCGCTCGCGCCTGACTCAAGCTGTGCCAAGCGGCATCCGATGCCGTACTGGATGAGGCGTTCCCAGGACCGGGTAGAGGACATCGAGGAGGACCTGAAGGAGCTCGAGCAGTTCATCACCCGACTGCGTGTGGGCTACGAGCAGTACTTTAATGGCGCGCTCAAGCGGGAGCCGCTCGATCTGCGGGCCAAGGCTCAGAAAATCATCACCCACTTCATGAATCAGCCGCCCCGGAACTCGGGCTACAAGTTCCGCTTCAATCAGCTCAACGCCAAGTATCAGATCTATCGACAGCTCTGGGGCCGCACCGTGCGCCAGATCGAGGCCGGCACGTACCGGCCTCACCTCTTCAGATCCAAGCAGAACGAGCAGTCCCCAGCCGAGACAAGCTCGAGCACGCGCAAGGCCCCGGCTTCCGAGGCCGCCTCCGGGATCCAAGGCCTACACAACGCCCTGGCGGCCGCGCGCAGAAAGACGGGGGAGACGGCGGCCGAGCTCTCGCCCGAGAAGCTGGCCCACATCGTGCGCCAGCAGACCGAGGCCCTGCGCAAGCGCTACGGCAAGGGCAAGGTGCGCTTCCGCGTGGTGATCGAGAACAACCGCGCCAAGCTCAAAGCGAGTATGTCGAAGTCGTAACCGGTACGGTCTCGGCCGGCGTGCAACCAAGCCCACTTGAAGGCCTAACGTGCGTCCGGCTAGGGCCCGGGAGAGGCGACGTCCAGGGCAGTTTCGACCCGCAGCACGCGCACACTGCCACCGGGGTACTCGACCCGATGGACCTCATGTAAGCCCACGACCTCACCCAGCAAGGCCGGAGGAAGTCGCTCTTCTTCCGCGATAACGTAGTCAGCACCCTGCACACGCAACCAGTCACGCAAACTGCTCAGATCGCGCGTATCGACGAGCGGTACATACCGTTTCGCCCCAGCGTAGTGCGCGACGCGAGAGCGTGGCGCTGCAACAGCATCCGGATGCTGCGTACGCAGCCACAGGGCAGCCTGCTTGCGGGCCAGCTTCGCCGGCTCGGTGTGGGGCTGAAGATTGTACGCAAGCGAAGCCCCCAGCAGCAGCCCCACCAACGCTGGCGTCGCCCAGCTATGCACGCGCCAGGGAAGGACGAATTCCTGCAGCCGCTGGCCAAGCCGTAAGCACCCCAGCGCGACAAACGGCATTAGCAGTGCGACGGGGCCCAGCCAATGCCGAGCTCCGACGTAGCCTGCTTCCAGGTGTACGCCCAATAGCACGGGTAAGAACAGAGCCGCATAGGAGAACAGATACAGTGTGGCTCGGCTGGGCCGGCGTCGGCGAAAGGCGAAGAGCGCTAAGACCAGGTAGGGCGGCCGAAAAGCTCTCAGCAGCGCGCTACCCTCCGCGGCCAGCGCCTCGCCGGTCCGCGCGGGCGCAGGAAGGCTCCACTCAAGCGGGATAACCCGCTTCTTCTGCGTCAGGACCCAGCTCCCCGTGGCCGCTTGCAGCGTGAGCACATAAGGTCCCCCGAGCAGCAGAACCGCAGTGGCAAAGCCAGCCCCTACGGATATCAACCGACGCCATGACATCCGGCGGCTCACGGCAGCCACGATCAGCCAGATGCCGAGGACCACCCCAACCGCCAGGCCTTCCGGCCGGGCCAGGTAGGCCAGACCGGACACGACGCCCGCTCCCAGCCCGTGGACAAACCGCCCGGACTGCAGCGCCCGCCAGGCCAGCAGCGCCCCGACCAACAGCAACGCGAGGTAGATCCCATCGCTCTGCACGTTCGAGGCGGCCTCGACCAGCTGAGGATGGACCGCAAAGACCAGCGCCGAAACCAGGGCAACGCGCTCATCGAACAGAGCCCGAGCTAGC
>SMWZ01000072.1 GCA_004356455.1 Deltaproteobacteria bacterium
ACATGCCCACGCAGTAGAGGCGGTCGCGGAAGCCGGAAAGCGGTCGCGGTCGGATCTCGGTGCGTGCCTGGGGATAGTACGGGCCCTCGCCTTCGATAAAGCCCTTGTCCAGGGCGTCGAGGATCATGCGGGAGGCCTCGTCGAAGCGATCCCGGGACTCGCTCATCTCGATGCCGAAGCCGGCGTACTCGACACGCGCCAGGCCTCGCCCGAGCCCGAGCACAGCGCGGCCGCCCGACATATGATCGAGCAGGGCGATCTTCTCGGCCACCCGCAGCGGGTTGTTCCAGGGAACGATGACTGCGCCCGTGGCCAGCTTGATCTTGCTCGTCCGGGCCGCGATGTAGCTCAGGAACTGGATGTTGTCCGGACACGCCGCGTAATCCGTGAAGTGGTGCTCGACGGACCAGAGCTTGTCGTAGCCGAGCGGCTCCGCCAGCTCCGCGAGACGCGTCTCGTTCCGAACCACGTCCTCGTCCCGTCCCCGACCAAGATAGTTCTGAAAGATGAGCAGCAGTCCGACTTCCACGATCTTCTCCTCGCGTACCCGTCGCGTGTTGAGGCCATCTAGCCTTCTATTCCGCGCGCTAGAAGTCAAGATAGGCCGCCCGCGCCCTCGCTTTAGCACATCTAAGAGCGCGAAATGCCTTGCTTTTCGTGAACGAGCCTGGCTTCCGCCGCGCCTACGGAACGCTGTCGTCGCGCACGAACGTGAGGTCCACGGGGGCGTCGTCCGCCTCCACGGTCAGAACATAGCCGGCGGTCTCGACGCTCGCGCAGGCCGACGCGCCCGGGAAGATGTTGATGTGAAGCGTACAGGTGGCATCGGTCGGGGCAGTGAACTCGAACTCCGGGCATTTGAAGGCCGGAGGCGGGAACGTGCACGCGATCTCTTCATCCCCAGCGATCTCCTGCGGTCCGCAGTCGCCGCTGAAGCGGAGATCCGCGGCCGTCGCGCTGTCGACCGTATCGGCCCGAATGAGGACGTGCTGACCCCCTCCCACATCGAACTCCCAGCTGTCCGTGATGAAGCGGTTGCACGGGGTCAGATCCTCCAGCACGGGTGAGGGCTGCGTGCCCCCGAAGAAGGCCGCGCATACATTCTCGATCTGCGCGAGACCCGCCAGGTCGTCGCGCAGACGGTCCGCATCCGCCTGGTCGCAGTCGAGCTGGCCACCCACGACGCTGCAGCGGCCGGTCTGGCCGAAGCCCGGGGCGAGCTCGAGCAGGGCGCGTCGATAGATCACCACATCCAGGATGTCGATCTCCCCGTCCCCGTTCAGATCTCCACAGAAGCGCACCAGAGGATAGAGAGAGGTGAGGGCGTCAGCATCGTACGGCTCGAGAGATCCACAGCGATCATCGAACTGCACCCGAAAGTACATCGTGGCGCCGCTCAGCTTGGGATCGGTTTCGCCGAGAACTTCTGAGGAGTGAGCCAACCCCAGGGCGTGGCCGATTTCGTGCGTGGCTACCTCAGCGAAGTTGCAGGGCAGCTTAAAGGCGCACGAAGAAGAAAAGCCGTCCGCGAACACCAGGTTGCCCTCCGTCTGGCGCCGAAACGAAACGCCGTTGACCTCCTTGTTCTGAGACGGGGTCGAGCAGCCTCCGCCGAGGGCCAACGTGCCCGCACAGCCTACCGGTGGGTCGACCTCATTGAACGGATCATTGAACATGATCTGGCTTTCCCCATCGCAGGTGTTCTGCGCCACCAGAGTCGCGACTCCAGCATTGAAGAGCTCGATGCTGGCCGAGGAGACAGCGGTCCACGCCGCCAGGCCTTCCTCCACCACCGCCGTACTCATCGTGGCTCCGAGATCCACGTCTCCCACAGCGTCGATAAAGAAGCCTACCGGGACCCCTACGTCGGGCTCGAACCAGCGGCGTTCCGGCATGACGAGGTTGAACTCCGTGGCCCCCTGAGCGGCAAGGATCGATTCCGCCGGGCCGCCGGCCGGGGCCATTGCTGGAGCCGCATCCTCTTCTGCGCCCGCCAGCGCTCGCACCTGGTCACGCAGCTCGCGCAGTGAACGCGCATCACGCGGCGGAAGCCTCCGTCCCCGAGGCGAAAAGACGCGGCCCTCGCCGAACTCCCGCACCGCCAGCTCGCGCCGCGTCGCGGGGTCCCAAACGATCCCAAACTTGCCCATGGCGAGATGACTGGTATGCCAGCTGCCGTCGGCGGACCGGGTGAGATAGACGAGCACCCGCTCGCCCAGCTGGAAACGGGGCGAGCCGTGGATGGAGACCTCAAGGTCCCCGACCCGCCCGCCCGCCTGCCTGAGGGTGAGGGATGCGAAGGCCAAGTCCCCCTTCAGGACCTCCTCGAGCTGCAGCCTGACATAGGTGTGAACCCTGTTGTCGGTCGTGAGGGCGCCCTCGATCGACTCCACCCGCCCCAGCACGATCGCGTCGGCGGCGCGGATGAGCTCCGGCATCGGGATCTCAATGAAAGTGCTGGCCCGCCCCGATCCAGTCACCAGAATCCCCAAGATCGCGATGCAGAGAGAGCGGCGTGCCATCCGAGCGATTCTACCTCAGGTCGTCCCCCACCCTGTGCCTGTAAGATAGGGGGTGTGTTAAGGAAGACGCGAATGACAGAATTCCGGAGCATTTTGCTGCTGTGCTTTGCCTTGGTTCTGCTGTGGGTACCGCAGCGGGCCCGAGCGCTTTTCCATTTCGCCGTGATCGACGAGATCATGACCAGCTATGGCGGCGATCCGAACGTGCAGTTCGTCGAGATCCGCATGCTCGCTATCTCGCAGCGGTTCGTGGCAGGCACTGTGCTTGGGGCCTTTGGTCCGAGCGGCAGCCATCTGGGCAACGTCCTGGTGGTGCCCGGCAGTGTCCTGAGAAGTGGTAACGGGGTCCGGTGGCTGATGGGGACCGCGCAGTTTCAAGCGGTCAGCGGCCTCGCGCCGGACTTCATCATGCCCGCCGGGCTTCCTCCCGCGGGGGGCATGGTCTGCTGGGGTGCGCCGGGAGCCCTTCCCTCCAACCCGGGGAGCTACGTGGACTGTGTCGCGTACGGCAGCTACAGCGGTCCCAGCAACATTCGAATCGGGATTCCGACGGCGCTCAACGCCGATGGACATAGCCTCGTCCGAAGATCTGAAACGGCTGACAACGCCACGGACTTCGCCTGCGGCGACCCGGCCAGCCCTGAGATCAACAGCGGTGCGACGGTGAGACTCGCGGCGACGACGTCCTGCGTGGTCGAGCTGTGCGGAGACGTGAACAATGACAGCTCCGTGGACCTCGCAGACGTGGCTACTTTTCGCGCGCACCTGGCTGACCCCAACGGGATGCCGCTTTCGCCGGCAGGTCAGGCAAAGTGCACAGTGATCGGAGAGGCCCCTGCGTGCGACATCCTCGATCTCACCGTCATGCGCCGGGCCCTGGCCAGCCCCCCGCTTCCACCGGGGATCGCCCCCGTCTGTGAGGCGGTGCTCTAGCTCGCGGCTCGCTGCTGGATCTTCGCCCAGGTGTCGCGCAGGGGTACGGTGCGGTTGAAGACCAGGCGCTCCGGCGACGAATCCGCATCGGCGCAGAAGTAGCCCAGGCGCTCGAACTGATACTGTGCCCCCGGCTCCGCGTCCGCCAGGCTCGGCTCGACGCGGCAGTCCGTCAGCGTTTCCAGGGAGCTGGGGTTGAGACTGGATCTCAGATCCGGGGCTGACGTGATCTGAGCTGGATCTTCCTGCTCAAAGAGATGGTCGTAGAGACGCACCTCGACCTCGAGCGCGTGCGCAGCCGACACCCAGTGGATGGTGCCCTTGACCTTGCGTCCGTCGGGCGCGTTTCCGCCCCGCGTGGCGGGGTCGTAGCGACAACGGAGCTCGGTCACCTCGCCGCTGCACTCGTCCTTTACAACGTCGATGCAGGTGATGAAGTAGCCGTAGCGCAGGCGCACCTCGCGGCCGGGCGCGAGCCGAAAGAACTTTCGGGGCGGATCCTCGCGGAAATCGTCGCGCTCGATATACAGCACGCGCGAGAAGGGAACCTTGCGCGTTCCCATGCTTGCGTCCTCCGGGTTGTTCACGGCTTCGAGCTCCTCCACCTGACCCTCGGGATAGTTTTCGATCACCACCCGCAGCGGACGCAGGACGGCCATCACCCGTTGAGCGCGCCGATTCATCTCCTCCCGAATGCTGTGCTCAAGCTGGGCGATCGCGACCGTGCTGTCGCGTTTGGCGACGCCGATCGCCGCGCAAAAGTCGCGAATCGACTGCGGGGTATAGCCACGCCGCCGCAGCCCCGAGATAGTGGGCATGCGCGGGTCGTCCCAGCCGCTGACGTGGCCGCCGTCCACCAGCTGTAGCAGGATCCTCTTGCTCAGAACCGTGTAGCTCAGGTTGAGCCGGGCGAACTCGATCTGCTGCGGATGACAGGGTACGTCCAGCTGATCGAGCACCCAGTCGTAGAGCGGACGATGGTCTTCGAACTCCAGGGTGCAGAGTGAGTGGGTAATTCCTTCGAGCGAATCTGATAGGCAATGGGCGAAATCGTACATCGGGTAGATGCACCAGGCGTCGTGCGTGCGATGGTGCGTTGTTTTCTGAATGCGGTAGAGAACGGGGTCCCGCATATTGATATTGGGTGAGGCCATGTCGATCCAGGCACGCAGCACGCGGGATCCGTCCTCAAACTCACCGGCGCGCATGCGCTCGAACAGGTCCAGGCTCTCCTCGATCGAACGCCCACGCTGCGGGCTCTCCCTACCGGGCTCGGTCAGGGTGCCCCGGTACTCGCGGATCTCGTCCGCGCTCAGATCGCAGACGTAGGCCTTTCCCAGCTGAATCAGCTGGATGGCGAACTGGTAGAGCTGCTCGAAGTAGTCCGATGCGAAGTAGAGGTGATCCCCCCAGTCATAGCCGAGCCAACGCACGTCTTCCTGGATCGACTCGACGTACTCCACATCCTCTTTGCTGGGGTTGGTGTCGTCATAGCGCAGGTGGCAAACGCCCCCGTTCTCGGCGGCCACCCCGAAGTTGAGACAGATGGACTTGGCGTGCCCGATGTGGAGGTAGCCGTTCGGCTCCGGCGGGAAGCGCGTACGGACACGATCCCCGTTCTTCTTGGCCGAGAGATCGTCGGCGACGATCCTGCGAATAAAGTCGACGACTTCCGCGTGCAAGCGAGGCTCCCCCGGGACCTATATTAACCACTACAGCTCAGCACAGCGAGCCCGCGAGACCCCTATGGCCCCACCTCGCGGCAGACCAGTTTCGTCGCTTGCTGCACCCGGATCTCGCACGGAATCAGGTCGCCGATCTGATCCGGGCGATCGATGTCCCCCGTCCTCAGCCGGACGCTGGCCTGGTGCATGAAAAACGGCTCGATTGCCAGACGCCTGGCACGCACCACGAGCCTGAAGATATCGGGGACGAACCGGGCCTTCCGCAAACGTACCATTCTCGTCCCGTCGGGACTCTTGCACGCGACGACGACCAAGGCATCTCCCTTCATCCTGAGCGCGCACTCCGAGCGCGAGAAAGAGATGACCTGATTCAGGTTGGCCTCATCGAAGACCGTGATCGTCAAAAGGGTTTCGCCCGGACTATTGCCGTTGGGGTCGAACCCCTCCTTGAGGCTCAGCCCGAAGTCGTCGAGGTGGCGCTGACCGTCCAGCAGCCCATGCAGCGTGATGCGTCCCCTGCCCTCCTGCCGCGATGTGAAGCGTGATTTCACTTTGAGGCGGCCCAGGACCAGGCTACCGAGAATATCGGCGTCATCGCAGCGATCCCCCAGTCCGTCGCGATCGATATCTTTCTGAGACGCATTCGCTACGAATATACAGTTGTCGCAGGCGTCGCCGACTCCGTCGCCATCGGAGTCCTCCGAGGTGAAGCCCTCGATTCGGCAGTCGACAGAGCATCCATCACAGCCCGTGGCGTTGCCATCATCACACTCCTCATCGCTCGCAAGCAGACCATCGCCACATTCCGATGAGCAAATGCTCGGTTCGCCGTCGCAGTTGAAGCCCCGCTCCACCTGGCAGTCGTCCTCGCAGCCGTCGCCCGAGACCGCATTGCCATCATCACACTCCTCATCGCAGGCTTCCTGCAGCTTCCCATCTCCGCAGCTCATCGGATCACCCATACAGAGCCCACCCTGGCACTGATCGTCGATCGTGCAAAGCTCTGCGTCATCACAGGAGGTCCCGTCCAGCTCGAAGCCGTCCGTCGGGCAGTCGTTGCTCGCCCCATCGCAGAACTCCACGACGTCGCATACGCCCGCAGTCTCCCGGCATAGCTCAGTGCTCTTGGCGTCCGACGGGCAGGTGGCCGCCGAGCCATCGCAGAACTCGGCGGGATCACAGCTGCCCATGGAGACGCGGCACTCGCTGCCCGTGGCAAAGCCGTCCGTCGGGCAGTCGTTGCTCGCCCCATCGCAGAACTCCACGACGTCGCACACGCCCGCAGCCTCCCGGCATAGCTCAGTACTCTTGGCGTCCGACGGGCAGGTGGCCGCCAGACCGTCGCAGAACTCGGCGGGATCACAGCTGCCCGTGGAGACGCGGCACTCGCTGCCCGTGGCAAAGCCGTCCGTCGGGCAGTCGTTGCTCGCCCCATCGCAGAACTCCACGACGTCGCACACGCCCGCAGCCTCCCGGCATAGCGAAGTGCTCTTGGCATCTGACGGGCAGGTGGCCGCCAGACCGTCGCAGAACTCGGCGGGATCACAGCTGCCCGTGGAGACGCGGCACTCGCTGCCCGTGGCAAAGCCCTGCGCCGGGCAGTCGTTGCTCGCCCCATCGCAGAACTCAGCAACGTCGCATATGCCTACAGCCGCCCGACATAGCGCAGTACTCTTGGCGTCCGATGGACAGGTGGCGCCCGAGCCATCGCAGACCTCGGTCCGGTCACAAGCACCGGCGGAGACCCGGCATGGAGTGTCGCTAGCGAAGCCATTGTCCGGGCAGGTATCGCTCACGCCATCGCAAGACTCCGCAGCGTCGCATTCCCCTGCAGCCGCTCGGCAAAGTGCGCTGCTCTTGGCGTCGGCCGGGCAGGCGCTGCTCGAGCCGGTGCAGGTCTCCGCCAGATCACAAGGCCCTACGGCTATCCGACAGACCGTACTGCTACCCTCGAACTGACAGCTCGAGGAGCAGCAATCCCCGCCTTCGTCGCTGCCGCTGTCGCAGGCCTCCATGCCCCGGACCAGTCCGTCCCCACAGATCGCGCTACACAGACTCGGCTGACCGCTGCACGCGAAGCCGACCTCCACCTCACAGCTGCGGCTGCAACCGTCCCCGTCCGAAAGATTCCCGTCGTCGCAACCCTCGCCCGGGTTGAGCGACCCATCGCCGCAAGTGCTGGTCGGAACGAAAGATGTGTTGAACTGGCTAAAGCCCTGGCCGCTGTTCTGAAGCGGGGCGCGGAGGGCGACTTGATAGTCGAACGTGAAGCTGCGGCCAGGCACGGCCGCGAACTGGAATGCGAGGAACACGGAGCCGAACTGGTCGAGTACCTGGCCGCCAGGGTCATCCGACACAAACAACGGCTGCCCCGTGATCGCGTTCGTAAAGCTCGCCAGGACGTACCCGGCGTCAGCGGGATCCGAGGCGAGCGTCGCTTCCTGGCGAAAGCCCAGGAGTACCAGGGCGAATTTGATTCCGGAGCCGCTGCTAACCCCGGGGGGAAAGCTGAGGAAGCTCAGCGTGGCACGGTAGTCGATCACGTCCCACGAGGCAGGATCCTCGGGGCTCGCCATGTTTGTGAAGGTTCCGCCGGTCGGCACCACACTGAACTCGTAGTGAATGCCCTTCGTGAGCTGGGTCTGGTCGAGCGGGTCCGAAAGGTCGAACGCAACGCTTGCGCCGCCCGGGACCGAGTTGGGCGGGATCGGAAACAGCATGAGATCCTCATCCGTCAATCCGCGCGCTATCCGGCCCGGGCCGAGCGCCAACATCGTACCTGCGACGGCCACCAATAGAAGGCGAATCACGTCCTTCATCGTTCCCGACCTAGACGCATCACGCCCGCCGTACGGGCGAGCGCTTGCTCGGTTTTCGCCCGCGGTCTCCCGGCCCCGGAGAAAGCTCAGTGTCTCGGCCCCTCGATTTCTACGCCTAAGGATGGATAGGATCGAGACTCAGCAGCGGAATCGGTGATGCTTCCGCTCGGCAAACTCGCGACGCACTGGAGTCCGAGATCCTCTTATACCCGTGGCCATTCTACCACGGTCCGGATCTAGCCGTCTCAGTAGACCCAGCGCGTCCCGTCGAAGCGAAAGAACTCCATCACCGGGCCCTCTTCGAAGGCCTGCGGGACACTCGCTCGCGCCGCCTTGTGCGTATTCCCGGACTTCCGAAAGCGGAGCTCGTAGTAGATAAGCTTCCCCACGAAGGGGTTTGCCGGAACCCCCGTTTCACTCACGCTGCACTGCAGGGGCTCCCGGCTGTAGCCGATGTACTCGCCCACGATCTGGCCGTTGCGCTTGCGGTAGGCGACCCGTCTCGCGTTTCGCTCGTGGCGTTCGCTGAGCTTGACCATCCAGGACCTGCAGAAGCGATCGAAGCTCTGCTGGGCTGGGCTGGCTGCCGCAGGGGCGGAGACCGGAGGCGGTGCGGCCTGCGCCACATTCCCGCCCACGCCCGCGCAGGACAGAAGCACGGCGCCCAGCAGCAGGGCCAGAGACGCGCGCTGTAGGTTGAGCAAAAGACGCATGCCACTTCCCGCGCAGTGAGCGTCTACTCTTCGTCGTCCCCTTGCGCGGCGACGTCCGGCTCCTGGACGCTGATCCCATCGGTCACCGAGGCCACACCGGGGAATTCGCGAGCGATCTCGATCGCCACCGCCCGCGTCTCCGGATCGGGAACCAAGCCGCGTAGCGTCACGACCCCCTTGCTCACCTCCACGCGGATCGCCACCCGCTCCAGCCGCCCCTCGTCGAGCAGCTCGCGCTGGATGCCGCGAAAGAGGAGCGCGTCCGTGGCCTGCAGATCCACCCCGGACTCCGCCTGCTCGAGCTGCACTTCAGCCTGGCGCAACGCCTCGCCTGCCTGCTCGAGGTCGGCGCGCGCCGTCTCGACCGCGTCTTGCTTGGCCTTTACCGCATCACGTGCTTCAAGCACGCCCTCCCGCGCCTCTCCCAGGATCTCCTCCGCCTGCGCCAGCTCTTGCTCGACTGACGTGCCTCCACAGGCCCCGAAGGCCAACGAGAAGGCCAGGCCCAGCGTCCCCACTCGGAGTCTTCGTGCCGTCATCTTCTTCCCCCTTTTCCCGCCTGCCTGAGCGGATTCCAGGCCCCGCGAACGGGGCACGAAGCTAACACGACGCCGAAACGGAAGGTAGCCAGCCCTAGTTCTCGGCATCGCCTATCCGCAGCCGCTTGCCCAGCCCCCTGAGCAGCTCCCCTGCCTTCTCCGCGGCGTCTTTAACGCTCTAGACGGCCCGACCCGTTGCGCTCGTGGCTACCCCGGGCACCTCCACCCGGATCTTTCCCAGCCGCGCGAGATCGCGGCGCAAATCCCCCGACAGTCCGAACGGCAGGCTGGCGCTCTGCTGCGCGACCCCGGCCAGGATCGCCTTCATCAATACGCCGGCGAGCTGAGTCATCGACATCCCATGCTCACCGGAGCCGAGATCACGCATGCGAATCTCCGGCACGTTCACCTCGAGCTTGGTGCGTTCTCCCTGCAGAGGAATGAGCTGCCCGCGCACCGTGACGTCGCGGATCAGCACCTCCCGGATCACCAGCCCCGCACCCGACCCGGACCAGCACCTTCATGGCACCCCCGTTCGAGCTCGAATGCTAGCACCTCGGGCGCTGGCTCCAATGTGCATCCGCGCCCGCAAAGGCCGCTGCTGACGGTCAAGTTTCCGCCTGTCGCGACCGAAGACGATCCCATGGAAAGTGAAGGGCTTCCGGATATCTCTGCCGCCAAATCAGGAGAAGCATCCATGAGAGCCCTGCTCACGACCACCGCCACCGCGTTGCGCCGACGAACCCCGGTCGTTCTGGCGTCAGTTTCCGCTTTGCTTCTGCTGGGAGCAGGCCCGGCCCAGAACCCCAAGCTCGAGATCGTGATCGGCACGGTCGTGATCGGGACGGGCGAGCCGCCCGTGTGGCGACCCGCTGCGGAGGGGGACGTGCTCCAGCCGGGCGACGTGGTTCGTACGGGCGCCGACGGCCGTGCCGAGCTACGCATGGCAGCCGGGATGGTCCGACTCTACGAGGACTCGACATTGCGCCTGCCGGATACGGACAGCCCGGGAACGGACGGCGTGGACCTCGAGGAGGGCGCCTCCATCTTCGATATTCTAAAGCGGCGCTCGGGCCGCGGCTTCGAGGTGCGAACGCCTGAGGCTGTTGTCATGGTCAAGGGAACACGCTTTTTGGTGTCGGTGGACACGGCCGGGGTTGCTGTCTCGGTCTTTCGCGGGTTGGTCGGCGTGCGCGGTCTCGCCAAGGGTGCGACACGCGAGGTTCTCGTACACGAAGGTTTCACCGCCACGGGTGCCCACAGCGTTCCCTTTACCCTCGACCTGATCCGGACGCGCACTGACACCTGGCAGGGCTGGTCCAAGCAGGAGCCGCGGCCGCTTACGGAGACCAAGGCGCAGAGAGGACTGCAGCCGGGGCCACGACCGGAGATCGAGTTCGCCAAGAACGCCACGAGCATGTCGATGGCCAGGCGGATGGCGAGGTACATGAAGTTGGACCGGGAAGCGATCGCGCACCATACCGATGGTGGAATGATGGAAACGACGTACCCGGATCCGATCGCAGACTCGCACAACCGTGAGCTTTACAACGAGGTTCAAGAGCAGTACGCCGCAACCACACTGGGAGGAACCACGAACTTCAGCGTGGAGCTGATCAACTCCGGAGGGCCCAACTACATTCAGATTAGCGGCGGCTCTCTCAATGAGTCCCTCTACCAGAGTGAGCTACAAACGGTGATCGGTGGCGATCCATCGGTGCTCAGCCCAACGCTTCTGAACATCCTCAACAATCAGGGGATACAGCCCGAGTACTTCGCGGAGAACCTGCTCAAGATGTTCTAGGGCCAGGACCGCTCGGCCATGAGCTGCACGCCCACTATACTGCGGCTGTAGTCGTAGACATCCACGTTCGAGCGGTCACGTATGTTCTGCCAGCGAAGCTCCAGCCGCAGATGCGGCGAGATGGACCATCCCAGCGCGAGGGTCGCGTCTCCGATCAGGTCCCGCCGTTTGCTGGGCGTCGGTGTTCCTACCCCGTTATCCGTGAGAGCATCGATCAGGTTCTCGTTCCGGTAACGCTCCCAGGCGACCCCTCCCGAGATGCTGAGGTCGAACGCAGCGCCGAGCGGAAGCTTGAGCTGCGTGCGGATCTCGGCACGACGGCGGTCGTAATCCCCCTCAAAGCCGAGTGGGTCCCTGGAGGCCTCGGAGTCGGTACGGGCGAGCTTCATCGCAATCGAAGCCAGTGAGCCTTCCCAGCCCGGAAGCGGGAGGTAATGTTCCACGCCGATGCCATACGTCGTACCGTCACGGTCGAGGGACGAGAAGAGCGGCTCGTCATGGTAGGAGCGCCTCAAGTACTCGACGTAGAGCCGGCTGACTCCCCAGGTATTGTTGATAAGCACGAACAGGTTCGGTCGCACCAGCCAGCTATGCGCGTAGCGGTCACCGTCCAGGTGGACACTGGAGACCATCCCGTCGATGCGCTTGCTCAGGCGCCCGGGGCCGTCGAAGCTGAGCGAGCTGAAGAGCAGGTGGGACTGGAGGTTGAAGGCCTTGAGGTCCTCATGCGAGGACTCGCTGTAGCGGTAGCCCAGACTGAGAGTGCCCCACTCGGTGCGCAGCGGCTGCCAGACGAATCCACCGCCCCAGTTGGCGCTGGCATCGGCCTGGCCGGTCGACACCCCTCCCAGGTCGGTGCCGCTGTCCAGGGTCACGTTCGAATCCAGCTCCGTTCCGATCTGGACCCAGGTCGACAGGATCGGGTCCTCGACCTCGTCCCGGGGTCGTGCGTCCAGAAAGAGACTGGCGCGACGTGCGGGTGGACTGGTCGGGTCCAGGGCAATGACCTCCTGCAGCAGTCGTTGGCTGCCGATCTGATCTCCCACCTCCATGCGGTTCATCGCCCGCAGCAGAAGCGTCTCGGCCTTGAGCTCGGGCTCGAGCCTCTCGAGGACCCGGAGCTCCCGCTCCGCGTCCGCGCGCCGTCCGAGCTCCTGCAGCGCGAGCGCGCGGTAGAGCCGAGCCGAGCCGCCGAGGGGATCCAAGTAGATGGCCGTCTCGAAAGCATCCAGCGCGCCCGGGAACTCCCCCCGTTCGTAGAGCAGGCGGCCCCTCTCGAACGCGTATTGCGCGCGCCAATCGGGCCACCTCTCCCCGTTCCTGCGGAAGTGGTCGAGGGCCTCCTGCTGGCGGCCACTGTCGCGCAGCGCGGCGGCGAGCGCCCAGGCCAGGTCGGGATCATCCGGATATTCGCGCGTCGCCGCCCTGAGTCGCTCGAGCTCATCAAGTGAAACCGCGCGCGCGAGCGGCACCGTAGAGAGTAGCGAGAGCGCGAGCAGCACGCGCGACAGGCACAGCATGGATCCCACTCCGCTCACGCCTCGTCCTTGGGGCTGCCGATGTAGCGCGCTACGGTCGCGATGAGAGCATCGCGTGTAACCGGCTTCAGCGTGTAGTGGTCGCAGCCCACCTCGAAGCAGCGTTCACGGTCCCCGGACAGAACGTGCCCGGTAAGAGCGATGATCGGTCCCGGATACCCCGCCTCGCGTAACATCGCGGTGGCCTGGTAGCCGTCGACTTCCGGCATATCCATGTCCATGATGATCAGATCGAAGGGATCGCCGGCCTCGATCGCCGCGATGGCCAACTCGTAGGCAATGCGGCCGTTGTCAGCGACCTCCACCTCCAGTCCCGACCTGGTGAGGAAGTGCGCGATGATCTTCTGGTTATCGCGGCCGTCCTCCGCCAGCAGGACGCGGCCGGAGAGCGAGGGCTCCGTCTGGTCCTGC
Organism: Deltaproteobacteria bacterium; assembly: GCA_004356455.1. Classification (GTDB taxonomy): domain Bacteria; phylum Myxococcota_A; class UBA9160; order SZUA-336; family SZUA-336; genus SMWZ01. The sequence goes on from SMWZ01000072.1 coordinate 12,965, forward strand.
TCGAGGGCTTGAGACGCTCGGATCTCCACCTCGGGGGACGCGTCCAGCGCAGGCAGAGTGAAGCTGAACACGCTGCCGCGACCGGGCTCACTCTGAACGCTAATCGTCCCGCCCAGCATATCGATGAGCCGCTTACTGATGGCGAGTCCCAGCCCGGTCCCTCCGTAGCGACGCTTCGAGGACGTGTCCGCCTGAACGAAAGCCTCGAATACGCGCGCCTGGGTGGCCTTATCCATTCCGATTCCGCTGTCGGCCACCTCGAAAGCGACCCGCTCCTCTCCTGACGCTGCACCGCCCGCCATCCCCACGACCAGGCGTACGAACCCCGAGTCGGTGAACTTGATCGCGTTGCCCAGCAGGTTGACGAGAACCTGCTTCAACCGGACCGGGTCGGTATGGATCCGCTCCGGAAGGCCGGCCGCATAGCTGGTCTCGAAGCGAAGACCCTTGGCTAGCGTCATGGGCCGGAGCATCGACTCGACCTCTTGACAGAACTCGCTCAGCTGAACGGGCTCTAGCGAAAGGCTCAGCCGGTCCGCCTCGATCTGTGACAGGTCCAGGATGTCGTTGATGATGGCCAGGAGATGTTGTCCGTTGCGATCTGCTGACTGAATCAGCTCGCTGCGATCCTGCTCCGGCGTCGTCGGATCTCCGATCAGCTCCAGGTAGCCAAGCACCGCGGTCATCGGCGTCCGTATCTCGTGGCTCATGTTGGCCAAGAAGTCCGTCTTGGCCTGGTTCGCGGCTTCGGCCCGCTCCCAAGCGGTCCGCAGGTTGTGGATCAGCTGATCGTTGATCATCGCCAGCGCGATCAGACGACCGACGGACTCGATAGTGGAGATCTCCACGTCGGTCAGCCGGTCGCCTGCATCGAAGCGCGCGACTAACACACCGACAGGCTGTGCACCTGTCACCAACGGTACGTACAGGGACTCGCTGGACCCTCGCAGTAGGCGAATCTCGCGCGCAGCCAGCACCTGGCGCGCCGTCTCGCGGCTCGGGCGCACCGGTCGCCCTTCCCGAACCCACTCCAATGCCCTGCGCTCGAACTCGCCCTCCGCGTCCAGGCGCAGCAGGGTCATGGCGCGTGCGCCCGTCGTCTCTCCGAGCAGGCCGATCGCGCTTCTTGCGTTCCCGGGGCCGAAGCGCTCTGTGGCAATGCGGCCTACGCTCACCAGCGCCGACATGGAACGCTCCCGCTCGCTGAGCCGATGACCAATCTGAAGTCGCACCCGCTCCAGACCCAGCACGTAGTGGGAGGCAACGACGAGGATCGGCACGATCGGGTCGAACAAGATCCCTGCAAAGATCCCCAGCCCCAGGCTCAGCTGCGGCACAGCCAGCGCGAGCGCGGTTGCCCCCAGGATCCGTCGGCGGTGGGAGGACCGGCTCGCCAGCCTCGCCAGAAGCGATACCAGCATCGCCAGTGCGAACTGGGCGGATGCACCCGCCACCGTCAGTACGGACCGGCCCGCGTTCTCCGCGGCGTGATGACGGTACTCGATGGCCTGAATCAATACCCCCGGAAGTCTCGGCGTGATGGGCGTCGACCAGAGGTCCTGGAAAATCTGGGCGGTCGCTCCGATGAAGACAGCGCGTCCTGCAACCTCATGAGGATCAAAGCGGCCCTGGAGCACATCCGCCGCGGAGATCAGCCTGATCGGCGGGTAAGCCCGTCGATAGTCAATTGCGAACTCTCCCGTGATGGCCAGGTCCACGGCCCGACCGGTCGCCACCGCCAGCGTCGCCAGCGCCATCGATGGAAGGCGACGTCCACCAACGGTGGCAGTGCGAATGCCCCTCCGAACGCTGCCATCCGCGTCAAGCGGGACGACGGCCACCCCCACCATGGCTGCGCCGGAGGCAATTTCGGGAGCCGGAAAGTTCGCAGTCTCGATCTCGCCGCCACCCTCCAGCGCCTGGAACTCGCGGAAGGCGCCCAGCACGACACGCCCGAACTCCGTGATCGCTTGAGCGAATTTGGAGTCATCCTCCGGATCGCGAGACGTCGAGAAATCGATGTCAAAGGCGATCGCCTCGGCTCCCGCGTCGCTGAGGGGACGAATCAGCTGAGCGTATCGACCGCGGGGCCACGGCCAGTCCGGATAGGCCCGCATGCTCTGACTGTCGAGCGCTACCACCACGACGTCTGGGGTTTCGGTCGAGATCGAGGGAGGCCAGGTCGCAGCCATGCGCAGCAGCGCATCCTGGGAGAGGCGTTGAACGGGATCGAGCAGGCGAAAGCCGATGACCACAGCGGCTATGACCGCCACGATCAGCAGCGCCAGCAAGTCCTCGAAAATGTCGCGCGTGGACACGCAATCTGATTCGGAAACCCCATCGGAAAAGCTGATAATCTTCGGGTATGGCACGCACACCCATGGAGAAGGCGCCGGACCCGGACCTGGGCACCGAGCTAATACCCAAAGAGCGCTACACCAGCGTCGAATTCATGCGGCTGGAACAGGAGCGGATGTGGAGGCGCGTCTGGCTGCTTGCGGGCCGAGAATCCGACATCCCAACGCCCGGAGACTACTTCACCTTCGAGCTCGGCTCGGAATCCATCCTGGTGGTGCGGCAGGAGAGCGGCGTGATCGCAGCTCGCTATAACGTCTGCCGTCATCGCGGAAACCGTCTCCGCGAGCCCGGGCTCGGTCACGCGGCGGCTTTCCCCTGCCGCTTCCACGGCTGGGTCTACGACATCAGCGGCGGCCTCGAGTTCGTGCCCGACGCGGAGACCTTTCCGCAGGGGGTCAACAAAGAAACGCTCGGGCTGCGCGAGCTGCAGTGCGACACCTGGGGCGGGTTCGTATGGATCAGCATGAACCCCGACGCCGAGCCGCTGCGTGAGTACCTCGGGATGATCCCCGGGCACCTCGATCCTTACCACTTCGAAGCGCAGTCCATCATCAACGACGTCACGCTCGAGGTGGACTGCAACTGGAAAACCTGCGTCGATGCCTTCAACGAGGCCTATCATGTGCAGTCGACCCACCCGGGCCTCATGCACTACTCCGATGACGTCAACGTGCAGATCGACGTCTACGAGAAGCACAGTCGCTTTCTCTACCCGCTCGCGGTGGTGAGCCCACGCTTGCCCACCCCCAAGGAGATCCCGGAGCCCATTCGCGAGCTATTCCTACGCGGGTCGGGGATCGATCCCGACAACTTTAAGGGAACGCTCGAGGACGTGAGGCCAGCCATCGCTAAATCCATGCGTGAGGTGATCGGGCCCGCTATGGGCATCGACCTCTCTGAGCTGAATGACGACCAGCTCGTGGACGACTATCACTACACGATCTTCCCGAACATCACGCTCAATATTCACGCGCGCGGCGCCTGGGTTTTTCGGCATCGCCCACACCCGCAGGACCCCAATAAGATGTTCTTCGATTTCTACAATCTGTTGCGCGCACCGAACGCCGACAGCGCCAGGCCCCCCCACGAGCAACACAAGAGCTCGGAGTACTCGTTGAGCGTCATCCCGGGTGGCGACGTCCTCGACGAAGACATGTACAATCTGCCCCGGGTGCAGGCGGGCATGAGCTCGCACTCCTACGAGGGACTCTTCCTGGGCTCTCAGGAGCTCCGCATCCGACACTTCCACAGGACACTCGACGGGTACATCGAGAAAGGGATCTGAGATATGCACGACCTCGTGATCAAGGGAGGGACGATCGTGGACGGAACGGGCGCGCCCGCCCGGACCGGTGACATCGCGATCGAGGACGGCAGGATTCAGGAACTCGGAGCGGTCAACGGGGCGGCACGCGAGACGATCGACGCCGACGGCTTGCTCGTAACGCCAGGCTGGGTCGACATCCACACACACTACGACGGCCAGGCCACCTGGGATCCGCTGCTCACCCCCTCCTGCTGGCACGGGGTCACGACCGTAGTGATGGGGAACTGCGGCGTAGGCTTCGCTCCCGTGCGCCCGGACAAGCACGACTGGCTGATCGGTCTGATGGAGGGCGTGGAGGACATTCCGGGGAGCGCGCTAGCCGAGGGCATCCGCTGGAGCTGGGAGACCTTCCCCGAGTACCTGGATGCGCTCGAGAGTTTTCCGCGAGCGCTCGACATCGGCACCCAGGTTCCGCATGGCCCCGTGCGCGGCTACGTGATGGGCGAACGCGGGGCCAAGAACGAGCCTGCCACACCCGACGACATCGATGCCATGGCCGGGATCGTGAAGGAGGGCATTCAGGCCGGCGCTCTCGGCTTCTCGACGTCGCGCACCATCTTCCATCGCGCCGTTGACGGCGAGCCCGTGCCCGGAACATTTGCCGCCGAGGAGGAGCTGTTCGGGATCGGGCGCGCGCTGGGCGAGCTCGGCGCGGGGCTATTCGAGCTGGCGCCTGCGGGCGTGATGGGCGAGGACCTCGCGGCTCCCGAGAAGGAGGTGGCGTGGATGCGCAAGCTCTCCGCCGCCATCGGGCGGCCGGTCACGTTCGCGCTTGCCCAGCACAACGTGGAGCCTGACCAGTGGCGCAAGCTGCTCGACCTCTCCGACCAGGCGGCAGAGGAAGGCGCACAACTGGTTCCGCAGGTAGGATCGCGGCCCACCATGCTGCTGATCGGGCACCAGACCTTCCATCCCTTCATGGACAAGCCAAGCTACAAGGCCATTGCGGACCTGCCGCTGGCCCAGCGCGTGGAGCAGCTGCGCAGGCCCGATGTGCGCACGCGAATTCTGAGCGAGAAGCCGGTGGACGAGGACCCGATGATGTTTCTCATCCATTCGGGACTCGAGAAAATCTTTCCGCTCGGAGATCCGCCCAACTACGAGCCCGCTCCCGAGGCGAGTATTAGCGCGATCGCCAAACGCGAGGGCCGCACAGCCTACGAGGTGCTCTACGATCTCATGCTCGAGCTCGAGGGTCGGCAGCTCTTGATGCTGGCCCTGCTCGGCTATAGCCACGGGAATCTCGAGGCCATCCGCGCCATGCTCGAGCATCCCCGCAGCGCCTTCGGGCTGGGCGACGGCGGCGCGCACTGCGGTGCGATCTGCGACGCGAGCATGACCACATTCCTGCTCACCCACTGGGTGCGCGATCGCGAGCGCGGCCCCAGGCTGCCGCTGGAGTGGGCGGTCCGGAAGATGACCCACGATACGGCCCGGCTCTACGGACTGAATGACCGCGGCGTGCTCGCGCCGGGTCGCAAGGCGGATCTGAATCTGATCGACTTCGAGCGGCTGCAGCTACGGCTGCCACATATGGTCTTCGACCTGCCCTCCGGCGCGCGACGCCTGATCCAGGAGGCGGAGGGATACGTGGCCACGCTGGTGAGTGGCCAGGTGATCCTGCGCGAGGGGGAGGACAGCGGCGCGCGTCCGGGCCGGCTCATCCGCGGGGCCCAGCCGGCCCCAGCGTAGGGCGCAGACGCATGATCCTGAAGGACAAGACGGTGCTGGTGTCCGGGGTCGGCGGGGGGCTGGGACGCGAGGTGGCTCGCCTGGCGCTGCGCGACGGAGCCCGGGTCGTGCTGGCGGCGCGCACCGAGTCCGTACTCGAGGCAACAGCCAAAGAGCTCGATCCCTCGGGCGAACGCGTCGCGTACGCACGCACCGACATCACGCAGGCGGAGGACTGCGAGGCCCTGACCGCGCTCGCGCTCAGGCAGTTCGGAGCCATCGATGCGATGGTCCAGGTCGCGGCTTACGAGAACGTGTTCGGGGGGCTCTACGAGACGGACTTCGAGAATTGGCGCCGCGCCTTCGACACCAACGTGCTGGGAAGCCTGACGCTGATCCGCGCGCTCGCACCCGAGATGAAGAAGTCCGGCGGCGGGTCGCTCGTTCTGATCGGGTCGCTGTCGATGTACCTGCCTCAGCTTCCTCAGGCCGGCTACGCCGCCTCCAAGGGTGCCCTGCTCTCCGCCATGTACTACCTCGCGCAGGAGCTCGGGCCCGATCGCATCCGGGTCAACATGGTGGTCCCGAGCTGGATGTGGGGCCCGCCCGTAGAAGCCTTCGTCAAGCTGCGCGCGAAGGCCGAAGGCGTCCCGCAGGAGACCATCGTCGACGAGATCCGAAGCCGCATGCCCCTGGGCGAGATCGTGCCCGACGAGGACGTGGCCGAGGCCGCCCTCTTCCTGGCCTCGGACCGCGCGCGCTCGATCTCGGGCCAGACCCTGATGGTGAACGGCGGCGAGCTGATGCGCTGAGGCAGCTCAACCCGAGCGCCGCTAGCAGAAGAACGCGCAGTCCCGGCGCAGCAGGGGGGCAGGCGAGCCACCCAAGTCCTTCCGCGCTCAGGCGCAGCTCGATAGTCGTCTGTTGCCCATGCGGTCTCAGGGCCCGCAACACGTGCTCAAGTTCACCCGGTCGTAGACGATGACACAAGAGAAGGTCCATCGAACGGATGGACTGCGCATGGATGCGTTCATCGGCTCCAGGAAGGAGACCGCAACATGTTCATTCCCGCCGTTTCGAACACGGACGGCTTGCCGCTCTACCGGCGGGGGGTGGACCCGCGGAACCCTGCGGACTCCCTGCCCCACACCTCCACCGACTTTCGCGACGCGCTGGTCGAGATCTCTTCCCAGGCTGAGAGGTTGCGCACGCATGACGTCCTCCTGCGCTCCAGCCTCTCCGCGGTGGAGGACGAGCTCTTTCCCGCGGGTCATCCTCTCGAGGAAGCCGACCGCAGCCGCTATCTGGCAGCGCTCGCGGGCCAGGTCGAGGCCGGCCCCGAGTCCACCGCAGAACAGATCTTGGGCGGCCTGCAGGGCTACATCTTCCGCGCCTTCATGGCACAGCACCCTGGAGCCACACTCGAGGACTTCGAGCGTTTCAAAGCCGCCGTGATACGCGGCTTCGAGCGTGGCTTCGTCGACGCGCGCTCCAGCCCCGCGCTCAAGCCGGAGCTCGCCGCCGAGCTGCGCCATACCGAGGAGCGCGTGCGCGGAGGCCTGGACGAGTTCTTCACCCGGGAGAGCGAGCGCGCCGAGCTGCGCGCCTTTCTGTCTAGGCGCTAAGCGCTTTCCCCAGCTCGGCCAGCAGGTGTACCGCCGCCCGCGCGGCCTTGCGAAAGTCCCCCAGGTGCAGGCTCTCGTTCTCCCCGTGCGCGTGACAGGCTGGGTCCTCGAGGCCCAGTAGCAGGGCCGGTACGCCTCCCATCACCTCGCTGAAGGGACCGACGAACGGGATGGTGCCGCCACAGCCAATTTCGACCGGCTCACAGCCGAAGCCGCGCGCCAGCGCGCGGCGAGCCGCATCGTAGGCGGGGCCGACCGGTTCGATCCGCCAGCCCGGCACGGCCACGCGGACCTCCGTCGTGACCTGCGCCCCCCACGGGGGCTTCTCCTGCAGCCGGCTCACGAGTAGCTCAGACACACGTGCGGGATCCTGCCCCGGAGCCAACCGCACATCGACCCACGCGCGCGCCACGTCCGTGAGCTGACTGGCCGCCTTGCCGGGAAGCATCCCTTCCAGCGCGGTCACGGCCAGCGATGGACGCCACCAGAGCCGCTCGTAGACCGAGCGCTCGCGCTCGCCGGCCAGCTCGCCCCGCTCCAGCAGGCCTGCATCCGCGCGGAAGCTCTGCTCGTCGAAGGGCAGGGCCGCCAGGCGCGCACGCTGTACCGCATCGAGCGCGGGCACGTCATCGAACACGCCCGGAAGCGTGAGCACCCCGTCGTCGTCGATCAGACGAGCGAGCAGACGGGTCAGCGCGATTGCCGCGTCGGCCACGGCTCCTCCCCACATGCCGCTGTGTATGGGCTGGCGCAGCACGCGCACGGTCAGATCGACCCCAACCAGGCCACGTAGGCTCGTGGTGAGCGAAGGCAGGCCGGTCTGAAGGTTGGCGGTGTCGGAGAGCACGATCACGTCCGCCACCAGGCGCTCGTGGTGGATCCGCAGGAACTCGGCCAGGTGCGGCGAGCCGATCTCCTCCTCTCCCTCGACGATGAGCTTCAGGTTGAGGGGCAGGGACGAGGTCGCCTCGAGCCAGGCGCGCACGGCCGCCAGGTGGACCATCAGTCCCGCCTTATCGTCGACCACGCCGCGACCGTAGAGGCGTTCATCCGCACGCAGGGTGGGCTCGAAGGCCGGCGTCTCCCAGCGGTCGAGCCGACCCGGGGGTTGCACATCGTGATGCGCGTAGATCAGTACGGTCGGCGCTGTGTCCCCG
>SMWZ01000073.1 GCA_004356455.1 Deltaproteobacteria bacterium
CGGAGGAGCAGGTACGAGCGTTCGTGAAGGAGTACAGCAATCGGTATCCGAAGGCGGTCGCATCACTGCTGAAGGACGAGGAGAAGTTGCTGACCTTCTACGACTTCCCCGCCGCCCACTGGCAGACGATCCGGAGCACGAACGTGATCGAGTCGGCCTTCGCGACGGTGAAGCTGCGCCAGCGGGTCACGAAGGGAGCGGGAACGAGAACGCGGGGACTGACGATGGCCTTCAAGCTCCTGGCCATGGCCGAGAAGCGATGGCGGAGGATCCGAAGCCCTCATCTCGTTCAAAAGGTGCTGGACGGAACGAAATTCCTGGACGGAAGGACCGTCACGGAAGAGACTGAAAAAGAGCGGAAGAGCGCTGCTTGATCAGATGCCTATCCCCAACTTTCGGGAATAACTCGAACCTTTGAGACCCAGTTCAGCCTAGACCCTATGGACAACCGACACCTGATCAAGCTCAAAAGCACGCTCGAGAAGATCGATCGGGGACGTGAAGAAGATCTTCCCATCCACCGGGTTCCGCCCAGCTGATCCCCGTAGTAACGAATGCCCGCATAGACTCCCGGGCATCCTTGCTCCCAAGAGCGGCTCTTCTGCGGGGGCAGAGATCCGGCGAAGACAGGGCGAACGGGGTGGTTCCAAGCTACAATCCATAGGACACAGATGACAGCGAGTTCCTCTGTGTCCCATCGGAACACAGCGATCCATGAGGAACCTGACGACGTCCTGTTGCGCCGTGGGGTGCTCTGGTGTTCGTGAGGCGGCGCGCGGTCGGAATCAACAGGTCACGGCAGAGCCGGAAGGGCTCGGACCCTGCCGATCCCGACGAAATCCACTGGCCTGAGCGGAGATTCGATGAAGATGCGGCGAACCAGACACCGGCATCGCCCCAACCCGGAGCTACCGATCGCCTTCGTCGGAACCTACCCCCCGCGCCGATGCGGGATCGCCACGTTCACACGCGACCTGAGCGACGCCGTGATCGGCGCGTCTCGGCGCGTCTCGGCGACGGTGCTGGCGGTGACCGACGCCCGCTGCACCTCCGAGCACCCCGAGCGGGTCCGGTTCGAGATCCGACACGGGATCAGGGCCGACTACGTGGCGGCGGCGGAGTTCGTCAACTATAGCGACATCCGCCTGGTCTCGATCCAGCACGAGTACGGGATCTTCGGCGGCGACGATGGCGCGCACATCCTCGACTTCCTCTCCCACCTGCGCAAACGGGCCGTCGTCACGCTCCACACCGTGCTCGAGCGCCCGACGGTGTCGCAGCAGGCGATCGTGCAGGGGATGACCGAGCGGTGCGAGCGGCTGATCGTCATGAGCCAGCTCGCCCTCGACCTGCTGGAGAAAGCGTACGACATCCCGCGTTCCCTCACGGAGCTGATCCCGCACGGGATTCCGGACCTTCCGATGGGCGAGCGGGAGCAGCACAAGGCCACCTTTGGCATCAGCGGCCGGCGGGTGCTGCTCACGTTCGGGCTGCTGAGCCCCAAGAAGGGCATCGAGACCGTCCTCCGTGCACTCCCGAGTCTCGTCGGTCGCTTTCCCGACCTGATCTACCTCGTGGTTGGCGTCACGCATCCGGAGATCAAGCGCCGCGGCGGCGAGGAGTACCGCCACGCGCTGGAGTGCGAGGCCGAGTCGCTGGGCCTCCGCGACCACGTCGTCTTCCGCGACCAGTTCGTCGATGCGAGCGAGCTGTGCCGCTACTTGCAGGCGGCGGATATCTACATCACGCCGTACCTCGACGAAGCGCAGATCACAAGCGGTACGCTGGCGTACGCGATGGGGTCCGGTGCGGCGGTCGTCTCCACGCCCTACTGGTACGCGAAGGAGCTGCTCTCCGAGGGGCGCGGGCGGCTGTTCGGCTTCGGCGACGTGGACCAGCTGACCGGCATCCTCGAGACGCTTCTGCTCGACGGGGTGGAGAGGACGCGCCTCCAGCGGGCTGCGTACGCCTTTGCGCGGAAGATGACCTGGCCTGCCGTTGGAGAGGCCTACGTCCGACTGGCTCGGCGCGTGCTCGGCGAAGCGGCGGCGCCCAAGCCCCGGGTCGCACCGGAGCCCAGCCTGCCCGAGCTTCGCCTCGAGCATCTGATCCGGATGACCGATGACACCGGACTGCTCCAGCACGCAATTCACAGCGTGCCTGATCGCCGGCACGGCTACTGCGTGGATGACAATGCGCGCGGTCTGCTCGTCGCGCTGCAATCGGAGCGCGTGGCCCCCTCGGCCGAGACCCAGCGGCTCATCACGACGTACCTGAGCTATCTCCATCACTCGCAGCGGGAGGACGGGCACTTCCACAACTTCATGGACTACCGCCGGAACCTCCAGCCCGGGCAAAGCTCCGAGGATTGCGTCGGCCGGGCGCTGTGGGCGCTTGGGGCAACCGTCCGTTGGGCGTCCGACGACGGCAGCCGGCTCCTCGCCCGAGAGATGTTCGACCGAGCCATCACCCTCCCCCTCGGATTCGTCCCACGCGGGTGCGCACTCGGGATTCTGGGGCTGCACGCCTACCTGCAGGCTGAGCCGGGAAGCGCCGTCGCACTCGCCACGCTCGAGTCGCTCGGGGACGCACTGGTGCAGCGATATGAGCAGGAGGCGGATCCGGAGTGGCGGTGGTTCGAGCCGCAGCTGGTCTACGACAACGCGATGCTCCCGCTGGCGCTGTTCCGGCTCTCGTCGGTCACGGGCGATCAGACGGCGCTGCGCGTCGCCCGCGAGAGTTTGGAGTTCCTCGAGTCCGTCTGCTTCGCGGAGGGGCATCTCGCGCTGATCGGGAACGCCGGGTGGTATCCTCGTGGAGGCGAGCGGGCAATCGTCGACGAACAACCGATCGACGCAGCCGCGTTTGTCCTGGCGTTCGACGCCGCCTACACCGCCACCGGCGATTCCCGATATCTCGCGCGAATGCGCGAGTCCTTCGAGTGGTTCCTCGGGGCGAACCGTCTCGGACTGTCCTTGTATGACTTCTCGACAGCGGGCTGCCGGGATGGCCTGGAGGCGAGCGGGGTGAACGAAAACCAGGGCGCCGAGAGCACCGTCTCCTTCCTCCTCGCGCTGCTCACGATGCTCGACCAGGCGGGCGCGGGGATCGACGGCAAGGACACCCAGGCGGAGCGGGACGAGCCGCGCGACGTTCTGGCGGGAGAGTTCACAGCCGGCGGGGCTCGCGCGCCACGCATCCCGGCGGAGATCGACCGCTGACCGTTTCCCCGGACTCCGCTGGCGCCTTCGACCCGCTCCACGGATCCCCTGAGAGCGGCGTAGATCGCGTGCAACGTCCCTCCCTCCAAGGGTACCGCTTCGAATCGAACTGCTCATCCGACGGTTCCGACCTGCCGATAGCAGACGAGTTAAGGTGACCGCCTGCGTCATGAGTCGCCCCCACCTACACAAGGGGACCGTTCTGCCATGAAGCGGATGAAGGCGAAGACGGATCGGCTAAGCGTAACGAGGACGCAGCACCGGCTTCTCCCCGACCCGCAGCGGGTCATCCTCCGGCCCTATTTGCCGGGCGAGGAAACCTTCGTAGACGGGCGGTCTCGCGTGAGACTCGTCCTCGACCGCGTCCTCGCGCTCCCGGAGGAGGAGATTCCCGCCGCCTGGGAGGCGGTTCGGGCCGCCTTCTCTTCCCGACACCCCGACTTCGAGAGCGTGCTCGCAGATCATTTTCTCCTGGTGTCGCGTCGCTTCGAGCGCACCGAGCCGCTCTCCCGGGAACGAGAGCGGCTGGTCGGCGCCTACTTCACCCACGAATACTCGATCGAGGGCGCCTCGCTCTGCAATCCCTCGCTCGTTCCGGCACTGGATCAGTCCGGGCTTCCGGGAGGCGTGCTCCGCTTCATCATGAGCCTGCGGGCGGTCGGGGAGGGGCACCTCTCCTCCATCGAGTTCCGCTCAGGCGTGATCGAGTCGGACGGCAAGATCGTCTTCGACCCCACGAGCCGCTTCGTCTCCTCGGGACGGCGCGCTCCCAACCCTTCCTACGACAAGGAGGTCTTCGCGCTGAAGCTCAAGGACCTCGGCGTCCAGAATGAGCTCTCTCAAGCCGTCCTCGATCCGCTTCCGGCACGCTTCAGCTTCGAGGAGCTGTTGAGCGCCGTCGCTTCAGTGCAAGACCTGCACACCCCCCCGGCGACGCGCAGCGAGACCCTCAATACCATCCACTGGCTGGCGACATCAAACTACGAGATCGTCTTCTCGCCCAACTCCCCGATCTGCGAGCGCGTGATCTTCCCAGCGAGCCCGAACGAGAGCCGGGGCATGGAAGATGCGCGCTTCGTCCGCTTCGTCGAAGAGGATGGATCGGCCCGGTACTACGCGACCTACACCGCCTACGACGGGCACCAGGTCCTACCCCAGCTGATCGAGACCACGGATTTCATCAGCTTCCGCGTTCTGACGCTCAACGGGGCGCGTGCACACAACAAGGGAATGGCGCTCTTCCCCCGGCGCATCCGCGGGCAATTCGCGATGCTCTCGCGCCACGACAACGAGAACATCCACTTCGTGACCTCCGACGACATCCATTTCTGGAACCACGGGGACCCGCTGCAGACGCCGAGCCACGCCTGGGAGCTGATCCAGATCGGCAACTGCGGCTCGCCCATCGAGACCGAGGCGGGCTGGCTCGTGCTCACGCACGGCGTCGGCCCGATGCGCCGGTATACGATCGGAGCCATGCTGCTCGACCGGGACGACCCGCGGCGCGTCATCGGGCGGCTTGCCGAGCCCCTGCTGGAGCCCGAGCGGGACGAGCGCGATGGTTACGTCCCGAACGTCGTCTACACCTGTGGGGCAATGGTTCACAACGGGCGGCTGATCCTCCCGTACGGCTTCTCCGATACGGGCGTCGGCATCGCCTCGACGCCCCTCGATGAGCTACTCTCGCGACTCGAGTCTGGAGCGACGGGCTGATCCGTCGCTGTCGCAGCCACGCCTGCGACGAGCTTCCGCGCCTATGCCACAATACAGCGCAATGAGTCGCTCGCGAAACCCGAACCTCCCCGCGCCGCCATGCGGCGCCGGGCTGCGCCTGGCGATGCTGGCACCGATTGCCTGGCGCGTCCCCCCGCGGCATTACGGGCCGTGGGAGCGCGTCGTATCGCTCTTGACCGAAGGGCTGGTTGGGCGAGGGGTGGACGTCACGCTGTTCGCTACCACCGACTCGATCACCCGAGCGCGGCTGGCCGGAAGCTGCCCGCGGCCGTACTCCGAGGACGGGGGCCTCGAGCCCAAAGTCTGGGAGTGCTTGCACATCGCCGAGGTCTTCGAGCGGGCCGATGAGTTCGACCTCATCCACAACCACTTCGACTTCCTCCCGCTCTCCTACAGCGGGCTCGTCGAGACACCCGTCGTGACGACGATCCACGGCTTCTCCTCGCCCCGTATCCTGCCGGTGTTCGAGAAGTACAACAAGCGTACCTACTACGTGTCGATCTCCGATGCCGATCGAAGCCCGCAGCTCGACTACGTCGCAACCGTGCATCACGGCATTCCCCTGGAAGAGTTCACACTGAAGAGGGATTCCGATGGCTACTTGGTCTTCTTCGGGCGCATTCATCCTGAGAAGGGCACCGCCGACGCGATCGAGGTCGCCCGTCGAGCTGGTCGGCCGCTCGTCATCGCCGGGATCATCCAGGATCAGCACTACTTCGACCAAGAGGTGGCACCGCACATCGATGGCGATCGCGTTCGCTATCTGGGCCCGGTAGGCTCTGACAAGCGCAGCGAGGTTCTGGGCGGCGCCGATGCGCTGCTTCATCTGATCCACTTCAACGAGCCTTTCGGGCTGAGCATGATCGAGGCGATGGCCTGCGGCGTGCCCATCATCGCAATCGGGAGGGGCTCGGTCCCCGAGATCGTGGTGAACGGAGAGACGGGGTTCGTCGTGAGCGACCTGGACGCAGCCGCCGCTGCGGTCGAGCGCATCGGCGCACTGGATCGCGCAGCGGTGCGCAAGCACGTAGAGGCTCACTTCTCCGTGGATCGGATGACGGACGAATATCTTCTCGTGTATCAGGAGGTGCTGCGGAACCACCGATCGCGAACGATCGGGCGATCCGCCGGTGCGCTCTCGAGCGCCCCATGACCGTCGGGTCCAGCCGTTTCCGCCTGGGGATCAACTACTGGCCGCCCGATCTGGCCATGGACTGGTGGAAGCGCTTCGACGAGCATCAGGTGAAACGCGACTTCGCGCGAATCCGCGCTGCCGGGTTCGACTCCGTTCGGATCTTTCTCCTTTGGGAGGATTTCCAACCCGCTTCGAACCGCGTCTCAAAGCGCGCCCTGAGCCGTCTGGTACGCGTCGCCGATGCGGCGCACAGCCACGGACTCGACTTGATCCCGACGCTCTTCACCGGGCACATGAGCGGCGTCAACTGGATTCCGCGCTGGGCGATCGATTCCGACCGGCCTCCGGATCCGGCCTCCTCTGCGGCGAGGTTCCGCATCGTGGCAGACGGCCAGGTGGTGAGCGGCTCTCCAAAGAGCTGGTTCCTGGATGAAAACGTCGCGTGCGCGCAGGCACGTTTGGCCAGCGCTGCGGCGCGCGCGCTCGAAGGCCATCCGGCCCTGTGGGCGTGGGACTTAGGCAACGAGAACTCGAACTGCTGCGTTCCGCCCACGCGCGCTGCGGCCGTCGAATGGCTCGATCGCGTCAGCGCGGGAATTCGCGCTGCCGACTCGAGGGTTCCGATCACCCTCGGGCTCCACATGGAAGACCTGATGGAGGACAGACGGCTCGGCCCGCGCGAGGCGGCGCGATTCTGTGACTTTTTGTGCATGCACGGCTACCCGATCTACGCCGACTTTGCAGCAGGTCCGACGGACGCGCGGGTTCTCCCGTTTCTTGGGCTGGTCACGCGCTGGCTCGGCGGCTGCGAGGTCCTTTTTGCAGAGTTCGGTGTGCCGGCCTCTCCAACCGAGGGTTTTGACGCGGATCGAGCCCAATCCAGCACGTCTGTGATTCCACTGCTCGAAGCAGAGAACGCTGCGGCCTTCACGCGCAGCGCAATCGAGAAGCTACGCGAATTCGGTTTTCTCGGCGCCTTGCTCTGGTGCTACGCGGACTACGCGGAGGCGCTCTGGAGCCGCCCGCCTCTGGACGAGGCGGCTCACGAACGGTGGTTCGGCCTGTGGAGCGCCGATGGATCGCCCAAGCGGGCGGTGGACGAAATTCATCGCTTCCAGGGCCTCCCGCGGGCGCCGCAGCAGTGGGATCTCGCTTGGATCGACGTGGACGCGGACGAATTCTACACGCTGCCGCGCCAGCACCTGAGCCGACTCTATCGCCGCTTCTGCGATCACTTTGGACAAAACGGGGGTTCTGGGTCTGCCCCGATTCCGTAGACACTTTCACGATGCAGCAGGCCAGGGTTTTCCTGACCTCTTCCTTGTTCAATCATGAACGGGGGTACGGGGACGGATTCCCCGCAGTCCCGTCACGCCCGCGCCCGTCCACGGATCCATCGGTCATCCTTGCGGCAACGGACCTGACTCGCGTCGGCGATCGCATGATCGAGTTGGCGGCGTCCCTCTCGCGCACGCGTTCGGCGCGGAACTCCACACCGCCAGGCTGCCCGCACCCTCCAAGCTGTGGGCACCGGTCCACTGGATTGTGGACGGCTGCCGGTCAACAAAATGGCGGTGGAACCAGTCTATAGCGAACTCGTCTCTGGGGCGGAATCCCTGATCCACCGGGAAAGTACAGGGAATTTCTCCGATATCTGACTCTCCTGCTGGAAACAGAGCCGAATTCCCCGCGTCTTTCCACGGCTGTAGCGGCCAATTCCCTGTGAGCAGGAGCAGGGAGTTCGTCTCGACGAGCAGGGAAATCCTTGCAGGCGCCACCGACCTCCGAGCTGCGGCGATGGAGCCAATCCATCCGTCCCCGATCTAGGGCGAAGGGTGAGAGTTCGGCCGATCTGGGAGGTTCCGGCTGCGGGGCAAGTCGCCGATTTCTTTTCGGATCTCGCTCGGCCGAGTTTTGGCGCACTACGACGACCTGCCGGCCGTCCTGTCCTGGTTCACCGCCAACATCGGCGCCCTGGTCGCCATCTACCGGTACCTCGGAAAGCACTTCAAGGTTGGCGTCGGCTACAACTTCACCGACTTCTCCGACGACCTAACGGACCTGAGCTTCGACCACCGCGGCGTGTTCGTGAACA
>SMWZ01000074.1 GCA_004356455.1 Deltaproteobacteria bacterium
CCTCCCCCGGTGAGCACCCCGATGCGCATGAGGGCGCGAATTAGGCAACTCGACTGCGGATGTCAAGCAGAACAGAAGAAGCCAGCGCGACGCGCTCTGTTAATCTCTGCGGCATGACACGTCTAGAGATCTCACCCGACCTCTGGCGCGCGGGCGGGGTGCTCCCGATAGTGGCCTCGCTGCTGGGCGGTTGGCCCGGCCGGCACGCTGGGATCTCGAGCCCAGTGCGATCGCGTTCGACGGGCAGACGACCGCCGCGCTGCACAACCGTGGGCACACCAGCGCCTGGCGCGCTTTGGCCCTGGCCGCCTATGCGCACCGTCATTGAGGCCCGTTTTGCCGTGCTAGGCTCTTGCCCATGACGCAGACTGCCGACGGTCCGGGTCCGGCGCAGGACGAAGCGGCGTGGGTTGCGGCACTGCGAGCCGGGGAGGAGCAAGCGTTCGAGAAGCTCGTGCGTGCCTATAGCGGAAGAATGCTGGCGGTCGCGCGACGGATGCTGCAGAACGAGTCCGACGCACAGGACGCCGTGCAGGAAGCCTTTCTCTCGAGTTTTCGTGCGATCGATCGCTTTCAGGGCGGCTCCCGGCTCTCGACCTGGCTCCATCGCATCGTGGTGAACGCTGCTCTCATGAAGCTGCGCTCTCGCCAGCGGCGGCCCGAGGACCCGATCGAGGAGCTGCTACCCAAGTTTCTCGAGGACGGGCATCCGGTGCGGCCGGCGGTGGAGTGGAAGGAGTCGGCTCAGTCCGCGTTGGAGCGCGCGGAGCTGCGGGCGGCCGTGAGGACCAGCATCGACCGGCTGCCCGAGAGCTACCGTACCGTACTGCTGCTGCGCGACATCGAAGAGCTGGACACCCAGGAGACCGCCCGATTGCTGGAGCTGAGCCCGAACGCCGTCAAGATCCGCCTGCACCGCGCGCGCCAGGCCCTGCGCGGACTGCTGGATTCCCACCTGCGGGAGGCCCCGGGATGACCTGTCGCGAGCTGGTCGAGTTCCTGCTGGACTATCTCGAGGAGGCGCTGCCTGGAGCTCAGCGGGAGGAGTTCGAGCACCACCTCCAGGCATGCCCCCCCTGTCTGGCCTATCTCGAGACCTACAAGCGGACGGTGCAGCTTGGAAAGACGGTGTGTGCCGAGCCCGAGGGCCCGATCCCTGACGATGTGCCCGAGCGGCTGGTCCAGGCCATCCTGGCGTCTCGCCGAAAAAGCGTATGATTGGCTGTGACTTAGCCGGTCATTCGGAACCAAAGCTCGAATAGACGCTTGACCCCTGGGGTGAGCCGGGTGCGCAGAAAGGCGCCCGCATTGGCCTTGATCGCCATGGCCTGTGTCGGATAGGGATGGATCGCCTCGAAGACCTTCCCCAGCCCGAGTCCGCCCACCATGGCTAGCGTGATCTCACTGATCATCTCGCCGGCATGCGGAGCGACGATGGTCGCTCCCAGGATGCGGTCGCTGCCCTGCTTCACGTGGATCTTGCAGAAACCCTCTTCGGCAGCGTCTACCTTTGCGCGATCAACGGAGCTGAAGGGGGTGAGGTAGGTGTCGACCTCGATTCCCTGCGCCCGGGCGTCGTGCTCGTACATCCCCACGTGCGCGATCTCGGGATCGGTGTAGGTGCACCACGGGATCACGAGCTGGCTCAGCTTGCGACGCCCGAAGAAGAGCGCGTTACGCACCACGATCTGCGCCGCGGCATCGGCCGCATGGGTGAACTTCTTCTCCATGCAGACATCGCCGGCGGCGTAGATGCGCGGGTTCGTGGTGCGCAGCCCATCGTCCACCTCCACGCCCTTGCGCTTGTCGTAGCGCACGCCCACCAGCTCCAGGTTGAGGTCGTCGACGTTCGGGGCCCGTCCGGCCCCGACCAGGATCTCGTCCACCACGACCTGCTTGGCGTCGCCTTTGGACTCGTAGTGGATCAGCTTGCCCTCCGAGGTTCGTTCGACCCGCACCACCTGAGCGTCGAGCGCCAGCTGGACCCCGTCGCGGAGCATGGCTTCCTGCACGATCGCCGCCGCATCGGCATCCTCGCGCTCGAGCAGGTGGCTCCCCATCTCGAGCAGCGTGACCTCGGACCCCAGGCGCTGGAAAGCCTGCGCCAGCTCGCACCCGATGGGCCCGCCTCCGATCACGCCCAGCCGACGTGGCCGTTCCACGAGTGAGAACACCGTCTCGTTGGTGAGAAAGCCGGCCTCGGCCAGCCCCTCGATCGGGGGCGACCAGGCGCGCGCACCGGTCGCGATCACGGCTTTCTTGAAGCGCAGCGTCGTCCCGTCCACCTCCACCGTATCCGGCCCGGTGAAGGCCGCCTGGCCCAGAAACACCTGCACGCCGAGCTCGTCCTGGTAACGACGCACGGAGTCCTCGTGGGAGATCTCGCTGCGCACGCGCCGCATGCGCTGCATCACCTTGCCGAAATCCACCTCCGTGCCCGGCGGCACATTGACGCCCAGTCCAGCTGCGGCTCGAATCTCGCCCAGCACGCGCGAGGATCGGATGATCGCCTTCGAGGGCACGCAGCCCACGTTGAGGCAGTCTCCGCCCAGCAGGTGGCGCTCGACCAGTGCCACCTTCGCACCCAGGCCAGCCGCGGCGGCGGCCGTGATCAGGCCCGCCGTGCCCGCGCCCAGCACCACCAGGTGGTAACGGTCGGCGGGGGTGGGGTTCGTCCGCCCGGGCGGATGAACGTTCGAGAGCAGGGTCTGGTTGTAGACGTCGTTCGGCTGGACCTCAGGAATCTGCCGCATCGGGAACCTCTTCTTTGAGCGCGCGGTGCGCCGCACGGGTGACAACGGTGGTGACAGCCACGGTCGCGATCAGTCCCAGGATCAGAACCGCCCAGTAGGCCGCGTCCCGCTCCACCGCAGCCCCTCCGGCCAGCGCCGCCACGTCTCCGATCAGCTTGCCGTAATAGACGTAGAGCAGCGTGGCCGGAATCATGCCCAGCGAGGCCAGTGCATAGTCGCGCAGCCGGACGCCCGTGAGTCCCAGAGCGTAGTTCAGGAGCGAGAACGGAAACACGGGCGAGAGCCGCAGCAGGAACACGATCTTCAGGCCCTGGCCTCCGATCGCGCGGTCGATCGATGCGAAGCGCGGGTTCCGAGCGATACGTCGCGCGACCGCACCCCGCGCCAGATGGCGCGCCACCAGAAACGCTGCCGTAGCGCCCAGCGTGGCCGCAACGACGGTGTAGACGGTGCCTTTGAGCAGGCCGAAGATGGCGCCTGCAGCCAGCGTGAGGATCGAGGCGGGAACCAGCGCCACCACCGAGGCCGCATAGGCGGCAATGAAGATGACCGGCGCCCAGAAGCCCAGCCCCTCGATCCAGGCGGCGATGCGCGGGATGGCATCTCCCACCTCGCGCGCCACGAACCCGAGCGCGGCCAGCACGAGCAGACCGATCGCAATACGAAGCAGAATAGATCCCGAGCGACGCTGCCGCTCCGGCTCCAACGCGGGTGACGATAGCTGCTGGCTCATTTCGCTCCCCTTCCGCCTTCGATGTCGCCGCGAGCGGTCCGGTCTCGGAAGCACGGCCGCATCACACCAGCGTACCGCCACAGCTCGAACCCCTGCCGGCGGTACAGCCGTAGCAGTGGGAGCCGACAGCGATGGACTCGCCGTCGAGCTGATCCAGGCTCTCGATATCCCACACGCTGCGGCGCGAGCCGCCCAGGGGCAGCTCCAGCATCTGGTTGAAGTCGCAGTCGTAGAGCTGTCCGTCGTAGCCGACTGAGACCAGCGAGCGGCACATGAGATGAGGGACTGACGCCGCGTTGAAGTGATTCACGAGCAAAGAGAGGTAAGCCTCGTACTCACCGCGCCGTATCAGCATGTCGGCGAAGCGCTTGATGGGCATGTTCGTGATCGTGTAGAGCCGATGGAACTCGATCCCGAAGAGCTCGCGTAGCTCCCGGTGATAGGTTCGCTCGAGCTCCGCCTGGTCCGGGGGCAGCGTGGCGCCCAGCGGGTTGTAGACCAGGTCCAGCAGCAGCGGCGACCCCGGCTGGCCGTAGCCGAGCCGGTTCAGCCAGCGCAGGGCCTCGATGCTCTTGTCGAATACGTGCCGCCCCCGCTGAGCCTCGACGTTCTGCTTGGTATAGCAGGGCAGCGAAGCGACCACGGCGACCTCCTGCTCGGCCAGAAAACCAGCGGTGTCCTCCTGACCCGGCTCGTAGAGCACGGTCAGGTTGCAGCGGTCGATCACGCCCCGGCCGAGCTGACGCGCGCCGCTTACCAGCCGACGGAAGTGGGCGTGAAGCTCCGGGGCGCCGCCGGTGAGGTCCAGCGTCTCGACCCCGGGACTGTGCGCCAGCAGCTCGAGCACGCGCTCCGAGGTGCGAAGATCCATGGCCTCGGTGCGTTTCGGAGACGACTCGACATGGCAGTGGTGGCAGGCGAGGTTGCAGCGCGTGGTGCTATTGACCTGAAGCGTGCGGACCGCCTCACGCGCGAGGGGGAAGCGACCGTTCCGACGAAGCGTGCGATCGAAGCTGGGCAGGTTCACCGGTCTCCCGAGCATACGCAAACGCGCTCGTGAGTGCAGCGCGGCTCGCTCTCCACCCCTACGGCGCAAGGCTCCCCCGGGTTACCCGCCTGTCCTGCCCTGGTCTGTGCAGCGCCGGCCTCCAGCGGCCGATAACGCTGGAGAAGGGTCATCCCACGCGAGGGAGGAGCGAACCGTGATTCTCAGCAATATCGAAACGGTGCCCGGAAAGACCATCAAGGAGTTCTTCGGTGTGGTCACGGGTAGCACCGTCCGCGCCAAGCACATCGGGCGCGACTTCATGGCGGGGCTAAAGAACATCATCGGTGGCGAGCTCAAGGGTTACACCGAGCTGCTGCATGAGGCGCGCAGCCAGGCGCTGGAGCGCATGATGCAGGAAGCTCGCTCGACAGGAGCCAACGCGGTCGTGAACGTACGTTTCTCGACCAGCTCCGTGGCGCAGGGCGCAGCCGAGCTCTTCGCCTACGGAACCGCGGTGCGGGTGGAGTAGCCGTGGCTCCGGCAGACTTGATCATGATCGCCGTCCAGCTCGGCCTGCCCCTGCTGCTGCTCGTGGGCGCGTACCTCTGCGGCAGTCTGATCGAGGCCGCCCACTATCGCCAGCTCCGCCGGCGGGAGCAGGCGTCGCAGAACTTCCCTGCCATCACCATCCCGAGCGTCCCCGAGAGCTGGACCGTGCTCGAGGCCCAGCTCGTCACCGGCAGCGTGGTCATCTCCCTCGACTACTTCAAGCGCTTCCTGGCCGGCCTGCGGAAGCTCGTGGGCGGACGCATCAAGTCCTACGAGAGCCTGCTCGACCGGGGGCGGCGTGAAGCCATCATGCGCGTCAAGGAAGCAGCACGTGCGTGCGGCGCGCACGCCGTCGTCAACATTCGGCTCGAGACCGCGTGCCTGGCCAGCTCCCGCCAGAATGGCAAGGGAACCGCCGGAGTCGAGGTGCTGGCCTTCGGAACCGCCCTGAAGCTCGCGCGCTAGCGCGATGGAGTTCCGCCCCCGCCTGCCCGCGGAGGGGATCAACGTCTCGCATACGCATCCCCTACGCGAGGCGTTCGTGCTGGTCGGCGGCGTGCTGACGGTGACCGCGCTATTCGTGGTGCTGAGCGCCCTCGCCATCGATCTCATCGTGCCCCACATCCCGCCCCACTGGGAGGCGCGCATTTTCGCAGGCCTGTGGGCCGGCTCGGACGAGGAAGACCTGGATCAGGAGACGCGTCAACAGCGCCAGGCCGTGCAGGCGCTGCTGGACCGCCTCGCCGCCCACTGGCCCGAAGCTCCGTATCGCTTTCGAGTCTCGATCCTCGACCAGCCCACACCCAACGCACTGGCCTTCCCGGGAGGATTGATCGGGGTCACCTCGGGCTTGCTCGAGCAGGTGGAGAGCGAGAACGAGCTGGCCTTCGTGCTCGCGCACGAGCTCGGCCATTTTCGGCATCGCGATCATCTGCGCAGTCT
The DNA here is from genome assembly GCA_004356455.1 of Deltaproteobacteria bacterium. GTDB lineage: Bacteria > Myxococcota_A > UBA9160 > SZUA-336 > SZUA-336 > SMWZ01. The sequence continues at coordinate 5,966 of SMWZ01000074.1, forward strand.
GGGACGCGGCCTCGTGCTCGGCTTCGTGCTCACGCTGGCCACCGGTAGCTCGCAGCTGCTACAGCTTGCACCGATGCTGGCCGAGCGCAGCTTCGCGAGGAAACAAGAGCGGGAGTCGGACGGCTTCGGCCTCGAGCTCGTGTATCGCGAGTACGGACACGTGGCCGCGGCGAACGACTTTTTCCAACGGATCGCGGAGCCCGGCTTGCCGCTCGCGCGGGAGCTCGAGGGCTACCTCTCCACCCACCCGGTCTCCGAGACGCGTGTCGCGGACCTGTGGACCCTCGCCCAGCAGCGGGGCTGGCCCCTCCGAGGCGAGCCGCTTCCGTTTTCCTATTGAGGCGACCCCGGTAGACTCATCCGCCGTATGCGTCACCCGATTCCACCCATCCGGCTGCTTGCGCCCGCGGGCCTGCTGCTCCTGCTGGCGAGCACGGCCCTCGGTCAGCGGGACGCGCGCCTGTTAGCCAGCATGGATGCGACCACGCTTGCGCTCGAGTGGGTCACGGGACGCTATCGCATGCCCGTCACCTGTCTCCGCTCCGACGGCTCTCGGATCGAGCTGGAGGAGGCGATCGTGATCCGCCGCGCCCCCGAGCACGGCAACATCCGCACCCTGAAGCTGACCTTCTTCGGGATCGACGCCTCCGACATCTCCCGCTGCTACAACCTCTTGATCCCCGACATCCCCGACCGCCGCGGCACGCTCTATGCGACCTTCCGCTCCGCCGCCCGGAGCGACCTCGGGCCCAAGGACTTCCGCCGTCGCCTGGAGAGTGGCGAGCTGCGCTACCCCATCCAGGGCGGACAGCTGCGCCAGCGCGAATTCGGGGATGAGCCCTCGCAAGCACGCACGGTCAAGTTCTCACGTCGCGGCATCGACCTGGTGGTGCGAACGATCCACGGCGGATCCGACGCCGACAAGCTTCTTGCTCCCTACGCCAAGCGCGGAACCAGCACGCGGCGTCGCATTCGGCGCTTCGAGTTCGAGATCCAGGGACCCGACGAGTTCGCCTTTCACGGCTACTTCATCGAGGATCCCAAGTGGAAGAGGTAGTTCGCGTCCCGGAGGGTGTGCTGCCGGCACCCCGGGACGGTGACCTTCCCCCGCCCTCCTCGCTGCGGGCGATGCTGGGCCCCGGCATCATCCTGGCGGGCCTCTCGATCGGAAGCGGCGAGTTTGTGCTGTGGCCACGGCTGACGGCGGAGTGGGGCTTCGCGGTCTTCTGGGCGGCTTGGATCGGCGTCACGATCCAGTTCTTTCTCAATATGGAGATCGAGCGTTACACGCTGGCCACCGGTGAGAGCGCGGTCACCGGCTTCCTGCGGCTTTCGCGTGTGTTCGGACCCGTATTTTTGGTCTGCGGCACGCTGCCCTGGATCTGGCCCGGCTGGGCCACCGGCGCCGCGACCCTGCTCGTCTGGGAGGTCGGCGGGGACGCCACGCTCTACACCGTGGCTGGGCTGGTGCTGTGTGGGGCGGTCCTCACCCTGGGGCCGGTCGTCTATCGAACCCTGGAGCTGCTCCAGATCGGGATGGTGGCGCTGGTCTTCGGGCTGCTAATCGTGCTGGCGTTTTGGGTGGTGCGGGCCGACGCATTCACGAGTCTGCTCGAGGGGGCAGTGCGCATCGGCCATGTTCCCGACGGCATCGAGCTGCCTCTGCTGCTGGGGGCGCTGGCCTTCGCCGGTGCCGGGGGCACGATCAATCTCTCCCAGTCCAACTACATCAAGGACAAGGGCTATGGCATGGGCCGCTCTATCGGGCGCATCACGAGCCCCTTTACCGGCAAAGAGGAAGCGTCCAGCGTAATCGGCGTCCGCATGCGCGCGACCTCAGACAACCTCGAGCGCTGGCGCATCTGGTGGAGGCGCTCCAATATCGAGCACTTCATCTCGTTCTACGTGCTCTGTGTCGCCTCGCTGGCCCTGCTCTGCCTGATCACCTACTCGCTGCTCGAGCCGGGGGCGCCGGTGGCGGAAGGGCTCGGATTCATCCGCGCGGAGTCCGAAACCCTGGGCGCGCGCTTTGGGCCATTCGCGAGCCACCTCTTTCTGCTGACCGGAATCGCGGTATTGTTCTCGACGGAGCTGGCCCTGCTGGACGCGGTCACACGGGTGCTGGCAGACGTGCTCCGGGGATGGTGGCGTCGGGCCTCGAGCTGGAGCCTGTCGCGTCTTTACATGGTCATTCTCTGGAGCCTGATCGTGTTCGGTATCGCGGTGGTCACGCTCGGCCTGAACCAGCCGCTGGTGCTGCTGACCCTGTCCGCATCTCTCAACGCCTTCGTCATGTTCCTCTACTCGGGCCTCCTGCTCTGGCTCAACCTCAGAACCTTCCACGGCCCGCTGCGTCCCCATCCCCTGCGCTGCGTTGCGCTCATAAGTTCGCTGCTCTTCTTCGGCTACTTCAGCGGACTCACCCTGTGGTCTCAGCTCGCCGGCTGAGGGCGGGATCAAGCCCCACGCGGGCGTTGCCGATGAAGGGGCTGGGGTAGGCCCATGTCCGAGAAGCCGAGCGTAGAGCGCCGCCGCCTCAAGCGCGTCGTCAAGCGCATCCCCGCTCGCTACCAGTGCGAGGGGATGATCGGGAAAGGTCACATCAAGAACGTGACCCAGGAAGGCCTGTTCCTGCGCACCGACCGCCTGCCCTCCCCGGGAGCGCGGATCCGCCTGGTCTTCGAGCCCGAGGACGGACCCAAGGTCGAGGTCTCCGGCACGGTCCGCTGGACGACCGGGCAGCTACGGCACGCGGCCGACACTTCACCAGGCTTCGGGATGCGCATCGAGAATGTCTCGGAGGAGTTTCTCGAGTTCTTCGAGAATATCCTCTTGCACTAGGCCCCACCCAAGCGCCACCTTCTCCACGCGGTCGCCGCACGGCAAGCCGCATGCGTCCCCGTAGCTCAGCTGGATAGAGCGACTGCCTCCTAAGCAGTAGGCCGCCCGTTCGAATCGGGCCGGGGACGCCAACTTAGGACGCCCACTCCCCTCTTGGTGCCGTCCGGGGCCGTCAATGCGCCCGCGTATCCACTCATTTTCAAGCGCATAAAGTGGTCGTAGACATCCAGCAGCAGCTTGGCCGACCTCCACCCGCCCTGCTCCTGAATCCATTTCAGCGGCGTGCTAGGCATGGTGCCGATCAACTCGGAAGCTGGCTGTGCGAACGACGCCAGGGTGGAAGCTGTACAAGGAGGCCGGACACGCCGATCGAAGCTGTCCAGACCTGACGGTGCCGGCTCAAGTCGATCGCCACTCGGCTCAGCCGAGCCGTCTTCTAATGGCACCGGCCGGTAGCTTCGCCTCGGCTTATGCTCGCTGTATTCTGCGGACTCGGATCTTGCTGGCCCGTTTTTGCACCTGCGCTAAATCGTAGGCTGCCTGCATCAGCAGCCACTGTTCCGCCGTGCTGCCAATGCCTTTCTCAAGCCGAATGGCCATCTCCGGTGAAATTCCAGACCGCTCGTTCACGATCTCCGATAGCGTCTTACGTGATACGCCAAGCCCCTTCGCAACCGCAGTTACAGTCAGACCTAGCCCCTCCTCGATTGACGATCGGAGAATTTCTCCTGGATGGCACGGGGCCTTCATCCGCATGGCTCTACTCCTAATGGTAATCCTCATACTTCACATCTGTGACGTCTTGCTTTTCAAAGCGAAACGTCACTCGCCAATTCCCCGACACCCTCACCGACCACTCGCCTTTTCGATTTCCTTTTAGTTGGTGTAAATCATACCCAGGTAGGTCCATAGCGGCGGGATTTCTCGCCACATTCAGCAGCGTCAAGATTAGTCGCAGCCTCGCAACATGCTGTGCGTGGACTCCCTTCCGATCATCCTTCTCGAAAAGGCGCTTCAATCCTCTATGCGTGAACCTCCGAATCACTCTTCTACTGTAACCTGTAACGTATCGGGTGTCAATAGAATGATCTGTAGCCGTGCCGCGGCCTCACGCAATCAATGCGCAGGCACAGGGCCCGCCAGGACTCGCCTCAACGCACCAGCACAAGGAGGTGAGGGTGTGGTCAGCATCCCCCGAAACGAAGGACTCAGTCGAAGACGCCCAGAATCTGGTGCCGTTTGCGATGCCGATGGGTGCCTCTCCTCGCCACTTCGTGCAACGCAAAATCAGAAACTTACGGCTCCTCCTTGGAGTCGGGGTCCTCTCCTAAGCAGTAGGCCGCAGGTTCGACTCCTACCGGGGACGCCAAACAATTCTGGCGTTTACGGGGACTTCCGAGAATCTAGTTGAGGCTCCAGGGGCCCCAATAGCGTGGCAATAGCCAGAGCTTGCACTGGGGGAAGTCCCACGAGTCGTGCTCAGTACTCGCCGCCCCACGCCACGAAAAGCCCCAACACGACACAACTGGCTATCCAGAAAAGCGCAATTCCGATCGCAACAGCCCGTTCACCCATGTCCGGGCCGTACGAGATTGTGATGACGGCAGTGGCAAAAAAATAGAGAACGAAGTATGTGCCTCCTGCGATCAGAGAGTAGCCGACGAGCCTCCTGCGACGTGGATTTATTCTGCGAGTCAGGAACTGAAGAAACACACGCACCGCTTCCGCCATGAAGTGTAATTTCGGCGGGGCTAGCGCGACTCTGAAGTTTGCCGTCCAGAGATCGCGGGCCCGTTATCAGGCTCTTTCAAGGAAACCAGATCCATCGAGCACGAGAGGGTTCTCGCCAGGCTCCAGGGCTGGAACACATGAGAACGCCCGGATCGGCCTGACTCTCAGCGGGTTGAGGGCCAGGCGCTTGCCGCCGCGCTTGCGTTCATGGTCTAGTGCTGTGCGCTCTTCGATGATCGGGGAGCGACTTCAAGCAGGGAGAAAGACGATGAGAAGCATTGCGCTCGGCGTTGGAGTTATGGTGGCACTCGGTCTGATGGCCGTATCCCCCGGGGAGGCTCTCGCAGATTCACCAGGCGTGCTGCAGGCCGTCGTGATCAACACTAACGGGAAGGACGATGCGCTTCTGGCGGAAGCCAAGAAGAACGAGAAGATCTTCAAGCGCCTGGGTATCCAGGCCCGACGCCGGTATCTGCAGGCGACCCTGGCAGGCCCTCAGACAGGCACCATGATCGTCTCGATCGACTACCCGAGCCTGACGGCCTTTGCGGAGGCCCAGGCGAAGCTCGCCGAGGACAAAGAGTGGCAGGAATACATCTCGAGGGTCACTGGGGCGGGGATGACGATCGAGAGCAACTCCATCTACAGGGACCTCACCCCCTAGCGGTCCCGCAGCCTGACCGCTGCCGGGCGGGTCGACGCCAGACCCGTGAGAGCGTGGAGGAGTGTACTACTCTAGCGCTGTGAGAAGAGAAGCCGGGCTAACTCATTTCCCACGTTCGCTGCTCGACTTGGATGGAAGGTGATGGGAAGAGCAGTGGCGATGTCGCTGGTCGGCATCCTGCTCGTCGCAGCACCCGACCCCAACGGCCCGACGTTTGATATTGCAGACATTGCCTGCTGGCGCAGGCTGTTGTCAGGGCTGGACTGCGGGACGCGGGCTCCAACCGAAATGACGGGACCGCTCTTCCCCGGCGTCCGCAGCGACCTCGCCGATATTACGGAGGACTGAAGGCCGGACAAAGAGTTCCACCAGGTGCCCTGGCGCCAGCGTGGGGGATCCATCCCTGGCTCAGCGTGACACGCAATCGGGTCGTTAGTGTGCGGATAGTATGCGAACTGTCTGTGAAGCGGGGACATCGACCGTGCTGTGGGCGTGTAGGTCGAGTTGGCGTCCATTGCGGCAAGTGGCGCTCAGCGTTCGCCCCACAAGATGAATAGCCCTAGCACGATGACGTTGCCCAGACAGAGCGGCATGAGCGCCATCGCCAGAGTCACTCCGAGCAGCTCTCCATCGTACCCTAGAGCCCCGCCTGCCCCGGCAGAGAACATGACCACAAGGGAATAGATGGCGCCGCCGATCAGCCAGCGCCCAACGAGCTTCCTGCGACGTGGATTCATCATGCGAGTCAGGAACTGAAGAAACACACGTCCCGCTTCCGCCATGAAGTGTCGTTTCGGCGGGGCTGGAGCGACTCTGAAGTTTACCGTCCAGAGATCGCGGCCTCGTTCTCAGGAGTCGCCCAAGATCAGCCCGTCAAGAGTCGTGGCGGCCTCCTCCTGCTGGCCTGGGAGGAGGTGTGGCGCAGCGAGTGCGGGGGCAGGTGCTAGAGCTCGGTGCAGGACTGGTGCCGGTTCGTCGGGTCTCGCCACACCGGGCCGTCGCTGATTTTCGGATGGTCCGGGAGCTGGGCCCACGCCTCCCCCGCCAAGAGGCACAGTCAGTCCAAAAGGGTTCCGGTGACTCCTCGTCCCACTGCCCCCAGGGGCAGTTACATTCCAGACGCACTGGCCTCCTGGGCCATAGCGGTGCGGCTCAACAAGGCGCCGCCGGTCACCGCATCACCCGAGGCCCAGCAGGGGCACCTTGCTGCGGTCGCCGATCGAGCGAACGCGCTTTGCAGGACTGCCCAGGGCGAGGCTGTGCTCCGGGATCGAGCGCGCTACGACCGAGCGCGCACCGATCACCGAGTGGTCGCCAATCGTCACGCCTTTGAGAATCGTGACATCCGTCGCCACCCATACGTGTCGACCGATGTGAACCGCCTCGGCCTTCTCCGGGGTGGCCTCATCCAAGGCGTGCTGATCGGAATCGAACACACGCGTGCCCGCGCCAATTCCGCAGTTGGTTCCAAGATAAACCTCACGCTTGGCGCTGATGTGGCAGGAGTTGAGCCAACAACGAGGCTCCAGCACGATCCGTCCGCTCTCGTAGGCGATCAGGCGCAACGAGCCGTGCTCGGAGTGCAGCCAGCCACCCTCCCCCACCACGATCTCGCCGCCTTTCTCCACCACGAAGTGCAGGCCGCCCGGCACGCGCTCCGTCACCACACCCGGACCGATCCGCAGCCGCGCCCCCGGCGCGAGCTCGAACTTCGCGGACGCGAAGTTGCTGCTGGCCGTCGGATGGATCTCGAGCCCCGCATGCCGCGCCCTCAAGCGCCGCAGTCGGTAGCGATCCCAGGTCTGGATGCAGTGCAGCCAGATCGAGAGCAGACGATCGCGCACAGCCATCGAACCCCTTCTACGCGGATCCAGCTCCGATCGCAATCCTAAGCGGTCGAGGCATGATCCGAGTGCTGGACGCGGACCGGAAGCTCCGTGACCGGCTCGTGCTCGGGCGCCTCTCCCGTCAGCGCGACATGTGCGCCGTAGCGCCGGGCCAGCGGGTAGGCGCTGACGCCGTGGAGCAGCGTGCTCAGCAGAACCGTGAGCACGACGACCGTCTCCAGCAGGGCGCCAGCTTCGAGTCGGCCCGCCTCCAGCACAACGAGCACGAAGAGGATGGAAGCCAGCCCGCGTGGACCGAACCAGCCGATGAACGCGTAGCTCGCGGGGCGCAGCCCCGATCCCAACAGGCTCAGGGCCACCGGCAGCATCCGGATCAGGGTCAGACTGAGCAGCGCATAGACCAGGGCCTCTGCACCGGCGTGCGCGAGCGCGGCCGGAACCATCACCGCCCCGAAGATCAGGAACACCAGCAGCGTCAAGAGCTGGCCCTCCGCCTCACCGAACTGGTAGAGACTGTCGCATACCCCACGCGCCGTGTTGCCGAGCGTGAGACCCGCGATGAAGGCCGCGATGAAGCCGTTGCCGCCCACGCTCTCCGCGCCCGCAAAGGCCAGCAGGGCCAGGCCCAGCCCCGAGAGGCGCTGGAAGGGAGCGTTCATCCAGCCGCTCTGGGTGGCGCGCAGAACGAGCCAACCACCGAGATAGCCGACGGCCAGGCCGATCAGCGGCCCCCCCAGCAGCTGCAGGCCGACGAAGCGCAGCCAGTAGGCGAGGCTGTTCGTCTCCCCGTTCAGCGCGGCTAGCGAGGCCAGCATCAGCACGATCGGCAGCGCGATCCCATCGTTGAGACCGCTCTCGACGTTGAGCGCCTGGCGGATGCGCACCGGCACCCGCGGGCTGCTGATGACGGATTGGCCCAGGGCGGCGTCTGTCGGCGCGAGTATGGCAGCCAGCAGGAACGCCGCTGCCAGCCCCAGCCCCGGGAAGATCGCGACGGCACCAGCGGCCCCGAGCACGATCGTGAGCGGCAGCCCGATCGCCAGCAGACGCAGCGGCAGATTCCCCTCGCGCCGCAAACACGAGAGCTCGATGCGCACCGCATCCATGAACAGCACCAGCACCAGGGTGAGCTCGGCCAGCCCATGGATGACTTCGTTTGACGGGGAGAGGTCGAGCCAACCGAGCCCCACGGGGCTCAGCGCCAGCCCCACCCCCACGAAGGCCAGCGGAGGCGTCAGACTGCTGCGCTCGGCCCGCCGCGAGATCGCGCCGAAGACGAGCAGGACCACCGCCACGGCGACGAGAAACGCCAGGTCCATCCGTACGCGCTACCCCCGGGGGCAGTTATACAGATGAACTCCCGCGGCCGCCCGCCCGAAGACGGACGACCGCGGGAGGCCTATTCGCAGTCCCAGGTCTCGTTCGCGATCAGGTCGCCAATGGCTGAGTCGTAGAAGGTCTGGTTCGCTCCGAACCTCAGCGCGGACATGTTGCCCGCACTGAGATCCTCA
>SMWZ01000075.1 GCA_004356455.1 Deltaproteobacteria bacterium
AGCAGCAGGCAGGCAATCCACCCCTTCAGCAACGCCATCATCCCGCCCCTCACTCCCTGCGGGCGAACGAGCGCAGTTTATCACGAGCGCGGACCGTGGACGCCGAAGAGCGGAGCCTAGCTCGCTATGGAACGAAGCCACGCTGAACGGCGTGCGAGGTCAAGAGTTCGGCGTCCCGGATCAATGCCTGGGCAAGGCGGTCTTCTAGCTTTAAAGCGTTGCTCGATCGGCGTTCAACTCTCTCGGAGGCGAGCAGGTGGAGATGAGAGAGCTCACCGAGTGCCAGAAGCTGATGCTTTTGAATATTGCGAACCAGCTGCGGAGACAGGCCGATCGGCTGGAGTGGCTGGCTCACTCGGTGGACTCTCAGAAACTCTCCGAGGCCTGCGGGATGCTGCATGCGATGGAGACGCAGCTCCTGTGGGTCCGGGATGCCTCCAATGCGGGGAGGTCTTAGCCAATCCCGGGGGCGGCGGTATGCAGTGGGGCTCTTTGGTTCCTTCTGGCTCTGCGGCTGACCGTCGCCCCCCTAAGACTCCTAGAAGGCGCTGAGGTCACCGCACCTGAGCGAGAAGCAGTTACCGCAGCAGGACGGCTCGTTCTGGGTGCTGCCGCCGTTGTTGTAGTGGTTCTCGCAGCACTGACATTGGGTGATGCACCACACCAGGTAGAGAATTCCCACGGGAATGAGGATGGGCCAGAGAGCGGCCTGCGCCGGCGCACCGGCCTCCATCTCATCTCCAACCAGAGCGTTGAGCATCGACCTATCGACGGGGACCTGGAGGAAACCGACGATTCCTTGCTCCTGCGCCTCCGCATCGGCGGGAGAGAACCCGACGGCACTCGATCTCCCTTGCTTTGCCGGCGTCTCTCGGCTCTTGTCCATGGACATCAACGCGCCCGCTTGCGCGCTCGCGGTCATGACAACCACCAGGCAGAATGCCGACACAGATCGTAGTCTTCTCTTCAGAACGCGCATCTTGCGCCCCTCCTATTCGCGATCGAGTGCGGCTCAAGAGCTGCCACCCGATCCCGTCACTCGGACCAACTCTGATCGAACGTAGAACCGTCGAGTCGTGTCCGAGTTGCGCTCGCTTGCGAGCTTGGTGGCCGGGGACTGGTCGAAGTTGGGCTCGAAGCCTGACAGCTGAAGGACCGGTCCCGCCGGGAGAACGATCACTGCGTTTGCGGCTGTGGAAACATCGTTTCCAGTACGAGCGACCCGGCCTCAGGCCGCGCCTCGATGTGTCGATAAGGCTACAGGGAGGAGCGGCGATGCAGCTTCGATTCTTCGCAGTTCTGACGTGCTGTGTCTTGCTTGGCGCTGGATGCGCAGTGCAGAGAGTTGCTTTCCAGGCCTCTCCTCTGCAGCCCGCTGCAGATGGCAAGGTCAAGGTCCGCGTGGATCAGAACCAGAACACCTTGGTGGAGCTGGAGCTCGAGCATATAGCCCCGGCGGAGAAGCTCTGGCCCCCCAAGTCGGTCTACGTGGTCTGGGCTGAAGACACGGAGGGCGGAATCTTTCAGCTCGGCCAGCTGCGCGTGAACAGGAAGCGGAAAGCTTCCTTCAAGGGAACAACCGCGCTGGATCGGTTCCGACTCGTCATTACTGCCGAAGACGAGCCTTGGCCGGAGGAGCCGAGCCAGCCTCACATGTTGGCCACAGATTTCTTCTCGGCACCCAAGGTGCGGCGCTAGGCATCACCCGGACGCAGATCCGGCACAACTTACTCCACACTCGCGACCTCCCACCGCACACTGATGTGTTTGGAGCTGAACTAGTGCACGCCCTCGTGTCGTAGCAGCCAGGCCTTCCTGTCGAGACCGCCGCCGTAGCCGGTCAAGCTGCCGTTGGCGCCGATCACGCGATGGCAGGGCACGATGATCGGGATGGGGTTGCGTCCGTTGGCCAGGCCGACCGCGCGCACGGCGGAGGGCTGCCGGATACGCCGCGCAACCTGCCCATAGGTGGTTGTGCGGCCGTAGGGAAGCGAGCGCAGCGCCCGCCACACGCGTTGCTGAAACGAAGTCCCCTCGGGGGCGAGCACGAGGTCGTCAAAGCCACTGCGCTCGCCTTCGAAGTACTCGAAGAGCACCTGGCAGGCGGCGTCCAGGTGCTTGCGCGCGTCCGGATCCTTCGCCTCGGGCGCGGAGTGGACGGATTGGGGGCGGCTCTCGAAGCACGCGTGGGTGAGACCCGACGACGTGGCCGCGAGCACGATCGGGCCGATGGGAGAGTCGATTCGTGTCTTCATGGTCGGGACGGTACGCGCCCGGGCTGGTCCTTGCTGGCGGGTTTCGGACGTCGTGCTGCCGCTGCAAGGACGATGTCCGAAAATTGCCAGCTCGGGGCTGGGGGGCGTATATAAGAGAGGGAATGCAGCTGGATCCGGAACGCTGTTGGCGGGCCGCCATGGCCCACGACCGACGCTTCGACGGACGCTTCTTCATCGGCGTCGTGACGACAGGCGTCTACTGTCGGCCGATCTGCTCGGTTTCCCCCCCCCGCCGTCGGAACGTGCGCTTCTACGCCAGCGCCGCGGGCGCGGAGGAGGCGGGCTTTCGACCGTGCCGTCGCTGCCGGCCGGAGACCGCGCCGGGAACCCCGGCCTGGCTCGGGAGCTCGACCACGGTCTCGCGCGCCCTGCGCTTGATCTCGGAGGGCGCGCTAGACGAGCACGGGGTGGATGAGCTCGCGGGGCGGCTGGGGATCGGCTCGCGTCAGCTGCGGCGCCTGTTCGCGGAGCACCTGGGGGCTTTACCGCTCTCGGTCGCGCGTACACGCCGCATTCACTTCGCGCGACGCATGCTCGACCAGACCGAGCTGCCGATGTCGCAGGTGGCGCTGAGCTCGGGCTTCCGGAGTGTTCGCTCGTTCAACCAGGCGCTGCGCGAGACCTTCGGGCGCACCCCGACCCAGCTGCGTCGTCAGGGTACGCGCCGGCGCAGATCATCGGTCGGAGGCGAGATCACGCTGCGGCTCCCCTACCGGCCGCCCTACGACTGGGATGGTGTGCTGGCGTTTCTCACGCCCCGCGCCATTCCCGGCGTTGAGTGCGTCGTCGATGGTAGCTATCAGCGGCTGGTCGAGATCGATGGCTCGATCGGCGTCATGCGGGTCGCAGCGGCGCTGGACAGCTGCGAGCTCGTCCTGGCTCTTCAGCTCGACGACCCCGGCGGACTCCTGCCGGCGGTGCGGCGGACACGTCGGCTCTTCGACCTCGGTGCGGATCCGCTCCAGATCGAGACGGACCTGCGGGGCGATCGCGAGCTCGCCCGCTGTATCGATGCACGCCCGGGTGTGCGGGTGCCCGGCGCGTGGGATCCCTTCGAGGTAGCGGTGCGTGCCATCCTCGGTCAGCAGGTCACCGTGAAGGGCGCGACCACACTGGCCGGCCGCCTGGTGCGCTCCTTCGGGAAGCCCGTCGAGCGAGCGGACGCGCTGCCCCTCACCCACCTCTTTCCCTCTCCTGAGACCTTGGCCGAGGCGGACGTGGCCTCGATCGGAATGCCGCGACAACGTGCGCAGGCGCTGCGCGCCCTGGCCGCGGCCGTCGCGGACGGCCGGCTTCCCCTGGACGGAGCGCTCGAGCTCGATCCCATCGTCGCGAAGCTGCGGGAGCTTCCCGGCGTAGGAGAGTGGACCGCACACTACATCGCGCTGCGCGCGCTGGGGGAGCCCGATGCATTCCCCGCCGGGGACCTGGGCCTGCGTAAGGCGCTCGGGCGACGCGGCGAGCCCATGAGCGCTGCTCGACTGCGGGCGCGCGCCGAGCGCTGGCGCCCCTGGCGCGCCTACGCCGCCATGTGGCTCTGGCTCGGTGACTCCGCAGCATGAGCGCGCACTCAGGGACTATACTTCGGGGTAGGCAGGAGGGCTTCCGCCATGACCGAACCCCGCTACACGTTCATCGATGCCGACACTCATGTCACCGAGGCGCGCGATGTGTGGACCAGTCGTGTTCCCTCCAAATGGAAGGACCGCGTGCCGCGGGTCGAGCGCGATCCCGATACGAACAGCGACATCTGGTACATCGGCGACCGGCGGCTGGCGCCGGTCGGGATCACGGCGGTGGCGGGCTGGCCGGAGCCCATTCCGAAGCACCCGCCCCGTTACGAGGACGCGCACCCGGGCGCCTACGATGCCAAAGCGCGCTTGCAGTACATGGACGAGAATGGTGTGTGGGCGCAGGTGCTGTATCCGAATATCGGGGGTTTCGGTAGCCAGCTCTTCCTGGGGCTCGACGATGCGGAGCTCAAACTCGCCTGTGTGCGCGCGTACAATGACTTCCTGATTGATTGGATCGAGCCGGATCCGCGCCGCTTCGTGCCCATCATGGCGACCCCCTTCTGGGACATCGAGGCCGCGGTGCGTGAGGTGGAGCGCTGTGCGGCACGCGGTCACCGGGGTGTGCTTTTCACGGGGGAGCCGCAGTTCTTCGGTCTGCCCCTATTGGGGGATCATCACTGGGATCCGCTCTGGGCTGCGGCGCAGGATGCGGGTCTGCCGATCAGCTTTCACCTGGGCAGCGGTGAGTTCCTGGAGAACTTCACGCCCGAGCGTTTGCGCGTCGACGGTGTCCCCGCGAGCTTCGCCCGCATCGGCTCGGCGCTCTGCCTCGAGAACGGGGTTCAGCTGGCGGATCTACTGCTCTCGGGCGTGCTGCCGCGCTTCCCGGAGCTGAAGTTCGTGTCCGTCGAGAGTGGCATTGGCTGGATTCCCTTCCTGCTCGAGGCGGTCGACTATCAGTTCGAGCAGATGCAGGTGCGGCGCGACCGGCCTGAGTTCGAGTTGCGGCCAAGCGAGTACTTCCGGCGACAGGTCTACGGCTGCTACTGGTTCGAGAAGATCGGGCCCCAACGTCTGCTCGATCTGGTGGGTGTCGAGAACATCATGTTCGAGACGGACTTCCCTCACCCCACCTGCCTCTACGGCAACATCCAGGAGACGATCGAGGAGAGCCTGGGGCAGGTGAGCGAGGAGATCCGGCGACGCATCCTCTACGACAACGCGGCCGAGCTCTACCGCATCGAAGGTCCGTTGGCCAAAGCCTGACCTTCCTCCCGGGCTTGCCGCCTGTCCTGATGGGACCTGCTGACACAGTCGCTGAGGCATGCTGCAGCCACCCGGCTAGCTATCCTCGTCGTCGAGGAAGTAGTTGAAGTCCTCCTCCGTCTCCTCGACGTGCAGGATCTCGTAGACGTGGGCGGGGGTCTTAGCGTTGTAGAGCTGCTGCTGGATGACGGGGTTCGCGCCCACCGTTCGCGCGAGCGCGGCCAGCACCGCGAGGTGTCTCTCACGTTCGCCGCGTGGGGTTGCGAGCAGGACGACGCAGTGCAGGGGCCTTCCGTCGGGCGTGTCCACGTGCAGACCACGTGCGCTCACGCCCATCACGCCCACCATGGGCGAGCCCTCGGGGAGCTCGCCGTGGGGCACGGCGAGGCCGCCCTCGAGACAGGTCGAGACCTGACGCTCGCGTTCGAGCACCGATTCGAGCAGCTCCTGCCGATCCACGTGATCCAGGTGGTGTGAGGAGATGAGCAGGTTCGTGAGCTGCTCGATCGCCTCCTCCATCGTGTCCGCCCTGAGGTCCGTCACGATGTTCTCCTCCTGGAGGAAATCGATCAGGCGCGGCCGGTCGTGTCCGACCTCCCCGGCCCGCGTGAGCGCGAGCCGGGTCGCGATGGGCCCGATGATCTCGTTCACGGTGACCGCGGTCAGCACGATCGCGACGAAGAGGTCGTGGATGCTCGCGAAGGCAGGATCATCCTGGATGAGAAGGACAAGCCCGATCGCCACGCCCGCCTGAGGAATCAGGGCCATGCCCAGCGAGCGCCGCATGCGCTCGGTCGCGCCGGCCAGGCGCATGGCGGCCTCCGACGACACCAGCTTGCCTCCGATACGAAGGCCCACGAACAGGAACGCGAGCAACCCGGCCTCGGCCACATGCTCGAAGCTCAGGTGAATCCCGGCCACCGTGAAGAACACGCACATGATGGCGGGCTCGAAGTTCGAGAAAGCAGCATCGACCATGCGATCGCGTGCTGGGTTGAGGTTCGTGAGCACGATCCCCAGAGACAGGCACGCGAGCAGCGGCGAGAGCTCGGTGTAGGAGGCCAGGCCGAAGGTCAGGAGAATCGAGATCATCGAGATCGTGGCCAGCCGCGCGGGCCGCAGCGTCCTCAGCGTGAAGAGGTGGGTCAGGGCGGCCGCAGCGGCGCCGACCATGACCGCAAGCACGAGCTGGGAAGCCGAGCCGATGAAGGTCTGGACGAGCTGACCCTGCATGCCCCCGGAGTGTGGGAGGCCGGGTATGATCCCCATCCGCGCCGAGCTCCGCACCAGCTCGAAGAGCACGATGCAGGTCATGTTGTTGATCGCGACGGCGGCGAGGAGAGTCTTCACGAAGACGCCGCGGGAGTGGGTCTCGCGCACGAGCGCAACGATCGTGGCGGGCGCCGTCGAGATCGCGAGTGTGGCTAGCAGCGCGGCCAGGCTGAGACCCATGTCGGTCAGCAGGATCAGACCCACACCGACCGCAAGCGGCGTGAGGGTGGCCTCCGCCAGCAGCAGCAGGACGAGGCGCTTTCCGGCGTTGCGCAGCCTGCGCAGGTTGAGGTGGGAGCCGACTGTGACACCGACAAGTGCCAGCGCGAAGTGTGTCAGAGGCTGCAGACCCTGGATGCCCCGGGTGTCGAAGAGTGCCAGGCCCGCGTGACCGATCAGAACGCCCGCCAGGATCTGACCGGTGACGGCGGGTAGGCGCAGAAGCCCGGCCAGCCGACCCAGCCCCATCCCCGCAACCAGGATCACCGCCAGCATTAGCAGCGGGTCGGCATCGGGCAGGCGAACCATCTGCTCTCCTCATGCAGCCGCCAGGGCGCACCGCTGAAGGTAGCGATATGGCGGAGGACGGCCGACAGGGCCTATCTTGCTCGCGTGGGGGTTGAGACCCGTTCGAGCGAGAGAAAGGAGGCGGCTGTGCGCGGAGCGAGCGCGTCGGGTGGCGAGAGATCCCGTCAGCAGATCCTGAACATCGCTCCCGCCATGATCTGGAAGACGGATGCCGAGGGCTTGTTCACGAACTTCAGTCGGCGTTGGTGTCTCTTCACGGGCCGGAGTGAGGAGAAGGAGCGCGGCCGCGGCTGGCTCGATGGTGTGCACCCGGCGGATCTGGAGCGCTGGACCCAGGTCTACTCGAGAGCGCTGCGCGTCCCGGACGAGTTCAGCGTTGACGTCCGGATGCGCTCGATCACGGGGAGATTTCATTGGGTCCGTCATCACGGGATTCCGAGCTTCACGCGAGAGGGCGAGTTCAGCGGCTACGTTGGCTCCAGCTTTGACATCACCGACCTCAAGCAGGCCGGTCAGCAGGCGCTGGTGGAGGTGAGTCAGCTCTCACACGCGAACCAGGAGCTCGAGAGCTTCGTGCAGACGGCCTGCCACGACCTCCACGAACCCTTGCGCACCCTGCAGAGCCAGCTCGCCGCGCTGGGGGAGGGCACGAGATGGGAATCGGGGCGGCTCAAGGATGCCATGGAGAACGTGCGGCGGATGCAAACACTGCTGCGAGATCTGCTCGAGTGTGCCCGCATCTCGACCCGCGGGGCCCCGCTCGAGCCCACCGACCTCGGCACGCCGCTGGACTGGGCCCTCGCCAATCTGAGTCAGCTCGTGCTTGAAAGCGGTGCCGAGATCACGCGCGACCCGCTACCGGTCGTGGGCGCGGATGCGACCCAGCTGGCCCAGGTCTTCCAGAACCTGATCGGTAACGCCCTCAAGTTCCGTCGTGAGGAGCCGGTGGTCGTGCACGTCGGGGCGCGGCGCGACGGCGATGGCTGGCGCCTCTCGGTGCGAGACAATGGGATCGGGATCGCTCCCGATCACCACGTGAAGATCTTCGAGCTTTTCAAGCGGGTTCCGGGCACTCGGCGTGCGGGGCGGGGCCTGGGCCTCACGATCTGCAAGAAGATCGTCGAGCGCCACGGAGGTCGAATCGGGGTCGAGTCCGAGCCGGACCAAGGATCGACCTTCTTCTTCTGGCTCCCAGATTAGAGTAGTGGCGAAGCCGAGTGAGGTGCGCGCACCCAGGCGCGTACGAAGTCACGCGCCGTCCCGGCAGGCCGGCTCTGCCGGCCGCTACCCGGGTAGTAAGTAGGGCTGTGCTCGCCGCTCACGCGCTATAGTCACGCGAAGGTGGAGAAGGGGACGTTGCGCTCGCCCAGCGTGTTCTGTGGGCGTGGCTCGGGTCCATGATCCTCGGACGGGGGGGCTTGCTCGAAGAAGCGCGTCACGATCTGGTCTTGGGTCACGGCCTGGACCGAGCCCGCCTGAGTAAAGGCCGCCTCTGCAACCGCGGCGGTCGCAGGATCGCTGCCCTCCCCGGGCAGCTCGAGCCGCTGCGGATCGTCCCGGTTCTGCACTGCGCCCGTATGGGAGGCGACGGCGCTGGATGTGGTCTCGTCCTCCTGGCGCCGGGTTGGCTCCGCGTCGTTCTGTTGCTCCTCGCGCTGCGCGACGATCAGATCCTCGCGCGTCTCCAGACCGATCTGGGCCCCCAGGTTGGCGGTGCTCACGAGCCGTCCAGGACCGAGGGCCGCGGCGGCAGTACTGGCTGCCTCCGGAGAGACGGTCTCGCCCTCACCCGGAAGCTCTAGCTCGGCGGCGGCCTCGCCCGAGCCGACCTCGGCCAGGCGAACCTTGGCCTCGTGCTCCCCAGTCGGGCGCTCGATCGAGAGCACCTCGCCCACCCGGCGCAGCGTGGCGTGCTCACTGAGTGTGGCGCGCAGAAGCTGCTCCACGTT
This sequence comes from Deltaproteobacteria bacterium, assembly GCA_004356455.1. Lineage (GTDB taxonomy): Bacteria > Myxococcota_A > UBA9160 > SZUA-336 > SZUA-336 > SMWZ01. The sequence continues at coordinate 8,806 of SMWZ01000075.1, forward strand.
GACCTGCAGGCTCTCTACGGGAGCGGGGCCGGTGCGCACCGCGAGCAGCGGCTGCCGCTCCACGGGCTGGCTCTCGGGCAGCTGAGACGGGGCAGCGCGGCTTTCTCGGACCTGGCGGTCCTCGTTACTGAACAGACCCGCGCTCCGGGGCTCGGGCTGTCTGACTGCTGCCAAAGGGTTCTGCGTGCTGGCTGCGTCCACTTGTGGTGCCTTCCGACCGCGTGCGAGGATTCCCGTCCGCAGTCGTCTATCCATAGGCTGAATCGGCAGGAGCGCTGAAGTCCTTTAGGGTCAGGGGGCGACGCCAGCGAAGCCGAGCGACGGCAAAGTACTTGGAGTGCGCGGCTGCACATGCGTGACTGCGCAGCCCTCATGCGCCGGGCGCTGTCTGGCCTGGATCCAGGCTAGGCAGCGTGGGGTCCGAAGGTATCGATTATGGCCGCCACGTTCTCGCGCAGCCGAGCGGGGTCCGCTCCCGTGCTGGGGGGGTAGAGCAGGACGTGATCCGTGAGCCCCTGCCACTGCTGGAGCTGATCCCGGGCCTCCTCCGGTCGACCCGTGATCGCAATCGCGTCCAGCAGCTCGTCCGGCACAGCCGCGGCCATGCCCGCAAAATCCTGGCTGCGGAATGCCTGCGCAATCTTTTCACCCACCTCGCGCCAGCCGTGCACATCGAGAATGGAGTGGTAGAGCCGTGTGGTGTAGTAGAAGGCGATCTGCGCCCGCGCCTCTCTGCGGGCCTGCTCGACGTCATCTGAGATGGAGCAGACGATGTACGGCGTAAGCTCGCAGCTCGAGCCTTCGAGCTCCGGCAGCACCCGCTCGGAGATGTACTTGCGCGTGTAGACCGGGTGGCCGATCAGACCATCCGCCACGGCCGCGGCCGCGCGGATCATGCCCCGGTTCACGCCGGCTATATAGATGGGGATTCGCTCCCGGGGGGCGCCGGGCCGGGCATACATCGGGATCTTGACTTTGTAATGCTCGCCCTCGAAAACGAGGCCCCCCCCTTTCTGCGCACGAATGGCCTCCCGGATGAGCTCGACCGCCTCGCGCATCCGGGGCGCAGGAGGCTTGTCGAAGGGCATCGAGTACCAGCGCTCGTTCATCGAGCGCGTACCGCTGCCCAGGCCCAGGATTACGCGCCCGCCCGACAGCTCATCGATGTCCATGGCGGCCGAAGCTGCGAGCAGGGGAGTGCGCATGAACGCGTATGCGATGGCCGTACCAACCTGAACGCGCTGCGTGGTCGCAGCCACCGCGGTCAAGCGTACGAAAGCGTTGTGGTTGTGGAACTCGGTGGTCCATACGGAATGGAAGCCCCGGGCCTCGGCGTGGCGTGCCGCGGCGAGCTGGTCCTGAATGGATGGCGCCATGAGGATCAGTCCCAGACGCATTCTGTGCTCCTCTTGCCTGGCACAAGCGTGGTGATTAGAGCACAGCTCGCGCCTTGCGGTGTCGGCAATGCTCAAGCGGGAACAGCCGCTCTCCGATAGAGGGACGGGGGGCGAGGAGTCCTGCATTGCCAGGTGCGCCCGCGACCATCGCGCTGACGGGAATCGCGTCTGCAACCAAGCGGATCGAGGCGGCCAGCCACAACGTGGCCAACCTGCAGACGGAGGAGTTTCAGCCTGTGCGGGTGAGGCAGTCCGCGCGTGCGGCCGGTGGCTCGATCGCCGAGGCTGAGGTCGCCGCCCGGCCCGAGCCGGTCTCGGTCGCGCGCGAGTTCATCGAGTCCGACCTGGCAGCGATTCAGGCGAAGGCCTCGGCGCGACTGGTGAAAGCCGACCTCGAGCTGCTGGGAAGCCTGCTCGACATTCTTGCCTAGCAGCTCCTTAGTGCTGCGAGCTCCGTTGGGCTGCGTGGCAGTGCGCGAAGCGACGCAGCGAGGCGTAGCCGAGCGAAGTGCGCGCAGGCGAGCTGTGCTCGCCGCTACCGCGCTAGTTTGCGGTAGAGCTGCAAGGCCGCCCGGGCCGCGCAGCGAGGCGTAGCCGAGCGAAGTGCGCGCAGGCGAGCTGTGCTCGCCGCTACCGCGCTAGTAACGCGCTACAATGCGCGCCCATGTGGCGCAAGAACCCTCGATGCATGGTCGCACTGGCTGCCGGGCTGCTCGCGGCCTGCGCCACCACCGAATCACCTCCTGAAGACGCGCTAGCGTCTGAGGTCCGGGGGGGTACGCTGCTGCGCGGCGGCTCCGTGATGACGGCCGCGGGTCCCACGCTCGAGCGCGCCGACGTCTGGATCCAGGACGGGGTGATCCGCGCGGTCGGGGTCGATCTTGTGGTTCCCGCCTCCGTGCAGGTTGTGGAGCTCGAAGGTCGCTGGCTGACGCCGGGTCTGATCGATCCTCATTCGCACTTGGGTGTCTACGCGCTGCCCATGGTCGCGGCGCACTCGGATGGGAACGAGACCAGCGGACCTTTCCAGGCGGCGGTGCGGGCGGAGGACGCGTTCTGGCCGCAGGATCCGGCAATCGAGCGCGCGCTCGCTGGTGGCGTGACCACCATCCACGTTCTGCCCGGCTCGGCGAATCTGGTCGGGGGCCAGGGCGTGACGTTGCGGCTCAAGCCGGGCCTCTCGGCGAAGTCGATGCGCTTTCCCGATGCGCCTACGACCATGAAGATGGCCTGCGGAGAGAACCCCAAACACGCCTACGGAAAGAAGCGTAAGCGTGGACCCACGACACGTATGGGCGAGGTAGCGATGCTGCGCCAGGCCCTGGAGCGGGCGCGGGTCTACGAGTCGCCGAGCGAGCGCGTTGGAGAGGACGAGGCGAAAGGCGAGGGCAAGAAGGAGGTCGACTACGACAAGGCGGCGCTGGCCCGGGTGCTGAGTGGCGAGTTCCTGATTCAGAATCACTGCTACCGCGCGGACGAGATGCTGGTTCGTCTCGACCTGTTTCGGGAGTTTGGGGTGCGGCCGCGCGCCTTCCATCATGCCGTCGAGGCCTACAAGATCCGCCACGTGCTGGCGGAGGAGGAGGTGGGGGCCGTGGTGTGGGCAGACTGGTGGGGACTGAAGATGGAGCTGCTCGACG
>SMWZ01000076.1 GCA_004356455.1 Deltaproteobacteria bacterium
CAGGACAGCTGCTTGAGCGTCCTGATGTGGTTTCTACCCCACCGACCTGCCCCAACGACGCAGATTTTCTTGGACAAAGAACCCACCAACTGGCTTGCTCCCACGCTAGCTGCGGCTCATCCTTGTAACATCGAATTAGGGGCCTGACAATCAAGCTCGGATTTCCTGGTCTCACGCATCTACTGCCGTCCTCTAGGCATGTTAAACTGTCGTCTCGATGCAGCTCCGGTCCCATTCCCGGGACGGCAGCCGCAGGACGCGAGAGCATGATAGTTACGGTCGAGACGCGCTACGGGAAGATTCGTGCGGCCACCGATGGAGGCGTGGCCGTCTTCCGGGGCATCCCGTTCGCGCGGCCGCCGCTGGGGGCGCTGCGGTTCATGCCGCCCGAGCGCCCCGAGCCGTGGCCGGGGATCCGTGACGGCCGGCCCTGGGGCCCGGCGGCACCCCAGCTGCCCTCGCCCTTCTCCGTGCTCTCGCGCACGGAGGCTCCAAAGCAGAGCGAGGACTGCCTCCAGCTCAATATTTGGACCCCGTCGCTCGAGGGCGCGCCACGACCGGTTCTGGTGTGGATTCATGGGGGCCGCTTTACGGAGGGCAGCGCCTCGCTCGCCGACACCAACGGGCGTCGGCTGGCCCGTCGGGGGGACGTGGTCGTGGTGAGCCTCCAATATCGCCTGGGGGCGCTGGGCTTCCTTCACCTGCGCGAGCTCGGCCCCGGCTCGCCTGGGGCCTCGAACCTGGGGCTGCTCGACCAGATCGCCGCGCTCGAGTGGATCCGCGACGAGATCGACGCCTTCGGCGGAGATCCGTCGAACGTCACGCTCTTCGGCGGCTCTGCCGGGGGCTCCAGCGTGGCCGCGCTGCTCAGCATGCCGCGGGCCCGGGGCCTCTTCCAGCGCGCGATCGTGCAGAGCGGAGTCTTCACGGCCCACGACACCGAGTCGGCAACGCGCGTGGCCAGCGGGCTGCTCGAGGAACTCGATCTCAGTGCACGCGACGTCGAGAAGCTGAAAGACCTTCCGCTGGAACGGCTGCTGCAAGCCCAGCAACGTTGCGGTGCGCGACTCACAGAGCAGCTCGGGGACTTGCCCTTCCAGCCCGTCGTCGACGGCGAGATTCTTCCAAAGACCCCGTTGGCCGCAGCCCAGGACGCCGAGCTGAATCCCGTTCCGCTGATCGTGGGCTCGAACCTCGACGAGATGCGAATCCTCGACGCGATCGACCCAAGCCTGCGCGAGCTCGACGAGCGCGGCCTGCGTGAGCGCCTGGAGCTGCAGCTCCGGGCCTCTCCTGCCGGCGGCCCGCGCGCGGCGCAGAGTGCGCTCGAGGTTTACAGCCGCGCCCGAGCCGACCGCGGCCTGACCCAGGCAGCGGAGCTCTGGTGCGCCATCGAGTCGGATCGGCTCTTCCACAGCCCGACGGCGCGCGTGGCGGAGCTGCACAGTAAACGCCAGCCACAAACCTACGCCTATCTCTTCCGCTGGGGTCCACGGGCGTCAGGGTCCCAGCTCGGGGCCTTTCACGGGGTGGAGGTACCGTTCGTCTTCGGAACGCTGGAGGACCACTCCCTGCGGGAGCTGGTGCGCAAGAGCCACGAGACGACCTCCCTCGCTCGGAGCGTACAGGATGCCTGGCTGGCCTTCGCACGGACCGGTGATCCGAGCCACGCCGCCCTTGGCAGCTGGCCGGCCTATGCCCCGCCCCGCCGGGCCACGATGATCCTGGATGAGCCCCCGGAGGTGCAGGAGGCACCGCTGGAGGACACGCGGCGCTTCTGGCAGGAGATCGCGGAGTCGGACTAGGAGCCTCGGCCCAGCCAGAGCAGAGACAACCAGCCCGCCACCAGAAGCAGTCCGCCGATCGGGGTCAGCGGTCCGAGCCAGCTCTGCTGCGTGAGCACCAGCCCGTAGATCGATCCCGAGAAGAGCAGGATGCCCAGGCCGAAGAGCGACCCGGAAAGCGCAACGCTCTTCTGGGTCGAGGCGGTGAACAGGCCCAGCGCCAGCAGAACCACGCTGTGCAGGAGATGGTAGTGCGCAGCCGTGTTCCAGGCCGAGAGTAGCTCGGGGCTTGTCTGGGCACGCAAGCCGTGTGCAGCGAAAGCCCCCGCCGCTACGGCCAGTGAGCCGGAGCCCGCTGCGAGTACGATCCAGCGCACGCTGGGCCGACCTCAGTCCGTTACGGCGCCGTTGGATGCGCTCGATACGAGCTTCGCGTACTTGGCCAGGACGCCCGAGCGGTACTTGATGGGAGGCGCCTTCCACTCGGAGCGGCGGCGCTCCAGCTCGGCCGGCTCGACGTTGAGCTGAAGCAGGCGTTTCTCGGCGTCGATGGTGATGCTGTCGCCCTCCTGGACGAGCGCGATCGGGCCCCCTACCTGCGCCTCGGGCGCCACGTGGCCAACCACCATGCCGAAGGTGCCGCCCGAGAAACGGCCGTCGGTGATGAATCCCACCGAGCCCCCCAACCCCTTGCCGATGATGGCGCTGGTGGGGGCCAGCATCTCACGCATGCCGGGGCCACCCTTGGGTCCCTCGTAGCGCAAAACGATGACGTCGCCCGCACCAATCCGATCGTCCAGTATGGCCTCGAGACAGTCCTCTTCGGATTCGAAGATGCGCGCCGGACCCATCATGTGCGGCACCTCCACGCCGCTCGTTTTGGCCACGCCTCCCTCGGGCGCGAGGTTGCCGCGCAGAATGGTCATTTGCCCGGTCGCATACTTGGGCTTGTCAAAGGGCAGAACCACATCCTGTCCCGCGGGAGGTTGTGCGGGCGCCTTGGCCAGGTTCTGTGCGACGGTCTTACCGGTCAGGGTGAGGCAGTCCCCGTGGAGCAAGCCCTGCTGCAGCAGCATCTTCATGATCAGCGGGATTCCCCCCACCCGGTGCAGATCGGCCGCGACGTAGGCCCCCGCAGGCTTGAGGTCCGCCAGCTGGGGCACGCGCCCGCGAATACGCTCGAAGTCATCCAGCGTCAACTCCACTTCGGCCGCATGTGCGATCGCGAGCAGGTGGAGCACGGCGTTCGTCGAGCCACCGATCGCCATGACCACGCTGATCGCGTTCTCGAACGCCTGCCTGGTGAGGATGTCGCGCGGCTTGAGATCGAGCTCAATCAGCTTCATCAAGCTGCGCCCGCTCTCGACCGCACTGTCGAGCTTCTCCTGATCCTCAGCGGCCATGCTGGAGGAGTACGGGAGGCTCATCCCGATCGCCTCAAACGCACTGCTCATGGTGTTGGCCGTGTACATCCCACCGCAGGCGCCTTTGCCGGGGCAGGCACGGCGCTCGATCTCGCAGAAGTCGTGGCGCGATATGCGGCCGGCATCGTACTCCCCCACCGCTTCGAAGATGCTGACGACCGTGAGGTCCTTACCCGCGTAGTGACCGGGCTTGATGGTGCCGCCGTAGACGAAGACTCCGGGGATGTTGAGACGCGCCAACGCGATCAACGCCCCCGGCATGTTCTTGTCACAGCCACCGATGGCGATCACGCCATCGAGACTCTGGGCCCGGCAGACCGTCTCGATCGAGTCCGCGATGACCTCACGGCTCACGAGCGAGCACTTCATGCCCTCGGTCCCCATCGAGATGCCATCGCTGACGGTGATGGTCCCGAAGAGCTGGGGCATGCCGCCCGCCTTTCGAATCGCGCTCGCGGTCCCCTCGGCCAGCTCGCCCAGCCCCGCGTTGCAGGGCGTGATGTTGCTCTGGCCGTTCGCCACGCCAACGATGGGCTTCCCGAAATCCTCGTCCGCGAAGCCGACGGCGCGCAGCATCGCGCGGTTGGGCGCGCGCTGATCCCCTTCGGTCACGACGCGGCTGCGTCTATTCAGGCCGGCTTTACCGGCTGACTGACTCATCCTGACCTCCGCGCGCTCATTGTAGCCCCTCGCGCGCGGGCGGGAAGCGGGCGCGCCGAGCTCAGGGACGGGAGCGGACGAAGGTTCCGGCTTTGGGCTCGCGCCTGCCGCACCAGGCGCAGAAGCGCCAGAACGCATGGGACACCGGCCAGCGGCAGCGGGGGCAGCGATCGGGGAGATCGGGATCGGTCCACACGCGACGCACCTTTTGCTTGCAGAGGGGGCAGTAGCGCATAAAGCGGCGCAGCTCCCCCTCGCAGCCCGGGCGGGCGCAGTTGCGCACCGCCGTCGGATCGCGGCGCAGCCGGCGATCGTTTCCCGTAAAGCGGCCGGAGAAGCACCAGGGGCACGCTTTCCACTCGGCCTTGACCCCGCGCTCGCAGTCCGGACACACCAGTGGGTAGGAGGAGATGTCCGCGAAAGAATTTTCACCGCTCCCGCACCAGGGGCAGAAGCTCATGGGTTCGGAGATCGGCCCATCGCAGCGGTGGCAGCGGTAGCGCATGCCGAGCCGGGCGCCGTGACGACGGCGGAAGAGCTGCGCCTGGACCTGCAGCGGCGACAGAGCCGGCTTGCGCTTTCTCCGGCGGGCGCTCGGACGGGGGCGTGCTTTGGCCTCCACCTTGCGGAAGGCCACCTCGAGCGCCCGCTGAAAGGCGATAGCATCCGGGTAGCGGCGGCGCGGGCTGAACTCGGCCGCCTTGCGCAGAACCGGTCGAACCGGCCCGGGCACCTTGGCGTCGAAGCGTTTGATCCCCTCCGGCGGCCAGTTGAAGGGCCAGCCCGGGCGCGTGCCGGTAAGCATGTCGTAGGCGATCAACCCGAGTGAAAACACGTCAGAGGAGAGCGTGGGCCGGCCGTAGGCCTGCTCGGGCGCGATGTAGCCAAGCGTACCGGCCTCGGTGTAGGTCCAGGTCGCTGCCTTGGCGAAGCGCGAGACGCCGAAGTCGGTCAGCGCCGCCCGCCCGTCGGGGAAGATCAGGATGTTCTCCGGCTTGACGTCTCGATGCATGATCCGTCTCACGTGGGCATGAGCCAGACCGGCGGCCACATCGCGGATGACCCGCAACGCGATCCGGCCCGAGCGCCGAGCGCCCGCGTAAAGCCCCAGATGGGTCTTGGCCAGATCGCTCGCGAGCACGAAGTAGCCATCGGCCCAGTCCGCATTTCGAACCGTCACGATATTGGGATGCGTGAGGCTGACCGCGATGCGGGCCTCTCGCTCGACCTCCTCACGACCATGGGCGCTTACCACGGAGGGCAGGACCAGCTTGAGCGCCACGTCGCGCTTCTCGACGGTATCGCGCGCTTTCCAGACGTCGGCGAACGCACCTTGCCCTATCCGCCGGTCCAAGCGGTACTTGCCCACTCGCGAGCCTCTGCGTAGTGTTGCGGGCACCGGAACGCCCGGGGTGTGACCGCCTATGCGTAGACGAGACGCGTCAGGAACTCGGCGACACAGCCAGGCTTACTCTCCCCCTCGATTTCTACGGTGACCTTCTGCTTGATCTGGAGCGTATTTTCCGCCTTCAGCTCGACCTCGACCAGCTCACGTCGCGCGCGCACCCGGGAGTCCACCTTCACGGGCGAGGGAAAGCGCAGCCTATCCAACCCGTAGTTGATCCCCATGAGGAGCCCCTCGTAGGCATGCTCGGGTAGCGGGATGCTGGCTGTCAGGTATGGGATCAAGGAGAGGGTCAGAAATCCGTGAGCGATCGTGACCTTGTAGGGGGAAAGCTGTGCGGCCTTCTCCGGGTCCACGTGGATGAACTGATGGTCTCCGGTCGCATCCGCAAACTGGTTGATCTGTGACTGCTCGACCTTATGCCAGTCGCCGAGGCCGTCTTCCGTACCCAGACGCTGCTTGAAGATCGCCAGCGCACTCTCCGCATTGTTTCCCATCTTCTCTCCTAGCGTCTCGGCGTCAGGTCCAGATCCGGCGGCGGAAAGTCGGGCAGCTTCCAGCGAATGTAGGGCTTGTCCTTCTTCTCATGCCAGGCGTTGGCCGCGTCGATACCTTCGTCAAAGGCCTTCTGGAAAGTCTCGAAGCTCTGGTCCTTGATGGCGGCCTCGAGGGGCGCCCAGTGATCACGCAGATACTCCTCGATCGCCTCCTCGTGCTTGGGCCGGGTATACGCGGCCAGCTCGAAGAGCTTCTTGGCCTCCTTCCATTGGTACATGGCGTTGGGCCAGTTCTCCGCCTTCGCGGCGTAGTAGAGCTTCCAGGTGCGCGCTCCGATCTCGGGCATGATCCGAGCCAGGCCCGGCTGGATCATCGCGATCTCGTCGATGCACATGTCGCGCTTGCCGCTCCAGAAGCTCATCTCTCCGACGAGCTGCTTGATTCTCTCTTCATCCACCGCAGAACCTCCGCTCACCGCTACCCACCATCAGAGGCCCATCACTCAGACGGACCGAGAGCCGAGCTGCTCATGCAGCTTGAGCCGCTCGAGGTAGGCATTCCGCACCAATTCTACATCACGCACGAAGTGCTCGAGTTCCTCGATCAGAAGCGCCTGGGGTCCATCGCAGAGCGCCTCCTTGGGACGGGGGTGAAAGTCGACCAGCACGGCGTTCGCACCCGCGATGACTCCCTGCGCAGTCGCATGGTGGATATCGAGCAGGCCGTCCAAAGCTCGCACCTTCTTCCCCACCGAATGGGATGGGTCGATGCAGACCGGAAGGCGGGTCAGTCGCTTCACGACCGGCACATGCCCGAAATCCACGAAGTTCCGATGCGGATCCCCGAGATGCGTCTTCACCCCGCGCAGGCAGAAGATGATGCGCGGGTTCCCGGCCGAGGCCACGTACTCGCATGCGTTCAGAGACTCATCCAGGGTGATTCCCATGCCACGCTTGAAGAGCACCGGGAACTCTTGCTGCTGCCCAATGATCTTGAGCAGCTCGAAGTTCTGAGCATTGCGGGTTCCGACCTGGAGCATGACACCCGTCGGATGACCGGCATTGCGCAGCGCCCCCTCGATCTCATCGAGCTGCGACTCGTGTGTGACCTCCATGGAGATCACCTTGATGTCGTAACGGCCGGCCAGCTCGAAGACATAGGGCAGGCAATCCTTGCCGAGACCTTGAAAGTCATAGGGGCTGGTCCGCGGCTTGTATGCACCCGCACGCGTTGTCTGCAGTCCGACCCGCTTCAGGGCGGCAAACATGCGCTCGGTGTTCTCAAGTGAGTCGACCGCACACAGGCCCGCGAAGATGTGGAAGCTGTCCTGGCTGAAGTGGAGGCCGTTGAACTCGAAGCCGAGCACCTCGGCCTGGTTCTCGTGCCGCCCGATCGCGCGGTAGCTAGTGCGCACCCGAACCACCTTCTCGACTGCGGGGAACTCCTCGAAGGGCGCCTCCGGCACGGTTCCCGTGGACCCGAGCAGGTACACCTCGGTCACTGTGCGTGTGGCACCCTCGATCGCCCGGACCGCGGTGCTGACATCGGGATAGCGCTCAGCCAGCTGCACCACCTCGACCACCTCCGACGAGTCCGGCAGTATGTTGTCCTTCATGACGATGATCACAGCGCCGTCATACTACCGGGTCTGCGTGTACAGACCAGGGGGTCAGTACTCGCGCAACAGCTCCAGCAGATCGAGCTCGGTTTCGGCCATGCGCCGCCCGATGGCGGCGTGCTCGACACTGGGCCGAGTCCCCGCCAGGTACGAGCGCACCTGAAAGATCCATACCACGGCCACTTTGGCCAGAGCCAATAACTCCCAATAGCCAAGCGGCCCGCGCTCGAGGGGGCGCCCCGACACCTCTTCGTAGGCGCGATAGAAGGGCTCCCGCTGACCCACTCCCCCCACGGGCCGGTCCCGCTCGCCGAAGCGCCAGGTCTTGGTGCACATCCACGCCAGATCCTCCTGGGGGTCGCCCAGATGCGCGAGCTCCCAGTCGAGGATCGAGCGCAGGCCATCAGGCCCCACGACAACGTTCCCCAGGCGGTAGTCTCCGTGGACCAGCGTGGGCGTTTGCTCGCCCGGGCGGTGCCGCTCGAGCCAGCGGTAGGCCAGCTCGAGCGTGGGAACGGGGCTCAGCGCCTGGTCGATGCCGGCTCGGATCTGGGCGAGCTGGAAGTCCAGCGCGCTCTGCCCCGGCGCCGGTCCGGGCAGCCCCACCAGTCCCGCCGCCCCGGGGTCGAGCGCGTGAACCTCCGCGAGCGCCCGGCCCAGCTGCTGGGGCAGCGCTGCGCGCGCCTTGGCGAGCTCAGCCGAGCGCAGGATGCGGCGCGGGAGCGTCTCCCCCTCGACACGCTGCATCAGATAGAAGGGAGCGCCCAGCACAGCGGAGTCATCGCAGAACCAGTAGGTGCGCGGCACCAGCAAGCCGTGGCGGTGAAGCGTCTCGAGCAGTCGAAACTCGCCCTTCAGACCCGCGGCCACCCGCTCCAGGCCGGGAGCCGCGCGCGGCGCCGGATCGATCCGCAGGACCAGCTCGAGGCTCGACTCCTCCGCGTCCAGGCTGGCGTCCAGCCGCCATACCTGACGCGACGCGCCGCCCGTCATGCGACGTAGGTCGCGGACCTGTACGGACGCGTCACCCGTACACTCCCGCAGGAAAGCATGGAGGCGCTCAACACGCTCCGCCGGCGTCCAATCGTTCAAGTCAGGCCCGCCACGCGGGCCTGCGAGCTGCGCACAGGTTCATCGAACGCGCTTCCCGTCACTCTCTGTCCGATGGAATTCTACTCCGGCGCGACCGAGCAGAGGAAGCGCCCACTGCGCACGCCCGGGCGTCGAAATCCCGCCGTCTCCGGCCTCGGTTCGTCGGGATCCCGGCGGCAAGAACTGCCGGGAGGCAAGTGCGTTCCGACGCCCCCCACGTCCGCTGCCGTCATCGGATGCCCATCTGGGACGGGGGCGCGGCCCGGGCACACCCATTGCACTAACACGCGGCAATGTTCTTCTCAGGCGGAAACGCAACACGGCGCAGGACTTGCCTAGGAGTGCTGACAGCGGCCGTGGTCTGGGCTGCGTGGAGTCAGGCCGCCGAGACGGCCGGGCCCGTGGTGGACTCCCAGGCCTGGCAGGCGCGCTTCGAGGCCTGGGTCGAGACGGCTCTCGTGCAGGACCAACTCGACGAGGCGGCCGCGAACCTGCCCGAGTTCGACCGAGCGACCATCCACCGGCTCCTCAACGAGCTGGTGATGAAGCGGGTCCTGTCGCAGCGGGATGAGCCCAGCCTGGAGGTGGACGTGGTGCCGCCCGTGAGGGCGCGTGGCCTCGTCGGGGTGAGTCTTACGGCGGCTCGACACTACGCGTCGGGTGACGTCGACGAGGCGTTGCGCCTGCTTGAAGATCCCGCGCTCGAAGCGGACTCGGGCGCGGCCCACCTCCGCGCTCAGCTGCTCGACGAGCGCTCACGCTATGCGCACCCGAGCAAAAAGATCGAGACCATCCGTGCCTACCGTTACGCACTGAGTCTTGCCCAGGACTCGCCCATGGCCCGGCGCGCGCGTCTGCGCGTGGGCCAAATCTTCCTGGACCTCCGCTTCTTTCCGGAGGCCGAAGCCTCGCTGCACGGCCTACTCCACGACCCACCCACGACGTCCGCTGGGATAGCCGCACACATCTCCTACGCCGAGGCCGCTTATCTCAACGACCAGACCGATGCGGCCATCGAAACGATCGTCAAGCTGGATCCCGCCGCGCTCGCGCCAGACGCCAAGCGCTGGGCCGTGCAACGCATGGCGGACTGCCTCTTCCAGTTAGGGAGGTTCCCCGGAGC
>SMWZ01000077.1 GCA_004356455.1 Deltaproteobacteria bacterium
ATGTCGCTGCACAGGCCCAGACCCACGCCCCCCACCGCGAGGTCCGGATCGCCATCCGAGCAGCGCGCCTGGGTCCCGCCGCAAATGCCGGGCTCGAAGTCGTTGGCAGGGACGCTGCAGCCGCCCGGGAACTCGACTACGCATTCACCGGGGTCATTCGGGTCCAACTGGCAGTCGGGTAGGCTGTCCTGGCACTCAAGCCCGTCGCGGAAGCCATCGCTGCAGATCTTGCCACAGTCGGCATCGTTCACGCAGCCGATGCTGGGGTCGCGCTCGCAGCGAGTGAGGATGCAGTCGCCGGGGATGGGGACGCAGTCGCCGGGATTGGTACCCACGCCGTCCTTGCAGTCGAGCAAGCTCGTCTCGCAGGACTCACCGTTATGGACCCCGCCGCTGCAGGTCTTGGCACAGTCTTGATCGATCCCGCACTTGCGGGAGTTGTCGCTGAAGCAGACGCTGGACTTCGGGTCGAACCCCTGGCAGTTGGCCGAGTTGTCGTTGACCTGGACGCACTCGTCCTCTGGCGTCGCCGTGCAGTCAGCATTCGTCTCGCAGGCCACCACACCGATACCCGCGGGAGCCACTGCGCACCGCTTGTGCGCACAGATGCCGTTATTGGGACACATGGAGCTCGGCCCGTTGTCCGCCTCGAGCGCGTCAATCTCCGTGCTATCGCGGTCCGGATCCTGCGCGAAGATCGCCAGCGCCGCCGCATAGGTATCCGTCACGCAGGGGTATCCGCCTACCGAGTTCTGCTGAATATTCCCCAGCTTCGCCGGCCCGCGCTCGAAGAAGCCGCTCGTGCCGACGCACTCGCCGCCCTTGCTGGGCCAGAGGTTGTCGGGGCGGTTCCCGCTCACGCAGCGGCCGGCCGGCACCGTCGCCAGAACACAGCCCTGGTTCGGGTCGTCGGCGCAGATATTGCCGGTGTTGCTGATACAGCCGAACTCGAGATCGCAGGATCCCTCGTTGGTATCTCTCTCATTGTTGCTACCGAACGCTCCTACGAGCTGATACGGGACCACGTCGAAGACCTGCGCACTGGCCGGCAGGGCAACCGCCGCCACCAGAAGGGCAACCAGCAGGCGCGGGATGATCATTTTTGCTGCCATCAGCAGGACTCCTGTGTTGAAGGACCCACCAGTCTGTCATAAAGCCCCCCCGTAGGGGAAGCCTGAAAGCACGCCGGCCCAGCGCTTGAGCACCGGCCTGTTCGACTCGATTAGAGTGGAGCTGACACCTCAAAAGTGTCGTCCCGTCTTGCCGGCCGCTCGCAAGTCCGCAGGCAGCGCGGGGGAGCCGCAGCTAGGACGCCAACCGGCTGCAGCAGCGCGGAAATCAGGAATGCATAGGGGCGCCCGCCAGGCAGCAGGCGCGGGGGCCTTACACCGAACCGGGGAGGCGTTTCGACGCGGCAGCTAGAGCTCGGAGAAAGCCTCCAGCAGACGCTGCTTGGCCGAGTGGCGCAGCTTCTCGATCGCGCGCGCCTCGAGCTGGCGCACCCGCTCCCGCGAGAGGCCCAGCTTCTCCCCGATCTCCTCGAGCGTGTGGTCCTGCTCGCCCTTCATCCCGAAGCGCCAGCGCAGGATGTTTCGCTCGCGTTCGTTGAGCTGAGCGATGGACTCCTCGGTGGCTCGCTCCAGGCGCACCCGGTCCAGGCCTTCGAGCGGCGAGGCGATGGTCGGGTCCTTCACGAAGTCCTTGAGGATCTTGGAGTCGGTGCCCTTGACCTGCGTCTCGAGGGAGACCGGCTCGCGCGTCATCTTCTGCAGCCGCTCCGTCTGCTCGACCGAGAGCTTAAGCTCCTTGGCCAGCTCCGAGGTCTTGGGCTCGCGGCCCAGCCGCTTCGCCAGCGCGTTGTAGCTCCGGTAGTACTTGAGCAGGGTGTCGTGCATATGGCTCGGGATACGGATCGTGCGCGACTGGTTCTGGATAGCGCGGATCAAAGCCTGTCGAATCCACCACAGAGCGTAGGTGGAGAACTTGTGGCCACGTCGGTAATCGAACTTCTCGACCGCGCGGATCAGGCCCAGGTTCCCCTCTTGGATCAGGTCCTGGAACGCGATGCCCATGTTCCGATAGTCCTTCGCGATCGCGATCACGAGCTTGAGGTTGTGCTGCACGAAGTTGTTCTTGTGGAACATCAGCCGCTCGTACGCGATATCAACCTTGTCCATGAGCCGAACAAAGTCGGGGGCGCGCATGCCGACGGAGATCTCGACCTCGCGTAGCTGCTTGCGCACGATGCGAACCTCACGCTCGCGCTCCGTCTTGCCCTTGGCCGTACGGGGCGCGCGCTTCGGCGAGCGCAGATTACCGATCCGCTTCTCGTAACCGACCATGGTGTCGCGCGCTGACTGGAGCTTGCGCCGCACGCGCTCGAAGATCTGCATGGACAGATCCGCATCCCGCAGCGCGCGCTGGATGCTTCCCTCCATCCTCGCGATCTTCTCCCTGGGTCCCTTCGACGCCAGCAGATCGGAGCGCTTGGAGAGCAGCTGCTCGACGCGCTTGAGCCCCTTGTCCAGGCGCTCCCCGCGCTCCTCGCCTTCCGGTGTGCCAGAGCCGTACGCCTCCGACATCTTGGCGGTGACTCGGTTCTCGGCCTGCAGCCCGCGCCAGATCGAGACGGCCTCGCGCCAGGTGAACGGAACCGACAGGATGCCCGAGCGCATCTCGAAGGTCGCCGCCTCCATCTCCTTGGCGAGCATCACCTCCTCCTCCTTCTTGAGAGTCGGGATGCTCGCGATATCGTTGAAGTAGGAGAGCAGCGTATTCCGGTTGCGCGCGGCCTCCTCGTCGGGATCCACGTTCGAATGCTGCGGATCGATCACCGCGCTGTCGCTCCATTGTCCCCTGGCGGCCATCTTCGGGTCTGTCTCCTCACCGAGCTCGTTCGTCTCGATCTCTCTCACGTCCGCCGCCGCGACTACGGCAAGGGTCTGCGCGGCCCAGACGCCTTCCAGCTTGCGGCTCACGACTGAGCGCTCCCGGAGAGAGCCCTCGCAGGCCCTGCTCCCTCGGCTCGACGCAACGTGTCATTTTCACGAAATAAAAAAGAACGCACCACGCTCGCTCCATCCTACCGTGGTGAGGGGCAGCTGGAGGGGGGGGCGGCTCCAATTCGAGACTCGGTCGCTCTCTTTTCGGTCGGGACCGTACGGGACTTTAGAGCATCTGTCAACAAAAAGATGACCCCAAATATACCTTTTGAAATCAATTACTTACAGCAGGATCTTCGCCACTTTGAGGGGTCCGGACCCCGGCAACTACAGGCGAACCTGCAAGGCCCGTAGGGCTTGGTAGCAGTGAGCGAAGCGAGGCAGCGAGGCCTAGCCGAGCGAAGCTGCGCGCAGGCGGGCCTAGCCCGCCGGTACCGCGCTAGCCAAGGCGCCGACGAAGTCCGGCGCCGTGCGGACAGGCGAGCTCTGCTCGCCGATAACCCGCTATAGCCAAGGCGCCGACGAAGTCCGGCGCCGTGCGGGCAGGCGAGCTCTGCTCGCCGATAACCCGCTAGCTACGGCCGCCTGTGGTGGATCAGCTGCATCAACTCGCTGCGGGTCTTGGGATCGGACTCGAACTCGCCCAGCATGGCGCTGCTGATGGCATAGGAGTTCTGCTTTTGGACGCCCCGCATCATCATGCACAGGTGCCGCGCCTCCAGCACCACGGCCACCCCGCGGGGCTTCAGGACCCGCTGCAGCGCCGACGCGATCTGCTGGGTCAGCCGCTCCTGCAGCTGTAGCCTCCGCGAGTACACCTCCACCAGGCGCGCCACCTTGGACAGTCCCACGATGCGCCCGTCGGGGACGTAGGCCACGTGCGCCACGCCAAAGAAGGGCAGCAGGTGGTGCTCACACAGGCTGTAGAAGTCGATGTCCTTCACCAGCAGCATCTCGTTGTACGACTCGTCGAAGACCCCGCCGTCGAGACTCTTCTCCGGATCCTCGTGGTAGCCGTGGGTCAGGAACTGCATCGACCGCCGAAAGCGACTGGGCGTCTGGCGCAGGCCCTCGCGTTCGGGGTCCTCCCCAATTTCTTTAAGCAATTCCGTCACCAGCTCGTCGATGCGGCTCATGCGTCCTCTCCGTCCTCACTGTACTCCACGCAATTGTTCGCCGTCTCCACCAGACGCACACGGTGCAGGACCGCGGGCGAGATCTCGCCCTTGAGCGCGCGCCAGACGAAGCGCGCAATGTTCTCCGCCGTCGGCACCTCCCGGGCGAACTCCGGCAACTCGCGGTCCAGCCAGCGCCCATCCAACGCATCCAGCACGCGCGTCTTCACCAGCGCATCCAGACGCTCGAGCGAGACCAGCCGACCCGTCGCCGGATCCACCTCCCCGCGCACGGTCACCTCCACACCGTAGTTGTGTCCGTGGCCGGCCGGGTTAGCGCACTTGCCGTAGACCGCGAGATTGCGTTGGGGCGTCCAGTCCCGTCGCGCCAGCACGTGCGCGGCGCTGAAACGGTAGCGCCGGCTCAAGGTCATCATCGCGTGACCTCGACGCTGAGATCGGGCGTAGGGCTGAGACGGACCCGATGCAGGAGCCCCCCCGGCAGCGCGACATCGAGCAGATCGAAGATAACGCGCGCGAAGTTCTCGGCGGTCGGCGCGAGCTCCCGAAAATAGGGCGTGTCCTCGTTCAGATTGCGATGGTCGAAGCGGGCCCCGATCTCGCGGTCCAGCACCCGCTTGAGGTCCTTCAAATCGACCAGCATGCCGGTCGCTTCATCGACGGGGCCGCGCAGCGTGACCTCCAGGGTGTAGTTGTGCCCGTGACCCGCACCGCTCGCGCGCGGCCCGAAGGCCTGCCGATTCCGTGCTTCGTCCCAGTCGGCCCGCCACACCCGGTGCGAGGCCGAGAAATCGATCCTACGTGTGAGCAGCACAGTCCCCGGAGCTTAACCGATCCGCCCAGCACGGGCCGATGGGCCGCCGATCACCGGCTACCTGAGGCACGCACGAAATCGCGTGCCGTGCCGGCAGGCGGGCTCCGCCCGCCGCTAACCGGCCAGTACCGCGCTACC
>SMWZ01000006.1 GCA_004356455.1 Deltaproteobacteria bacterium
AGAGCGCGGGCGAGGGAAGTCGAAAATAGTGAAGCGATCCCGCGCGGATCAGCTTCCTCACCCCCGAGATGCGTAGGCTATAGCGGTCTAGCTCGACTCGCACGTTCCGCCACCCCCACAGGCGAACCGGGCGCCTACTCGTTCGCAGCTAGCCAGCGTTCTGCGTCCAGGGCTGCCATGCAGCCCGTCCCCGCCGCGGTCACCGCCTGCCGGTAGCTCGGGTCCATCACATCGCCGCACGCGAAGACGCCCTCGACATTGGTCCGGGTGGAACCGGGCTCGACGAGGATATACCCGTTCTCGTTGGTTCCTAGCTTGTCGATAAAGAGCTCGGTGTTCGGCTTGTGCCCGATGGCAACAAAGAGCGCCCCGACCTCCAGTTCAGACCGCGCACCCGTCTTCAGATTCCGGATACGCACGCCCTCCACCTCCGTCTCGCCCAGCACATCCTCGACCGCGCTGTCCCAGACAAACCGAAGCTTTTCATGCTTGCGCGCACGCTCCTGCATGATCTTGCTCGCTCGAAGCTCGTCCCTTCGATGAATCACGTGGACCACGCTGGCAAAACGCGTGAGGAAGAGTGCCTCCTCCATCGCCGTATCGCCGCCCCCCACTACGGCCATCGCCTTGCCTCGAAACAGCGCACCGTCGCAGGTGGCACAGGCCGATACGCCCCGGTTCATCAGCCTCTCTTCGGACGCAAGCCCGAGCCATTTGGCCGAAGCGCCTGTCGCAATGATCAAAGCATCGGCGGTAAAACGGTGCTCATCCGATTCGGCACTGAAGGGACGCGACTCCAGGTTGACAGACACTGCGTCCTCCGCCAGCACGCGTGTGCCAAAGCGCTCCGCCTGCTTCTGGAAGAGCTCCATCATCTCGGGACCTGTGATGCCCTCAGGGAAGCCCGGATAATTCTCGACATCGGTGGTCAACATGAGCTGGCCGCCGAACGCCAGTCCCGCAAACACGACAGGTTCGAGCTCTGCCCGCGCCGCATAGAGCGCCGCCGTGAAGCCCGCGGGCCCACTGCCAATGATCAGCACCGAAGTATGCTCCGCATCGGGACGGCCCCGCGCCTTGCTGACGTCCAACATGGAATTCAGCTCGCCAGCGTGCTCGAGTGCGAAGAGATCATCGCACCCACCAACGTGGGTTTCCCCGATCCAGATCTGGGGGACGGTGCGCCGACCGCTACGTTCGATCATCTCGTCCCGCCGCTGCGGGGAGTCGTCGAGATTGATCTCTTCCCAGACGACCCCCTTGGACCGGAGCAGGCCTTTCGCCTGCGAGCAGTACGGGCACGTCGTGGTGGTGTACATGAGCACGCGAGCCATGGCGCGGTATGTTAGCCGACCCTACCGGGCCGCTCTAGCCAAGCCGGATATCGCGGATTTCGTACTGCTTGACGCCCGAGGGGACCTCAACGGTCACCTCGTCATCGACGCGCTTGCCGATGAGCGCTCGCCCCACCGGACTCTTGACTGAGAGCAAGGCCTGTCTGATGTCCGCCTCGTCCTCCCCTACGAGAGTGTAGGTGACCTCGTCGCCGGAGCTGAGGTCCTCGAGTACGACCGTGGTGCCAAAAAGGACCCGATCGGGCGTTTGATCGCCCAGATCCACCACCTGGGCTCGCGCGAGCTTGTCCTCGAGCATGAGGATCCTCGACTCGATATGCCCCTGGCTTTCCTTGGCAGCGTCGTACTCTGCATTCTCGGAGAGGTCCCCATGCTCCCTTGCGACCTTGATCGCTTGCACCATAGCCGGGCGTTCACGCGTCTTGAGACGATGCAGCTCCTTTTGGAGCTGGTCGTGGCTACGGGGTGTCATGGGAACCTTTTCCCGCAAAGCTCATCCCTTACGTCAAGCAGACCCAGAGTACGAAGCACCTCGATCCGTGTCAACGAGTTGTTCGGCTGGCGATAGCGTCAATCTCCAGTCTCACCCCTAACGGCAATGCTGACACCTGCACGGTAGACCTGGCCGGCTGCGCGCCCCGCAGCATCCGTTCGTACACCGCATTGAAGCGCGAAAACTCCTCGAGCTGAGTCATATAGACCGTCACGCGCAACACGGTCTCCCAGCTCGCACCTGCAGCATCCAGAACCGACTCGAGATTCCGCAGCACCTGCTCGGCTTGCTCCTCGATCGAATCCCCGTGCCGTTCGCCCGTCTCAGGGTCCAGCGGAATTTGACCCGACAGGAAGACAAGGTCACCATACCCGACCGCCTGAGAGTAAGGTCCAATGGGCGCGGGGGCATTTTCGGTAAGAACGTGATCCATAGTTCTCCCTCACTCACCAACTTGACCGCCCCGTGTACGGAAGCAGCAACATTGTATAAGAGTGGCCGCCGCTGGAGTACGCTTTTCTGTCTGACCGCGGTCTTGGCGGCGGGCACGGCGGGCTGCGGCGAGGAGATGGCAGCGTCCGCGGAGCCGGCGCAGCCTCACGTGGTTCCAGCGCTGCGGTTCGCCGGCGTGAACCTGATCTACGCGTTGCGTCGCGTGGCGGCGGAGGCCAAGCTGCTGCTGGCACTGGATGAACTCCAGCCGCGCAATCTGGGGCCTGACCTGGATCGCTTCCGAGTCGATCTGGACCTCCCCGCTGGACCGGTACGGGAGGCGCTTGGGGAGCTGAAGCAGCAGACCGGGGCCTTCGACTTCAGGCTCTCCGACGACGTGATCTACGTACGAAGTCAGCTCTCACTCCAGCAAACGACTGGGTTCGATGTAAAGGATCTTCCCGCGGCGGAGCTCAAGGTCAACATCGAGGAGCTAGTCAAATGGATCATGATGCATCGAAGGAGCTCCTATTTAAAAGTCAAAAGGGTGCGTGGAGAGCCCATTTTCAGAGTCGTGGAGCTGAACGTGCCCGAAAAGAGCTCAGTTCTGCACCTGCTGCTCATGTATTCCAACAAGGCCAATCGGGGCTGGCGCATCCGCCGCGCGGGTCAGGTGACGCACGATGCTCAGGGCCGGCTCGGGATCATCGCCAACACCGTCGCACTCTGGGGGCCATTGGGCGAGCCGAACAAATTGCCCCGCAGCCGCATGGATGACAGCATCGTCGCCGCGCTCGCGAGCGTATCGCAGCGTACGAAGACGCCGATTTGCATCACCGACGCCTCACCGCTGGGCAACTTCCGGGGTTGGCTCGACTACGGACGCAAGACCGATCCTCAGATGGACGTGCGCGAGTCGGTCGGGACGCTGGCCTGGGCTGGGGTGACCGCATCCGGCGATCACTTCGCCTGGGAGACGCTGGACGGCATCATCCGCGTAAATAGCCAGTTCTACACCCGCCTTCTGCCCGGTCAGGACCTGCTGAACGATGCAGTCAAGGGTGGCCGGTTCGACGGAACACTGCCTGAGCTGGCGCGCTGGCTCAACCAGAACCGCGCCGAGCCCTCGCCGAATGTTCTGATGGGAGGAGAGATCACGGGCGATGGGCCCACGGCCCGGCTCCAGATCGCGGACGGCTCGACCGTTGAGTCGGTCCTGCTGGATTTTGCGCGGGCCAGCGGAGCGGGCTGGAACCTGGTGATCGTCGAGCCCGATCCCGACGAAGCCTCAGCGCAGTCCCACCCTAACGCCTGGTTTGGTGCCTTCCTAACCTCGCTGGCGCTCTGGAGCCCTTAGTCTACGCGTTCCTCGAGAAGGCGAATCAGGTATCCGATGATGAGAAGGTTTGGCAGACGGCGGCTGAGCTCATCTGCCTTTTCATTCTCGTCCAGCCACTCCTCAGCAAATTCCTGCGCATAAGCCGCAAAGAACTCCAGCAGCTCGAGGCTGACGTTCTGCGCGAGCATCGTGTTGATCTGCTTCGTGTCGAGATCTTTCCAGATGTCCGTGAATTCGATCGCGAGCTCTAGGCTCGTCATTTCCCCACTCCTTGACCCGAGCCTACGGGTCGAGGGACCCGGCGCCAGCTACGCGACTGCGCACCCACTCCGTCCCTCTGGGCGTCCGATCATGCCAGCGTCAGGGTCTCCGCGTCAACGCGAATCCCCGAGAGAGACGCAGCTTTCGACACGCACGCCTCTAAAATCGAATGCGTAACCAACACGCAACATCGACCCCTAGGCTCGCGCAGGATCGCTGCTTCTCAGTGTGTATGCAGAACGGATTCCAGATCGGTCCGGTTCGATACTTTCCACTCGATATCCAGAGCCTCGCCTCCATCTGGCACGAAGCTGCCCCTGCGCAGGACCTCTTCAGTGGCATAAACGCGCGTCCCCGTGCGTATGGCCAGCGCGATCGCGTCGCTCGGTCTCGAATCTAGCACCACCGTACGCCCATCGATCTCTACCTCGAGCAACGCGTAGTAGACGCCTTCCTTCAGCTCAGTGATCACGACCCGCGCAACCCGACCGTCGATCTTCTCGACAAGATTCCGCATCAGATCATGCGAGTTCGGGCGTGGCGACTCGATCCTCTGCAAGCCCATAGCAATGGACTGCGCCTCGTAAACTCCGATCCAGATCGGCAGTCGACGACGCGCCCCCTCTTCCTCCTGCAACAAGATCACCGGCGTCGACGTTCGCGGATCGAGCTTGACGCTCTCAACGTGCATCGAGTGGGCATCCAGGTGGGCGCCGGTGGGTACGTAGCACCCGAACGAGGTTGAAAGTATGACAGCAGCGCTAAGGTTGCGGATCCAATACCGGTCGCGATCTAGCATGGTCCCTCCACCTTGCCTCCGATGTGATTCATCCGTAGCTTTTCGCCTCCCGAAAAGATTATATCATGGGGTGGCAGTCGCGATGTAGCATTGTAATCTCGCGTTGGTGAATCGTCCTGCTCGAACGAGCGCTTTGGTCGTTGGCGCGCTGAGCCGCGATCTTCTGACCAGCGGTAACGGTTCAAAACAGTTTCGTTCTGGAGGCGGTGTACACCATGGGGGGATCACCCTGGCCAGATTGGGCTCGAGCGTACGCGTCCTCACACGCGTCCACCCTGAAGACGAGGCGGATTTGCCGGCGCCGCTGCGGGCGGAAGGCGCGGAGGTTCTGGCACTAGCGAGTGACGCCACGACGACCTACGTGAACCACTACGGTGATCACGCGGACCGTCACGAGCTACGGGCTAGCTCCGATCCGATCACGGCTGCTGATGTGCCTCCCAGCTGGAGAGAGCTCGACCTGGTTCAGCTCAGCCCGTTGCATCAGAACGACATCGCTGCGGAGACGGCAGCTGGGCTGCACGGCTTGAAGGGGCTCGATGTGCAGGGGCTTCTGAGGGGACCCGGACTCGAAGGTAGGCGGGCTCTCCCGTGCTTCCTGGACAGCGTCGACGTCGTGCAGGTCAGCGAAACCGATCTGGCCGACCTGCTCGGAGAGCAGAGCCTGGGGCGCTTCGCGCGGCGCTTCAAGCTGAAGGAGATGATCGTAACCCGGGGCTCGCGCGGCGCGACGCTCCTGACTCAACAGGGCACGACCGAGATTCCGGCACGGAAGGTCGAGGGGGGAGACCCCGTGGGGGTCGGTGACGTATTCCTGGCTGCTTACCTCTTCCTGCGTGTTAGCGGGCGGGGTCCTATCGACGCGGCGCGAGGCGCGACTCGAGCGTGTGCGGCGAAGCTCGAGCACGGCTTGATCCCGCGGCGATTCCAGCCCGAGCAAGCCGACCCATGAGGGCGCGCTGCTTCCCCGCCGTCTGGGGGTTCTGGCTGCTGGCCTGCATGCCGGGAAGCTTCGGCATCTGGGTCGAGCCACCTCCCCCGCCAGCGCCCGAGCTGCCCCTTCCGGCTCGCTTCGAGGGCGATCCGCCACCCCGCCTCGAGCCGACCCGGTTCCCAGGCCTGGCAGCGGCAGCCAGCGTCGATCCCACGCTCTACTACTACGAGCCGTTCGAGCGTTGGTACCGCTACGCCTTCAATCGCTGGTACGAGGCCTTCGCGTGGGACGGGCACTGGTTCCCGCCCGAGCGGGTACCCGGCCCGCTCGAGGACGGACCGCCTACTCAACCTCCGTGATCTCGATCATGCGCTCCAGCGCGAGCCTGGCATTGGCCGCAACACCGGCTCGGCCCTTCTCATCGAGACGCTCGCGCCAGCCGGAGACCTCGTCCACCATGTCACCGGGTAGCACGCGGTTAAGATCCGGGGCCTCGCCCTTTCCAAGCAAATCAAGCATGGCCACCAGGTGTGGCGGATCGTTGCGCGACATGGTCGCGCAACCGCATTCCCGATTGTCCCCGGGCAGAGGAACATCCGCCAGGTGCTGCACCGCCACGCCCCTCTGCCCCGCCTGCTCGCGCAGGTTCCGCACGAAGTGCCCCTCCGTACCGACGGCGAAGGAGCTGCCCGCAGGGGCGTCCAGCACGTGCTTCCAGAGGAAGCTGGTGGAGCCCGACGCGTCAGCCAGGTCGACGATCTCCCTGGGGCACTCGGGATGGACCACGACGCTGAATCCGCGCTCGCGCCAGTAAGCAACGTGCTCCGCACTGAAGATGGTGTGGACCCCGCAGAACGAGCCCCAGAGGATGAGCTCCGCCCGATCGAGCTGCGCGAGCACTTGCTTCGGCAGCTCCTCCAACAACAGCTCGGACCCTTCGTGCCCCCCCGGCCACAGGAAGATACGATCCTCCGGAATGCCGACCTCGGCCGCTACGTTGCGGCCAAGATGTTCATCGGGCACGAACAGGATGCGGCGACCCTGCGCCCGTGCCCAGCGCACGACCTTCGATGCGTTCGAGCTGGTGCAGACCGCGCCCCCGCTCTGGCCCGCCAGCGCCTTCAGGCGTCCCGACGTATTCATGTACGCAACCACGACCAGGTCGTCGCCGTAGCGGCTCTGCAGCTTCTCAAAGGCCGGCGTCACCATGAACTCCTTCGCCATCATCTCCATGGTGCAGCCGGACTTGGGATTGGTGATGTAGACGCGCTGATCCGGTGCCGCAAGCAGCGCAATGGCCTCGGCCATGAAGTGCACGGCCGACTCCACGAAGATCTTGCGCTCCGGGTGCAGAATCGACTGCCGCGCGAGCGCATACGAGTCGCCGACGTGCCCGCCATACCGCTCCACGAGCTTCACCACCTCGCCGCCCATGTAGTAGTGAGCCAGCAGCATAAGCTCGGGGCCCAGCTTCTCGAGCGCAGGGCAGATGTACGAATCCATCCAGGGCAAGACCGTTTCCGGCTTACGATCTCCTAGCGACAGGTACTCCTCTGCGTAGGGCTTGAACTCCTCCTGGTACCAGTCCAGCGGCAGATCGGTCTGGCAAATCGGGATATCGGGCTGGAGCACGATGCCGCTCGGTCGGATCGAGCGGTCGATCTTACTTCTGGGCTGGGGACCGGTGGGCTCCATGCGCGGATTTTACGCGAAACCGGCACGCCGGGAAAGGGGGCTAAATCGTGCCCGGCTTCGTCAGCGACTCGAGATCGAAGGTGAAGCGCTGCTCGGGTGCCTCAGAGCGCACCGGACAGTCCTGCATGGCACAGCCCGAACAGTGTCGGGGCTGGCAGGGGTCCAAATGCACGACCGCCCCGCCATCCGCGCCCACGAACGTGAGCAACGCCTGCTCCAATCTGTCACCCGTCTGGTGCGCCTGCTCCATCGAGTGGTAGCGCGGCACCGTCAGGTGTAGATCGATGTGATGCGACGAGCCGGCGCGCCGCGCCCGCAACTCGTGGATCTCGATCCACTCGGGAGGCCGTTCCCGCTCGAGCTTCTGGGCGATCTCCGAGAGCAACTCGAAGTCCGCCTCGTCGAGCAGGCCCCGCAGCGCACGCCGCACTACCCGCCAGCCGGTAGCGAGAATATTCGCGGCGACCACCAGCGCGACCAGCGGATCGAGTAGCTGGATGCCCGTCAGCTTCACTGCGACCAGGGCAGCGATCCCGCCTGCCGTGG
>SMWZ01000078.1 GCA_004356455.1 Deltaproteobacteria bacterium
CGAGTGTGAGTTCTGCAAGCTGGTGAACGCGACTGACGGCCTGAAGCATGACTGTGATCTCTTCGATGACGGCCTGCCGAACGGGAGCTGTGACTGTATCGAGTGCACGCTTGCCTACGAGAGCGACACACGCTGGCTCTGCAAGCCGGGCATGGCCGTGAACCAGTGCTTCGTGAACAGTCTCGAAGCAACCAAGATACTGACCGACGCCAACTCGACCGAGCTCGAAACACACGTCAGCAGCGAGGACCACCCCTACGACTGCTTCTACGTCTACCCCACGGTCGACCTCTTTGGGCCGATCGGGAACCACACCGATTTCTCGGACCTGAGCCTCGAGCTCGACCCCCTGCTCGGCCAGGCGGCGCGCTTGAACAACTCGTGCCGAATCTTTGCGCCGCTCTACCGACAGATCACGTTCGGGAGCTTCGAGGCTCCCAACGTACAGGAGCTCCTCGACCTCGCCTACCGCGACGTGAAGGCCGCCTGGGATCGCTACCTGGCCGAGCACAACAACGGTCGCAACTTCGTCATCATGGGCCACTCCCAGGGGACCTTCATGACGACCCGGCTGATCCAGGAGGAGATCGACCCCTCACCCGAGCTGCGCAGCCAGCTGATCGTGGCGCTGCTGATCGGCGGCAGCGTGACGGTGCCTCAGGGCGGCACGGTGGGCGGCACCTTCCAGGACATCCCGCTCTGCACCTCAAACGCGGAGACGGGCTGCATGATCGCCTACCGCAGCTACGCGGAGGGCTTCGCGCCCGTAGGCGGCTCCAACGCGCCCTCCGACCCCAATACCTTCGACCGGGCCTGCGCGAACCCAGCGGCGCTCGCTGGAGGGGAAGGGGTGTTCCAGGGCGTGTATCTCCCCACCTCCAGCAACCAGACCCTCTTCAACCTGACGCCGGATCCGAACTACGGCACGCCCTTCGTCAAGTACGAGGACTTCTACGCCGCTGAGTGCGTCAAGGACGACCGGAACGCTAGCTATCTCGAGATCCGGGTGGCTCCCACGGATCCGAACGACGAACGCGAGAACCTGATCCCGTTCGACCACTTTATCCTCGATCCGTCGTCCCTGGGCACGCACATCCTGGACTTCCACTTCGCGATGGGCGACCTGATCGAGCTGGTGGAGACCAAAGCCGCCGCGATGCCGTAGGGCGCCGACGAAGTCCGGTGCGTGCGCAGGCGAGCTGAGCTCGCCGATACCACACTAGTAGGGCCCGCCACCGCGATCCCGCTCGTGCGCGGCTGAGCCCGCGTCCTACACTCCAGCATATGGCCGAACTCGAGGGCACCTGTGCCAGGGGCTTCGAGCGCGTGCGGGACGCGTTCGGGGCCTGCTTCGCGAAGCACGCCGAGGTGGGCGCGGCGGTCTGCGTCTACCTCGATGGCGAGCCCGTGGTGGATCTCTGGGGCGGGTACGCCGACCGCGAGCAGCGCACTCACTGGCAGCGAGACACGCTGACCCTCACCTTCTCCGTCACCAAGGGTATGACGGCGGCCTGCGTGCACCGGCTCTCCGAGCAGGGCAAGCTCGACCTGGACGCACCCGTCGCCAGCTACTGGCCCGAGTTCGCCGCGGCCGGCAAGGCCGAGATCCCATTGCGCTGGGTCCTGACCCACCGGGCCGGCCTGGCCGACGTGAAGGGCACGCTCACCTTGGAGCAGGTGCTGGCCTGGGATCCCGTGTGCGCGGCCATCGCCGCCCAGCCTCCCCACTGGGAGCCCGGTACGAGGCACGGCTATCACGCGCGCTCGTACGGCTGGATCCTGGGTGAGGTCGTACGGCGCGTGTGCGGAAGAACGCTGGGCCAGTTTTTCGCGGAGGAGTTTGCGGCTCCACTCGGACTCGATTTCTTCATCGGCTTGCCGGAGGCGCATGAGCCACGAGTGGCGACGCTGTATCCGGCTCCCGAGCCCACGGATCCGGAACAGCTGGCGCTGCGGGAGCGGTTCATGGGGCCCGATACGCTGCTCGGTCGCGTCCTCAGTGGGCCGTCCGGGCTCTTCAACTACGGCCCGATGTGGAACACGCGCCCGCTGCACGCGGCGGAGATGCCCTCCTCGAACGGGATCGGCAGCGCGCGCGCGCTGGCCCGCTTTTACGCCAGCCTGATCGGTGAGATCGACGGGTTTCGCGGGCTGCGCCCCGAGACGCTGGCCGCGGCCGTGCGGGAACAGGTCGCAGGACCCGACGCCGTGATCCTGGTGCCGACGCGATTCGGCTCGGGCTTCATGCTCGCCCCGACCCTCTCTCCGGGCTGTGCCGAGAGCTGCTTCGGGCATCCGGGAGCGGGCGGATCGCTGGGCTTCGCCGACCCGGAGGCACGCATCGCCTTCGGGTACGTCCTGAATCAGATGCAGCTCGGAATGACGGCCGACGCCCGGGCCCAGAGCCTGGTCGAGGCCGTGTACGCTTGTCGCCCGTGAGTGATCTGAAGACGCTGCAGCTCCAGCACCTGCTCTCCATACCGGCCCAGCTGATCTGGGGCGTGGTAGCCGAGAGCTGGTCCGCGTTGCGGGGTCACTCCTCGCACGCCGACGTGCCGAAGCACGACCCCTCGCTGAGGCTGCTCGCAGAGGCCGTTCTGGATCGTACGTTCACCCTCTTCACCCATGTGCTCACAGGGGTTCCGGCGTTGGAGGAGGCACGACAGGCCAACCGCGAGGCGGCAACGGCGCGCGACCTTTATGCGTCGCGGGGCTGGCTCGAGGATCCGGCCCGTTATCACCGCACTCCGCCGCCGCTCGAGAGAGTTCTGCTGACGGAGGACTCCACCTGGGAGGGCCCACGGCGCAGGGCTTACCGACAGCTCACGTTCGAGAGCGGCTTCGAGCCGCATGTGGGCGAGCCCGGACGCGAAGGCTGGCTTGCCCACGAGACCAACGGGCACGCCCACGCCTATCTGCTCGAGCACAAGGGTGCTCCGCGTCCCTGGTTGCTCTGCGCCCACGGCTTCGGGATGGGGGCGCCGTGGGTGACCTTCTCCGGGTTTCGGGCCAGCTACCTGCACGAAGAGCTCGGCCTCAACCTGGTTTTTCCCTGTCTGCCTCTGCACGGCGTGCGTGGCAGCGGCCGCTTCAGCGGACGAGAGCTGCTGGCGCCCAACTACATGCGGCTGGTGCTGTGGTTCGCGCACGCGGTCTGGGACGTACGGCGCACGCTCTCGTGGGTGCGTGCCCGGAGCGATGCGCCCATCGGGCTCTACGGAATCTCGCTGGGCAGCTACGTCGCTGCGCTGGTGGCTTCGCTCGAAGACGGAATCCGTTGCGTGATCGCCGGTCTGCCGTTGGTCGACTTTGCGAACGTGGCGCGTGACAACCAGCCGTGGGTCCTCAGTCGCTACGCCGAGCGCTTCGGTACGGACTGGGAGCTGATCCGTCAGCTCACCCACCCGGTCTCACCGCTGGCGTTCTCGCCGCGTGTCCCGCGCGAGCGACGCTTCATCTACGCGGGCATCAGCGATCGCGTCGTCCGGCCCGAGCACGCCCTGACCCTGTGGCGGCACTGGGAGCGCCCGGAGATCCACTGGGTCCAGGGGGGACACGTTCTGAGTGCGAGGAAGAGCAGCGTCGGGCCCTTCCTCAAGCGCAGCCTGCGCCAGGCGGGGATGCGGCCCCACCCAGCGCTCGAGGCCGGCGACGCCTCCTAGTCTGCGCTGCCCTCATCTTCGCTGCCCTCATTTTCTGTGCCCTTACCTTCGGTGCTCTTGAGGACCGACGACGTCGTGGGGATGTCCTTCCAGCGGGTCCGGATCAGCTCGGCGCGACGCATGACGGTCTTATGCAGGGGCTCGCTCCCTTTGCTCACAGCGGCGGGCTTGGCCTTCGACCCGCCCGGCGCGATCTCGAGCTCCTGGAGTCGGCGCCGCAGCCTCTTCATCACCTTGTCGCGACTCTGGAAGAACTCCGACCCGCGGACACGAACAAAGTCCCATCCCAGGCGCCGAAGCATCAGCTGACGTGCCATCTCATCCTCGACGGCCTCCATCGTCTGAGCCCGATCTCCATCGCACTGGATGGCAATGCGATTCCCGTTCTTTCCCTCCACCACGAGATCGATCACGCACTCGCCTACCATGTACTGCTGGGTTATCCGGTAGCCGGCCTGAGACAGCTCGTTGAAGACCTTTTTCTCGAGCTCCGAGCGGAACTTCTTGCGCTCGCGGTCCACCTCCGGCCGCAGGGTGGACGGGTCCTCGGCGTGCGAGATCAGACGCAGCCGCAGGTCTCCAGTCTTGAGATCGCGGCGCGGGTTGAGCGAGTGCACCACCCAGAGCTGGTCGCGTGCTCGGCTGGCGGCGACGTTGAAGACCTTGCGTACGTCGTCGGCCTGGCGCATGAAGAGGGGCGCGTCGGAGGGTGAGCTCACCATCGAGAGAAAGATGATGTCTCGTTCGTCCCCCTGGAACTGCGACGCGTTTCCGCACAGGATCCGCCGTTGCTGGTACTCCGTGACGGACAGGCGTTTGCTCAGCACGGAGTCGATGTAGAGCGCCTGATTCGTTCCGACCATGCAGATGACGCCGATCGTGGAGCCCTCGTACTCCTCGAGCTTGCAGACGGCCGACACCAGGGAAGCGATCTCGAGTGCCTCGCTGCGATTGATCGCGTTGGATTCCCTGCCGTTCTTGACCCGATGCGCCACCAGGTGCGGCGTAATGCGGCTCGAAGAGGCTTCGCGCAGGGGCCGAATCTCGCCGCCGTAGCACAGCTGGTTGCTGAACTGGATGATGTCGGGCACGCAGCGGAAGTGCTCCAGCAGGCGGATGGTCCCGCCGAAGGACTGTCGCGCCAGGTCGTAGACCGAGGTCTTGCCATCGTAGAGCTGCTTGTTCGGGATGTCGGTCAGGATCTCGTCGATCAGGGCGTGCACCCGGTCCGTGGACTGCCCCACGGCGTAGGGGCTGACCTGCTCGTGGTCTCCCACCACCACCGCCTCGCGTCCCAGTGCCAGCGCCACGAGGCCCAGCACATCGCTCTGGCTCGCCTCGTCTATGATCACCACGTCGAAGCGGGTGGTGGCCAGGTCGAAGCACTCGGTCACCCTCGAGAGCGGCATGATCCATACCGGAACGGCGCTGCGGCACTGGACCAGCGTTCGCTTCGCCTCCTCTTTCAAGCGGGGCACGTGTTTGCCGCCGCCCTTGCCGATCTTCTTGTGCAGGCCCAGCCAGCCGGTGAGTGCCTGCTGCTGCTCGAGACCCGTCCGCTTCAGCTGAGCCAGCCAGGCCTTCTTCTCCACGTAGCTCGCGCTGACCTCGAGCAGTTGCTCGCTGACGGAGTCGAGCTTCTCCTGAAGCCGATCCAGATCCAGCCTGGCCTGGTGGTTGAGACGTTGCTCTAACTGGCGGTAGTGCCAGGCCTCGTCCAGATCTCCTGGAATGCGGCCTTCGTGGTGGGGTTCCTGACGCTCGCGAATGGCTCTCGCCCATAGCTCTGCTACGGGCTCGAGCCTCTCGAGCAGCGCGCGCCTGCGCTCGAACTTCGGCCGCACCCGGATCAGCTCCTCAAGCTCCTGCCAGGACTCGCAGTAGAGGTCGTAGTCCCCCTTCTTGATGCCGGTGCGCAGGCGTTTGATCAGCGGATAGATGGCGTCCTTGCGGGAGAACTCGTCGAGGCATGCGAGCCAGCCCTGCTTGCGCTCCGAGAGCGTCTTCCATTGCAGGTAGCGCTGCCGGGACTCGATCAGCGGCTCCAGCTGGTTCAGTACCAGCTCCCGGGTGCGCTGCAGCTCGGAGCTCACCTTGCTGTCGTGCGCCTGCGATTGCATGAGCCGACGCCAGTCGAGGCCAAGCTCCTGAATTCTCGCCTCGCATGGGGACCAGACCTCGGCGTGCCAGGCGAGTTGGCGCGCAATTTCCTCGGCGTAAGGCTTGACCTTGCGCTCCGGTCGTCTCCCCAAGTCTCTCGCTGTGGGGGCTCCGAGAGGCGCCATCTGGCGGTCCCAACGCTGCTCGAGCCGATCCCGAAGCACGCGGATCTCCAGGTGATTCAGGATCGCCCGAAAGTGCGTCAGTGTCTTGGGCGTTCCACTCTCTACACGAGACGACTGGATCAGATCCTTCCACTCGGGCTTCATCAGCGTCGACAGGCGTCCCAGTTGCTTGCCCGACGCCAGGTGGCCGATGATCGCCTGGCAGGTGGCAATGCGCTCCTCGAGTGCTCGCGCGGAGCCCACCTCGGGTCCGTGCTCCAGCGTGAGCGGCTCCCGCTCGGGAATCTCCTCGCAACAGGTCTCGATCAGGCGCGCCAGCTCCAGCCAGGACTCCCTGCGCTCGCCGCCCTTGCGGCCCGCCTCCAGACAATCGAACACCCATTCCTCGTCGCGCTGAAGCGGCGCGACCGCGGCCTTCAGCTGCTGCATGAACTCCGGCAGACTCTCCGGGTCCTGCTCGTCGTGCAGCCAGAACTCTGCGCCCGCCTGGGTGTGGCTCTTCTCGAGACCGGCCAGGTCGTCGTAGAGCGTCGCGAAGTCCTTGGGGCCGGGGAAGCTCTCGAGCGAGGGCAGGGGCCCCTCGAGCAGGGCATCCTTTTCCGGGGTCAGCGCGCTGTTGAGGGAGTAGAGCTCTTCGACCTCCTCGCGCGAGAGCGAAAGCTCGGCATCCTGCGGCAGCGGTCCGGGGATCCAGTCGTGCCGTCCGGCGGCTTCCGCCACCTTCCGCGCCGCGTCCGAGGGTGCGATCCGCTCGCCCTGAATCTCGAACTCCTGGTACTCGCCCTTCACGGCGTTCATCAGATCGGACCAGAGCTCGTCGCGCTGCTGCTTCAGGTGGGTGCGCCGCTCGGTAAGCTGCTCGATCTCCTTCACCAGCTTCTTTTCACGCGTCGACGCCAGATAGTTGACGATGCCAGTGATCGACTCCTCGAGCTGCTTGGTGCTCTCCTCGTCGCTGCGCAGAACGCTCACGCATAGCGGCTGCAGCGGCTTCGCCAGCTGCTCCCTCACCACGCGCAGAGCCTTGGAGGCGTGGCTGGTGACGAGGATGCTCTTGTCCTGCGCCAGGAAGTGGCCAATCAGGTTCGCAATCGTATGGCTCTTGCCGGTTCCCGGGGGGCCCTGCACGATCACCGCGCCGGTCTCCTCCACCCGCCGGATGACCTGTTCCTGCTCGGGATTCGCGGGCTTCGTCAGGAGCAGGTCGATCGGGGCTTCGGCGGGGCTGGTATCGCGGTCGCTCTCCAGCCCGACGATTCGTATCAGGGACTCAGGCAGCTCGGAGAGGTTGGGCAGCGCCTCGAGATAGCGCTCGATGTTCTCGCTCAGCCCCTGATTCCGGCTGCCGAGGTAGAGATGAGGCTGGCGATACACGTAGGGGCCGGACGGGTTGGTGGCGTCTCGCTCGTCCTCCAGGAACTCGCCGTTGGTCCAGAACCTCTGTACGAAGTCCTTCAGGAAGGAGCTCGTGGGCTCGCCGGCCAGAGGGTGGAAGTGCTCGCGGGCGACCGCCTCGGTGATGTACTGGATCGCCTTACCGTCGAGTCCCACGTGTCGCAGGAGCGGCATGTAGAGCTCTGGGTTCTCATCGGAGTCGACGATGACGAACTCCGGCACGGCCGGGTTGAAGAGCAGCTCGACCCGCTGGATCAGCACGGGGTGCCGAACCTTGCCGCCCGCTTGATCGAGAACAAGCATCCCATCCGCCAGGAAGAGCTGGTACTTCTCCGACTCGCGATCGAAGCGTGAACGCAGGTCGAAGAGGTCGGAGAAGACGCTGAGGGCCTCGACCACCTGCCGCTCTCCTTCCTCCCAGGCGCGTTTCCGGACCAGCCACTCGTCGAAGGCGTCGACCCGCTCCTCCGCATCCGAGAAGACCTGCCCCTTGAGGGTCTTCCTCACGATCGCGTCGGGATCGGAATCCACCTGATCCCAGTCCTCCTTGAGCCAGTTCTTGATCACGACCGAGGGCTCGGGGCATTCGCTCTCCTTGGGCCGCCCGACCCTGAGGATGGCGGCGCCCCGGGGACCGTCGTCCGCAGGTGGGTCGCCGTCCCGGCCGAAGCTGTAGTCCGTCTGGACGTGGGGAGATTGGGGCAGGGAGTTCAAGCGGAGTATCCACTCGCGATCCTCCAGGGAGACGGTCGGAGGGGTTCTCACGCGATGCATCTCCAGCAGATATCTGAACACCCGCTCGATGCGCTGCTTGGCGATCTTGACGTCGTAGTCCATGTAAGTGCGCGCCTTTCCTGGAATTGCGTCAGGAATCGTGCTGCCGTTACGCGGCCCAGTCGCTCTTATCGGAGGACTCCACGGAGAGATTCAGCCGCTCCCCCGGGGGCCTTATCCGGTCGGATTTGGGTGGACATCCCCGCCAGGGAGGAGGTTCTTGATCCTTCCTCCGGGGAGCGCGTCCCGGGCTTGACTCTCGTGGGGCCCTAGCCTGGATATCTCACCCGGTGGCCTGCTGCGGCCGCCAATTGCACGCCATCTCGGCCCGTGCTCGGCCTCGGCTCCTCAACGTATTGTCCAATACGTTTCCGGTGCCTCGGCCTGCGCGCGGCCCGATCTGACGCACACTTGGTGCCCTCGCTACGGCAACCCGGTGAGAAATCCAGGCTAGTCGACGACGATCTTCACTACCGCGCCCTCACCGGCGACCGTGTGCCACTGGTCGTCGCTGAGGCCGGTGTGGCGGTCGTAGGCGATTCCGAACTGGCGGCCCATGAAGGGCAGGCGCCGGAAGGTTGCGTCCATCGCCGCGCGAAACTCCTCCGAGGAGCCCGGCACCACGCGTGCTTCGCCGTGGAGCACTCGACCTCGCACGTGGAGCTCGACAGGCCGGGGCTCGAGGTAGTTGCGCCACCAGCGCTTGCGGCGCGCCTTCGAGATCAGCACCGTGATCTCGTCTCCGTGCCGCTGATAGCCGACGGGAATGGTGTAACGGCGACCCGTGCGGCGGCCTGTCACCATGATCAGCATCAGTCCCGGGCTCAGGAGCGGATGCAGCGGCGAGCGCAGAATCCAGACAATGGCCGGATTGAGTCGGGTCATGATGCGGTCGTAATTCACGCCTGCTCTCCCCGCGGATCGGTCTAGGCGAAGCCCAGGGCCACCATGTCCACGCGGTTTCGCAGCGGCTCGCCCGCGACGTAACGGGCCAGGTTGTCGAGGAAAAGGTCGAACACGTCGTCGAGATAACGGTCGGTCGAGACGGAGGAGTGCGCCGAGATGTAGACGTTCGCCAGATCCCAGAGCGGGCTCTCCTTGGGCAGGGGCTCCTGCTCGAACACGTCGAGCACGGCCGCGGCCAAATGTCCGCTCTCGAGCGCCTGGATCAGTGCGGGCTCATCCACGAGTGAGCCTCGGGCCACGTTCACGAGCACCGCTCCAGGCCGCATGGCCGCGAGGGCGGTGGCATCGATCAGGTGACGCGTCGCATTCGTTGCGGGTGCGGCCACGACGACGATGTCGCACTGCGCCAGCATCTCGAGCAGCTGCTCGGGTCCGAAGAGCTGCTCGGCCAGCTCGGAGGTGGCTCCCGGCCGATGGCTGCGCTTGAGCCCGAGCACGTGCAGCCGAAAGGCGCGGGCGCGCTCGGCCACGGCGCTGCCGATGCTTCCCATGCCTACTATGCCGATGGTCGAGCCTGCGAAGGTGCGGCCGTAGGTCTGCACGTACTCGTGCGCGCGCTGATGCGCCTCCGCCTCGCGGAAGCGCTTCCAGATCTGCAGCAGGCGTCCGAACACGAACTCCGCCATCGACCCGGCGCTCACGCCCGAGGCGTTGGTCACGACCACGCGCTCCCGCGACACGCCGGCGCGAGCGAACTGCTCCACGCCCGCGCCCAGTCCCTGGATCCAGCGCAGCCGCGGTGCCAGCGTCATCAGGTCCTGCGGGGTGTGGAGCGTGATCAGCGCTTCGGCCTGCTTCAGCGCGCGCCGACGCTCCTCCGCGACGCCGACGGCCCAGGACGGGGGCTCCTCGTGAGGATCGGCGGGTGGCACGGCGACCCAGCCGCCACCGGGATCGACCGGCAGTGGCACCGGCTCGATGCGCGGGTCGACCGCTCGCAGACGTTGGAGATGCTGAGGCCCGTGATAGGCGGGAAAGCCCAGACACACGCTCACGCGCTCGTTCCGGGATGGCGGCTTGCGGACGGCCATAATCCTCCTCAGTGGGTGGACGCCCAGTGTCCTGTTCCGGGAGTTCCGACGCAATTCTTGCACCTGAGCTTGCCAGAAAGCGCGCCGCCACGCAGTATGCCGAGGGTGAGGCGCCTGCTTCTGCTGTCTGCCCTCGTGCCGCTCGTGATCGGCTGCTCGCGGAGCTGGGAAGCCGAGCACTCGCTGGAGATCGCCGCCAGCGCCTCGACCGTGTGGCAGCTGCTGACGGAGCTCGAGCGCTACCCGGAGTGGAATCCGTACTCCCGGCGTGTGGACGGGAAATTAGCTGTGGGAGAGGTGGTTCGTGTGGAGGCGCATCTGCACAACGAGGTGCGAAGCGTCGATAACCTGGTGACACAGATCGAGGTCGAGCGCACGCTATGCTGGAAGTCGCTTAACTGGTACCGGTTCCTGGTTCAGGGCACGCGTTGCCGCTATCTGGAGCCCCTCCCGCGGGGGCGGGTCCGACTTCGTCACCACGAGGTCATGGCGGGACCGATGGCCGGGTGGGTAGAGCGCCTCTACCGCGCGCGCATCGAAGAAGGCCTGCAGCTGGCCGACACGGCTCTGAAGGAAGCTGCGGAGCAGGCGTCCCCGCGGTAGTAGAGCTCAGCTTGCCGCTACCGCGCTAGCTAGTTGCAAGGCCGAAGGCCGCGCAGCGAGGCGCAGCCGAGCGTAGTGCGCGCAGGCGAGCGTCAGCTCGCCGATAACGCGCTAGTCACGGCACGCACGCGTAGCTGGTCGTCATTGGCACGATGATGCCGAGCGTGAGGATCCCGACCGCAACCCCCCACAGCGGAACGTAGGTAAAGACCTCCCCCAGCCCCTTCGTACAGTTATGGGCGTCGATCCGCGTCGGCGCTGCCAGCAGATGGGCCCGGGTCGTGATGGTGGCCTGGGTCACACTGGTGGGTGCGTGGACCAGCGTTCCGAGGCAACCCGTTAGCGGCACGCTCAAAACAGCGCTCAGTGCCAGGGGAATGAGACGTCGCATTTCTCTCCTCCGAAGTGGATCAGTGGTTGAGAACCGGGGCCGCAGCCTAGCACAAGGCTCGAGACTCGAGGCGTTGACAGGTCCCGGCGGCTCGTGGTCTGGTGGCCCCATGTGGGTGGAGCCGGGCACGCTCAGTCGCAGTTCGTGGGGGATCGCCGTCATCGGCCTGCTTCTGAGTCTTGTAAACGGACTCGCACAGGCGGATGTCGCGATCGAGACGCCCGGCCGCGTGGAGACGCTTCCCTCGCCACCCAGCCCGCACTGGGTCTGGGTCGCCGACGGTCTGCTCGAGCGGACCGCGCTGGTGGACCTCGAGCAGGGGAAGCTCCTGGGAATGGTCGACGGTGGCTTCGGCCTTACGGCCGCGCTCTTTGCCCGGACACGCCCCGAGATCTACGTGCCCGAAACCCACTATTCGCGCGGCTCGCGCGGGGAGCGCACCGACGTGCTGACGATCTGGAACGCGCGCACGCTCTCCCCTGTGGGGGAGGTGATCCTCCCGCCCAAGCGCGGGATCAATGCACTCCCCGTGGCCAACGCCGCGCTCTCGGATGACGATCGCTTTCTCGCAGTCTTCAACCTGACGCCCGCGACCTCGCTCAGCATCGTCGATGCGGAGAAGCGAACGCTGGCGGGCGAGATCTCGACGCCTGGCTGCAGCCTGGTCTAC
>SMWZ01000079.1 GCA_004356455.1 Deltaproteobacteria bacterium
ATCACCTGCTCGCGGCTCAGGATCGGCGCACACGGGACCTGCGCGGCGTCGAGCTGCTGCAGCCACTCGGCGGAGCTTCGTGTCTTCAAAACCTCCGCCGTCAGCCTCAGGCGGGCGTCGGCGTGCTTGACCCGCCCGGCCGGCGTCTTGAAGCGCGCATCCTCGAGCCACTCGGGGTGCTCGAGCGCACGCGCCAGCGCCTGCCACTCGGCATTGGAGACCGCGCCGGCCGTGATGTAGCCGTCGGCGGTCTCGAACACGAGGTCCCGCGTATCTGAGGGTCGGGAGACACCGATGTCTTTGCCGATGAAGGTGTGCCGGGCCATGCCCTCGGGCCACAGAAAACAGATCACGGCATCGAGCATCGACAGCCGAACGTGCTGGCCCTCCCCGGTTCGTTCGCGCGCGAGCAGCGCGGCGGTCATGGCCTGGGCGGCGGTCAGAGCCGTGACCTTGTCCGGCACGATCAGGCGCAACATGCGCGGTGGGCCGCTCCCTCCCTGGATCGACGCCAGACCCGACAGCGCCTGGATGACCGGATCGTAGACGCGTTGATGGGCGAAGGGGCCGCTCTCACCGAACCCGCTGATCGACACGTAGACCAGGTCCGGCCGCATCTGCCGCAGCGCGAGCTCTCCGATGCCCATTTGCTCCGCCTTGCCCGGACGGAAGTTCTGAACGAAGAGATCCGCTCCCGCGACCAGACGCCCGAGGAGCTCTTTGCCCCGGGGGCTCTTGAGGTCGATCACGATCGAGCGCTTGTTGCGATTCGTGGTCGCGAAGATAGGTGCCATCCCGCGTCGGGCGCCGCCGAGGGCGCGTGTGAGATCCCCGCTTCCCGGCGGCTCCACCTTGATCACGTCCGCACCCTGGTCGGCCAGGATCATGGTGGCCATGGGTCCCGAGATCAGCTGGGTGGCGTCGATGATGCGGTAGCCGTCTAGAGATCCGGCCATGGGGATTCAACGCCCGAGCTTCGGCTTCACTCGCTGGGCGCCCCGACGGGGTCGGTTAGGTGCTGAAAGGCCTCGACGCTGAACATCTCCGGGGGAAGAGCCTTCTGCTCGGAACGATCCACCAGGATAAGGGTGGTCGTGTAATCTCGGATGTCGCGTAGCAGCACGGAGTGCGGGATCCAAGCCGGCCCACGCTGGAGGATCTCGGCCGGGTCGATGGTCAGCTCCTTCCGCAGGCGCCGGCCCGTCTCGTAGAACTCGATTCTCAAAGGAACGCAGGTCTTCTGGTCGACGAACGCTACGATCAGCTCATAGGCTGAGTTGGAGGCCTCGGCGGGGCGGGTTTCGAGGACGTAGACCGGACGAGTTCCGATCACGGCGTCCTCCACGCGCTTCGATTTCCCGGAGGATCTGAGTCCCTCCAGATACTCGTAATCCTCGTAGGAGAAGTCGCTCTCGAACAGAGCCGACGCCCGCCCGCCCCCGCTGATTCGCTTGACCCGGCCGAGCTCAGCGGACCTGAAGTAGATCTCAGTCTGGTCCGTGCCCTCCAGGATCAGGAGCTTCGATCCGCGCAGTTCGGCGGGCTCGATGAACTCTAAGAGCTGCTGCCGGCGACCGGCTTTCGTCCATCTACCATATAACCTGACCACCGTGACGCGTTTCGCGCCGAGCCGGTCACGCGCGATCACCCTTATGGCTCTGATGCTGTCCGGTTCCGGAATATTGCGTCTTGCACACGCGGAGATGTTTCTCAGCTTCCCTTGCTGCTCGGCAGCCGCAGCCGCGGGGAGGAGGAGCAGGCTGGCTAGAGCGAGCCTCACGCATTTCATGGCGCGCAGCCTACCATAGTGTCGGCCTCTCGTGTCACAATGGCCTCACTCGCAGCCAACGAGAGGGATCAGTCATGCTCGACCAGACAGCGAAGCCGTTCACCCCCACCCAGGAGAAGATCGTGGACGCCGTCATGAAGCCCATGTCCAGGATCAATACCTGGATCTACCGGCTCTCGGGTGGCACGGTCTGGGGTCGCTGGCTTCGGGGCGCCCCCATTCTCCTGCTGACCACGATCGGCCGCAAATCGGCCGAGCCGCGCGTCGCACCTCTGCTCTACCTGAGAGACGGCGAGAAGGTGGTGATCGTGGCGTCGAAGGGAGGCATGTCGAAGCATCCGCACTGGTACTGGAACCTGGAGGCGAACCCCGATGTGGAGATCGAGATCGGGCGTGAGAGGACGAAGATGCTCGCCCGGCGAGCGTCCGATCCGGAAAAAGCGGCTCTCTGGCCCCGGCTGATCGAGATGTACCGCGACTACGACGACTACCAGGCCCGAACGGAGCGCAATATCCCCGTCATCATTCTCTCGCCGCGCTAGCGCATGGAGTGAAGCGATGGAAGACAGGATCAGCGCAGGGCTCTATCTCGAGATGACCAAGCTTTCGCCGGCGGAGTATGCCAGGCAGCGCGTGGCCGAGGTGCTGGCCTTGGCCGAGGTCGAGCGCGCCACCTGGTGGCAAAATCAGAGGCCGAACCGCAAGGAGTTTCCGCGCCGCCTGCCCGAGTTCACCACGCTCGGTGTCTATGAGGTGGGGCCCGCCTTCAAGGCGCCCGAGCCGCCTTCGGATGTAACGGGCCACCACTTTCATCACTACCCCCGTCCCGGCCAGGGCAACTTGAGTGGCAAGCCTACGCTCGGGTTGGAGCTGGTGCTGGTCAGTCCCAAGACGCCGGAGGGCGCGCAGGCCTTGCGTGACTGGGCCGACTTCGTGCACATCCGGCAGATCGCGGCCGCCAGCGTGCCCGGCTTCACTATGATCACCCCCTATGAGAACGTCACGGGCGGCGAGCCGCGTTTCATGCACTTCTACGAGATGGATACCGAGGACGCCGAGGGCGCGTTCCAGAGGATGGTGCCCGAGACCCAGAAACGCATCGGAAACAGCGGAAAGCTTTGGGACGAGTGGTTTGGCCACGAGCAGCTGGTCATTGACTATGTAAACACCTTCGCCCGCGTGGGCGAGGCCTGGAGTCGGGAGTCCGGACGATGAGCCGGACTCGAAGCAATGCCTCGCTCTTACAAGAGCCTGGATGAGCGTGTTTACCCTGCGATTCGATATGCGGCTCTCCAGCGGGGATGCGAGCGAGCTCTACGCTGCGGCGCTGGAGATGGCTCAATGGGGTGAGCAGCACGGAGCGGCCGTAGCCCTCGTGTCCGAGCACCATGCCTCCCCGGACGGGTATCTGCCCACTCCGCTCGTCCTCGCCTCGGCCATGGCGGCGCGAACGCAATCCCTTCGAATCCAAGTGGCCGCTCTGCTCCTGCCCCTGCACGATCCGATCGAGCTCGCGGAACAGATGGCGGTGTTGGACCTATTGAGCCGGGGGCGCGTGTCGTACGTGTTGGGGGTGGGCTATCGCCGCGAGGAGTACGCGATGTTCGGTCGGGACTTCTCGCGTCGAGGCCGGCGCATGGATGAGTGTCTCCGCGTCCTCAGGGCGGCGTTCACGGGGGACGAGTTCGAGTTCGAGGGGCGCCGCGTCCGCGTGTTACCACAGCCGGCGACCCCCGGCGGACCGGTTCTTCTCATGGCTGGAAACAGCTCCGCCGCGGTCCGCCGTGCCGCTCGCTTCGGGCTCGGGATGCTGACCCAGGGCGGCGATCCTTCGTTGGAAGCGCTCTACCAGGAGGAGTGTCGTAAAGCGGGCACCTCGCCGGGCCTCTTCATCAACCCGCCACCGGGTTCGGTCACGTCGGCTTTCGTCGCGGA
Source organism: Deltaproteobacteria bacterium (assembly GCA_004356455.1). Lineage (GTDB taxonomy): Bacteria > Myxococcota_A > UBA9160 > SZUA-336 > SZUA-336 > SMWZ01. The sequence continues at coordinate 3,725 of SMWZ01000079.1, forward strand.
CGATCCCGATCGCGCGTGGAGCGAGATCGGCCCCTACCTACTGCACGATGCCAACATGTACGCGGCCTGGCTGGGAAGCCAGGGGCAGGCGGCGAGTAAATCCAGCGCGTCGACGGTGGCTGCACTCCAAAGCGAGAACGGTCCTTATCGCATCTTCACTCCCGAGGAAGCCATCACGTACCTGTCGCAGCACAGTGTGTTGATGCTCCACCCGTTGTGCGGTGGACTCCCGCCCAAGCTCGCCTGGCCCTATCTGGAGACCTTCGCCTCCCGGGTCCTGCCCCGTCTCTCGCCCTGACCCCCGCAGCGAGCTGGTATGATGGATCGATGGTGCGGACAATCGAGAACCGGGTCTACCGGAGCTAATAGAGTTGCCGAAGAGCCGACGAAGAGAAGAGCGTAAGCGGACAGCTGAGCAGCTCCCCACGGTCAGGTTCCTCGGCCCCAGCGTTGGCATCGAGCTGCGCAGCATCCTCGAGCAGACCGATCCGCGCGCCGCTTATCCCGGGGTGTATGAGGTCATCTTCGGACGCGCCTGGTCTACCGAGCCGGGTCCGAAGGCGCTCAACCGGAACCACCTCCGTCAGATGGTCCGGGATGTACGCGACGCCGTGAAGCGGCTTCATCCGCGCCTGCTCGCGCGGTTCCGCGCGCTGGAGCCCGCCATCCGAGGCGCCGGGCTGGAGCTCCTGACTCAGTACCGGATCTGGCTGGCGGTGCGGTTTCTGGTCGATGGACAGGGACACAGTGAGGCCGTCGCTGCGTTCCGCCAGAGTGCTCGCCGCCTGCTGAGCAACGGGAGCCGAAAGCAGATCGTAGCTGCCGTGGAGTGCCTTCGCGGCGCTCTGGAGGCGTCTCCGGAGGCGTCCCCGGTCCCTCTCCCGGACATTGCTTACGGCTGGCCTCCGGAGCTGCGCCAGCTCGCGAACAGCGTGGCGGGGCTCGAGGATCTGGAGCGGATGCTGCAACAGTACGTCGAGTCGGCAGAAGTTCGGCTCATCTGCGACGAGCAGCCGGCGGCTCAGTCAGCCGTCCGAGATCCCGTGGTTCACGTGGCGATCCGGGCCCTGGACCGCGTGTTGGAGCTCGACCCGAAGCGGCTTATGCCGCGCTCCCGCCTGCAGCTCCTTGGTATAATCCTCGACGCCATCCTACCCAGGGGCTACCAGAGCGACGCCCACCCGTTTGGGTCCCGGGAACCCCGGGGAAAGTGGTCCGAGGCCGCGATCCAACAGCACGCCGAGACCCCGGCTGCGATGGAGGAGATCGTCTAGGGACACAGGCGGAGCCGTCGAATGTCTAGAGACCGCCCCGCACGGCCCGCACGAAGAGCGTCATGCTCTTGGCTTGGACTGCGCCCACGCCGCTGCTGAAGAGCACCGCCCAGGCAAGGGTGGGGCTGATGGCAAAGGTGGAGGAGGACCAGTAGAAAGACGGCGGCGTGCAGCTACAGCTCGCCACCGTGCAGCTCGGCGCGCAGCCCGTGTTGAACGCTGGATCGACCGTTGGGCTGGGGGCCAAGTCGACGAGGCTCTGAAGCTCCTTCAGGTTGGGAACCCGCCAGTCCGTGTGTCCAGCAAACGGCGCGATGGGGTCGTTGAGCGGCATGATGTGCAGCGCGAACGCGTTATCCCAGGTGTAGGAGGTGTCCTGGTCGTGGATGCTGTCGTCGTCGCTCTTCTTCTCCCACATGAGCCCCGTGTTGAGATCCGTGATGGTGCCGTCCCCGTTGTCCACGTACGCGAGCGCCGCCCCCGCCTGGATATCACCGTCGTGACCGGTGCCCACGCAGAGAATGACCGTACCGCTGCTGTCCCAACAGGTGGTCTGGCCCGTGGCCGAGAATGAGCCCAGAGCAAGCGGGCTGCATCCGCTCACATCCAGCCCGCAGCCCGCGGAGCAGGCGAGTAGGCCGCCGCCGAAGCCCAGGCTCTGGCAGCTCTCGCCGCCCAGGTCCAGGCCATCGCAGTCATCGTTTCCGTCGATGATGTCGTTGCCACAGGTCGAGGGGATGACTGCGCAGCTGCAGTCCGGCTGACACCGGTCCGGACAGGCGCCATCGTCCGCAGGCTCGCACTCCTCGGTCCCCGTGATGCTGCCGTCCCCGCAGAAATCCGTCCCTTTCACCGCCGGCGTGCACAGAAACTTCGGCTTGAGCCTGGACACGATCTGCGTCCCGAACGGATCGGTCACCAGCTGATCGGGCGGAAACGGCGGGGGGCATTTCACCTGCCAGCAGATGCGGTCGCTCGGGGCGGGTGGGGTGATTAGCGGAAGAGGCGTGACCGGCGCCTTTGTGATCACATCCAGCACGGCCATGTTGCCTCTCGTCGCTGGCGCGCAGAAGAACTTTGGCTTGGTGATCTTGCAGCCCGGCGCCAGCCCGAACTGGGGGGTCTCGATATCCAGCAGCCCCTTGAGCCTGATCTCGCCCTTGATCCTGTAGCAGGCGAGATGGTCGTTCGCCTGCGCCTGCGCCTTGCCTGGCGAGATGGACACCAGGATCAAACCAGACACCAGGATTGCGGCTATCCGCGCCATCACTTCTTCCTCGTTCCAAGGTCGGGCCTGGCCTAGGGGGCTGGGGTCCCCGGGTCCCGGGCCGGCTGAGCCCAAGGGCTCCCTACTAGCCTACACCTAGCGCCGTATTTGTGGGATCCTTTTTCGCGCGCCTTGTGGCCGTTGTCCGGGCAACCCTACGACCATTGGAGGGAGGGGAGGGAGATCACGATGCGCTTCGACTTGCTGATCCGTGGGGGCCGCGTCGTCGATGGAACCGGAATGCCGGCGTACCGGGCCGATGTGGCGGTTAAGGACGGACGTATCGTGCGGATCGGGCGGGTGCAGGAGCAGGGCGAGCGGACGATCGATGCCGCGGGGGCGATCGTGGCTCCTGGCTTCATCGACGTTCACACACACTACGATGTGCAACTCGACTGGGATCCCCTGGCCACCCCCTCGTGCTATCACGGCGTCACCACCGTCTTGACCGGCAACTGCGGGTTCACGCTGGCTCCGTCCAAGCCTGAGGACGTGGCATGGCTGGCGGCGATGCTGAGCCGGGTGGAGGGCATGTCGAAGGAGGCGCTCGCCACGGGCTTCGAGTTCAAGGGCGGGAGCTTTGGCGAGTTCTGGGACCGCCTCGAGGGCCGGCTCGGGGTCAACGCGGGGGGCTACGTGGGCCACTGCGCGGTGCGCCGCTGGGTGATGGGCGATCAGGCCTCGGAGCGCGCGGCCTCTGACGAGGAGGTGAGGCAGATGCAGGCCCTTGTGCGTGAAGCCATGCTGCAGGGCGCGCTGGGCCTGTCCACCTCGCAGGTCGCTGTCCATGTGGGCGAGGATGGGAGAGAGGTGCCCTCGAACCATGCGACGGCCGACGAGATTGTGGCGCTGGCGTCGGTGCTTGCGGAGTTCGACCACGGCGCCATCGAGATCATCCCCCGGAGCTTCGCGCAGGGGTACAACGATCCCGATCGCGAGCTGGTCTTGAAGCTCTACGAGGTGAGTGGAAAGCCGATCGAGCTCAACATCCTGGCGCCGACACCCCAGCACCCCATGGGCTGGCAGCGCATGCTCGAATTCTGTCACGAAGCCTTCGAGCAGGGCGTTCGTCTGCACCCGCAGTTCACGACGAACAAGCTCGAGCTGCATCTCAAACTGGCGGATACCTTCGTCTTCGACGAGATGATGGAGTGGCGGGAGGTGCTGACCCAGCCCGAGCCGGAACGCTCCCGCCGCCTTCGCGACCCGGCGACTCGAGCGCGCCTGCGCACCCAGCTGGCCGACGAGCAGGCCCGTGCCGTGGCGTTCGATATCGCCGACCTCGAGGTCGAGGCGGTGACCGACGCGCGCAACCAGGCGCTGATTGGCCGCTCCATGGGTGAGATCGCAGCCGAGCGGGGCGCGGATGCGCTCGATGTCTTCCTGGATATCGCGCTGCTGGAGGAGCTACAGGTCAGCTTTCGCACGCGCATGTCGGATCTGGCTCGCCAGTTTATTCACCATCTCGTGGAGACCGGCGTGAAGGACCCCATCGTGATGGCGGGGTCGAGTGATGGCGGCGCCCACCTGGGATCCTTCACGGGTGCCGACTACTCGACGCGTCTGCTGTCGGAGTGGGTCCCCGAGACGCTGAGTCTCGAGCAAGCGGTGTGGCGCCTGACCGGCATGCCGGCCACGGTTCACGGGCTACGAGATCGCGGCTTCCTGCGCTCCGGAGCCTGGGCGGACCTGGTGGTGTTCGATCTGGACGAGCTTGCGGCGGGCGACGCCTACCGGGTGCGGGACTTTCCGGCCGAGACCGAGCGCTACGTTGCGGACGCCAAGGGCTATCGCGCCGTGATCGTGAACGGTGTTCCGATCCTGGAGCAGAATAAGCCGACCGGAGCCATGCCCGGCCACGTGATCCGCGGCGCGTAAGGGCATAGGGAGATTAGGAGGAGGCATGCAGATCGCAGACTGGGTCATCGACGTCGATACGCACATCACGGAACCAGGGGACGTCTGGACCAAGCGGCTTCCCGAGAAATGGCGGGAACGTGCCCCCCGAATCGAGCGTAACGCCGACGGTGCGGACGTATGGACCTTCGGCGATGCTCAACGTGTCATACCCATCGGACACACGGCGGTGGCGGGCTGGCCCGAGCCCTTTCCGGCGGCACCGCTCAACATGGACCAGGTTCCCAAGGCGGCCTACGACGCGGTGGCGCGGCTGGAGTACATGGACGAGGTGGGGATCTGGGCCATGGCCTTGTACCCGAACATCGGCGGCTTCGGGAACGAGAGCTTCCTGGGGTTGAAAGAGCCCGAGCTGATGCTGTCGTGTGTGCAGGCCTACAACGACTGGCTGCTCGAGTGGACCGCTCCGGATCCGCGCCGCTTCATCCCGATCATGGCGACGCCCTTCTGGGATGTGAAGGCCACCGCGACGGAGATCCGCCGCTGCGCCAAACGGGGCCACAAGGGCATTCTCTTCACAGGCGCGCCCCAGGAGTTCGGCTTTCCCTATATCGGTGATGCGCACTGGCAGCCGCTCTGGGACGCGGCTCAGGAGGTCGGGCTACCGATCAGCCTGCACATCGGGGGTGGGGACATCTCCAAGGAGTTTCCGCTGGAGAGGATCGCTGCGCACGGACTCAGTGCCACCGTAGCCACCCAGACGGTGGCGTTGCTGATGAAGAGCGGAATCCAGATGGTCGACGTCGTGCTCTCCGGGATCTTGCCGCGGAACCCGGGCCTGAAGATTGTGTCGGTGGAGAGCGGCATCGGCTGGATTCCCTTCGTGCTCGAGTCCATGGACTACACCTTCGAGTACGCGAACGTGCGCCGGGAGCGGCCCGAGTTCGAGTTACTTCCGAGTGAGTACTTCGCCCGTCAAGTCTGGGCCTGTACCTTCTTCGAGGAATTCGCACCGACTCGCATGCTGGATGTGATCGGAACCGACCGTGTCATGTTCGAGACCGACTATCCCCACCCCGTGTGCCTCTATGGCAACGTGCGCTCCAAGATCGACGCCGCCTTCGGCGCTCATACGGAGGAGACCCGACGCAAGGTCCTGTTCGATAACGCGGCGAGGCTCTACGCTGTCCCGCCGCCCCAAGCGCCGTGGAAGGCGGGGCCCTCCCTCACAGTCTCCTGAGGTGCCTTCGTCGTCTCATCCTTCGCCGCCGACGAGCACGGAACGCGTCCCTCAGCCGGGCCCAAACCGTTGGCCCCTCACGCGGAATGTAGGCTCGCTCCATCCTCTTGCGGGTCGGAAACCCGTACAAGATCAAGAGGACCAGGAAGATCACTACGATCGTGATCCCGACCTTCATCTGCGTTGCTCCGCGCTTCCTTGGTGATCCCAACGGGAGTCGAACCCGTGTCTCCAGGGTGAGAACCTGGTATCCTGGGCCACTAGACGATGGGACCGAGAGTGGCGCGCAAGTTAATGTGCGCGTCGCTAGGTGTCAACGAACGGTCCCTTAACGCACAGGCCCCCGAGGAACGAGTCCCCGGGGGCCCTGTTGTCAGACCAGCGCTGGCTTCAGGCCGCTCGCCGGCGGCGCATGGCCCTGCGGCGCTTGGGCGGGGAGCGCTTCATGCTCCGGCGCTTCGGAGCGCTGCGCTTGGCCGTGCGGCGCTTGGGGGCCGCGCGCTTGGCGGAGCGGCGCTTGGGCATTGCACGCTTCTTGGAGGTGGCCTTGCTCAGCTTCACTGCCGCGTCGTCCATCGCCTTGAAGGTCCCTCGAACCGCCTTATGCAGGTTCGTGTCCTTCGGGTAGTGGCTCATGACATAGTTGGCGAGCTTCTGAAAGCTCTGCTTGTGGGATGCCGTAAAGCACTTTTTGCTACTTGTCTTGATTGCCATCGGGGTATATCCCCCCATCTGTTCGCATAACCGTACCTTCTCGGACGGAAGTACTTGAATCGTTAGCCTTTTCTGTGGAAAGAAAAGGTGGTACACGAAAAGCTGAGATCAGAGGCCGATGAAAGGGGGATTTGAATGACGGATGCGGCCACACAGCCTATCACCGGACTAGCTCCCGGAGAGGTGGGTGAGAACGTGTTCCTGTGCGGTGACCCGGCTCGGGTGGCGCGCATCTCAGCTGGCTGGGAGAGGACACACGAGGTCTGCAACGTACGTGAGTACCGCATCGTGGTCGGTGAACGACAGGGAGTGACACTCGCGGCCGCCTCTACCGGGATCGGGGCGCCCAGCACCGCGATCCTGATCGAGGAGCTGACGAAGATCGGCGCGCGCACCTTGATCCGGGTCGGCAACAGTGGCGGACTGGACCCCGAGCTCGAGCTGGGCGATCTCGTCATCACCACCGGAGCCGTGCGCGATGACGGCACGTCGCGCAGCTATGTCGTCCCGGAGTATCCCGCCGTGGCCCAGCATGATGTGGTCACGGCTCTGGTCGAGGCCGCGCGCGC
>SMWZ01000080.1 GCA_004356455.1 Deltaproteobacteria bacterium
GCGAATCCGTAGATTCGGCGAACGAGTGCAACGCCGCGAGCGTGGATGCATCGGGCGCCGAGAATGCGAGCGAACTTCCGGAACAGGGCACTAACACGGCCCCAGGACCCGAGGAGGAAGAGAAGACATGGGAGTTCTGGACGGCAAGGCGGCGGTGGTAACGGGCGCGGGTCGGGGCATCGGCCGAGGCCATTGCGTGCACCTGGCACAGGCCGGTGCGGGCGTGGTCGTGAACGATATCGATCGCGCGGAGGCCGAGAAAGTGGTCTCCGAGCTCAAGGGCGGGGGCGCGCGCGCGGTGGCGATCGCTGCCGATATCGGCTCGCGGGCCGGAGCGGAGGAGCTGATCGAGCTCTGCTGCAAGGAGTTCGGCGCGATCGACATCATCGTCAATAACGCGGGGATCGTGCGCGACCGCTCGTTTCTCAAGATGAGCGATGAGGAGTTCAATGACGTGATGCGCATCCACGTCGGCGGAACCTTCTGGGGCTCGCAGGCCGCCGCGCGCAAGATGCGGGAGCAGGGCAGCGGGGGCGTGATCATCAACACCACCTCCGCCGCGCACATGGGGAATTTCGGACAGGTCAACTACGCCGGGGCCAAGGGGGCGATCGCGTCGATGACCTACACCCTGGCGCTCGAGCTGGCGCGCTACGGCATCCGTGTGAACGCTATCTCGCCCTCCGGCAGTACGCGCATGTCGGCCACCTACAAGGGCCCGGACGGCAAGGAGGTCGAGCTGCCCTATATCGATCCCGCGCTCAACGGTCCCATGGTGGTCTTCCTGTGCAGCGACGAGGGTAACTACATCACGGGTCAGGTTTTTGGCACGGGGGGCGATCGCATCGCGCTGCTCTCCCAGCCCCGATACGGCGACACCATGCTCAAGCCGGGAGGCTGGACTCTCGAGGAGATCCAGTTGCACTTCAAGAGCCAGCTTGGCAACCGCCTCGAGCCGATCGGGCTGATGAAACGCCCTTATCCCTTCTACGACGGCGTGAAGCCGAGCGCAGCCAAGAAGCGGTAGGAGCGCCGGATGCTGAGCGGAACCCGCGTACTCGACCTGACCGGCGAGCCGGGCTTTCTGGCGGGAAAGATGCTGGCGGAGATCGGTGCGGATGTGATTAAGCTCGAGCCTCCGGGAGGCGACCGGAAAGGGCGGCGCGCACCGTATCTGGGTGATGTGGAGGATCCGGAGCGCAGCCTGCCCTGGCTGGCCCTCAACACCAGCAAGCGCGGTATCACGCTCGAGCTGCATGCGCGCGCGGGCGTCGAGCTCTTCAAGCGCCTGGTGCGCAAGGCGGATGTCGTGCTCGAGACCTTTGCCCCGGGCACGCTCACGGAGCTCGGACTCGGCTACGAAACCCTGAGCGCGGAGAATCCCCGGCTCATCCACTGCGCGCTGAGCGCGTTCGGACAGAGCGGCCCGTATGCGCACTACCGAGCGCACGACCTCACGCTCGTGGCGTTGGGAGGCAACGCTGCGATGACGGGGCCGCCCGATCGCCCTCCGGTCCGCTGCTCGCTGCCGACCGCGTACTTCCATGCCAGCGCCGAGGCCGCCGTCGGGGTGGCGATGGCGCTCTACGCGCGCGAGAACACGGGCCGAGGCCAGCTGGTGGATGTGTCGATGCACGAGGTGCAGCTCTCTACCCTCGTCACCGGCGCGGGCGGCTACGCCCTGAGTGGGAGGCTTGGGCGGCGCGCGGGGCCCCGGCTGGGACGCACGCGCGAGATCTGGAAGGCGAAGGACGGCTACGTGAGCTTCGGCCTGCGCAGCGGCATGGCGCGCATTCCCAATCTGGTGGCCACCGTCGAGTACATGGCGGAGAACGGGATGGCGCCGGAGTGGCTGCGCAAGTACGACTGGTCGAGCTACAACCACAACACGGTTACGCAGGCTGAGATCGAGCGTCTGGAGGAGGCCTTCGGGGCGTTCTTCGCAAGCAGGTCCATGCGCGAGCTCTACGAGGCTGCGCTGGAGCGGCGCATCATGCTCGCGCCCTGTAACAACGCACATGAGATCCTCGAGCAGCCCCAGCTTCGGCATCGCGAGCTCTTCGTGACTCTCGAGTACCCGGAGCTGGGCGCCTCGATCGAGCACCCCGGGTTCTTTGCCAGGTCCAGCACGACCCAGATCGGGATTCGATGTCGGGCTCCCCGCGTGGGGGAGCACAACGCGGAGATCTACGGCGAGCTCGGCCTCGATCAGGCCGACCTCGCAACGCTGTCGCACGACGGCGTGGTGTAGGTAAGACATGGCTGAGACGAACGGCGTTTTCAAAGGCGTGAAGGTGCTCGAGCTGGGAGCGGGAGCGGCCGGGCCCGTGGCCACGCGCTATCTGGCGGATCACGGCGCCACCGTCGTGCGCGTCGAGTCCTCCAAGCGGCCCGACTTCCTGCGCACGATCGCGCTCACCCCGGACAGCAAGTTCGGACTGGACGGGGGCCCCATGTTCGTGCTCATGAACGCCAACAAGCTGAGCGTCAGCATCAACCTGTCGCTGCCGCAGGGCATCGAGGTGGTGAAGCGGCTGATCGCCTGGGCGGACGTGCTGTCGGAGAATTTCTCGCCCAAGGCCATGGCAAAGTGGGGACTCAACTACGAGACCTTGCGGGCGATCAAGCCCGACCTGGTCGTGGTCAGTAGCTGCCTATTCGGGCAGACGGGCCCGCAGCGTATGTATCCGGGCTTCGGCGGCCAGGGCTCTGCGATCTCGGGCTTCAACCACCTCACGGGCTGGCCCGACCGGGAGGCGGTCGGCCCGCACGGCACCATCACCGATTCGCTATCGCCCCGCTACGTGGCGCTCGTGATCAGCGCCGCACTCTTGCACCGAAAGCGGACGGGAGAGGGCCAGTACATCGACGTCTCGCAAATCGAGACGGGCGTCTACAGCCTGTCCGAGATGCTGGTGCGCTACAGCGCGCGCGGCGAGGTGATGGAGCGGCAAGGCAATCACTGCGAGTACGCCGCGCCCCACGCGATCTACCCCTGCCGGGGCGAGGATCGTTGGATCGCGATCGCGGTCTTCTCCGACGAGGAGTGGCAGGCTCTGTCTGAGGTCATGGGTGGGCCTGCCTGGGCCAGCGACGACCGCTTCGCCACGCTGGAGGGCCGACTCACCCAGCAGGAGGAGCTCGATGCGAAGCTGGCCGCCTGGACGCGAGACTTCGACCCCCACGAGCTGATGGCGAGGCTGCAGGCGGCCGGCGTGGAGGCAGGTGCGGTGCAGAACTACGCAGATGTTCAGCACGACCCGCAGCTTGCGCACCGCGGCCACTTCCAGGAGCGCGAGCACGTCCACCTGGGTCCGGTGCGCCTCGAGAACTACGGCATCCGGCTCTCGAACAGCCCTCCGTGCATCTCGAGCCCCGGCCCGAACCTGGGCGAGCACAACGACTACGTTCTGGGCGAGCTTCTGGGCTACAGTTCCGAGGAGATCGAGAGCATGACGGAGAAGCAAATCATCGTCTGAGGAGCTCGGATGGCTGGAATCACTTCGTACGGCGCCTACATCCCGATGTGCCGCCTGCCACTCGCGGCGATCGGGGGCGGGAAAACCGAAATTCCCGAGGGTGGGCCCGAGCGCTCCGTGGCGTACTTTGATGAGGACAGCGTGACCATGGCGGTGGCGGCGGCACGGGACTGCCTTTCCGGCATCAACCGTGGCCTGGTCGACGGGGTTCTATTTGCTTCGACCACCTATCCATACAAGGAGAAGCAAGGCGCGAGCGTGATCGCCAAGGCGCTCGACCTACGGCGAGACGTGCGCAGCGCCGACTTTGCGGGCTCTCTGCGGGCCGGCACGAACGCGCTGCGCTCCGCACTGGATGCCGTCCGCTCGGGCTCGGCCCGCAACGTTCTGGTCGTGGCCAGCGACTGTCGTCTGGCGGCGCCGCGCTCGGCCCTGGAGCGGAATCTGGGGGATGGTGCTGCGGCGTTCCTGGTTGGAGACAGCGACGTGGCCGTGAGCGTCGAGGCTGAGCATGCGATCTCCGACGAGCTGATCGACGTCTGGCGCACGAACGACGACCGCTTCGTACGCACCTGGGAGGACCGTTTCATCGTCCAGCATGGGTATCGCGAGAACCTGATCGAGGCGATCCAGGGGCTGCTGGAAAAGACGGGCCAGGCTCCGCAGGACTTCACCAAGGCGGTACTTTACGGGCCCGACGCGCGCAGCCATACGGGCGTCGCGCGAGCGCTGGGCCTGGACCCGAGCGCCGAGCTGCAGAGTCCGCTCTTTGGCCGGCTGGGAAACACGGGCGCGGCTTTTGCGCTCATGCTGCTGGTGGCGGCGCTTGAAGAGGCACACGCGGGTGAGCGGCTGCTGTTCGCGAGCTACGGCGACGGAGCCGAGGCGCTCGCGCTCCAGGTGACCGACAAGATCGAGAAGATCAGCGGCAAGCGCGCCATCCGCTGGCATCTGGACCGCCGCCGCGAGCTCCGGAGCTACGACGCCTACCTGGCTCTGCGCGATCTACAGCCCGGCGAGTTGGATCGTCGGGGCGGAGGCGGGGTGTCGGCGACCATTCACTTCCGGGACCGGGATCAGGACATCAGCTTCCACGGCCAGCAGTGCCGCCGCTGCAAGACGATGCAGTTCCCGTTCCAGCGCGTCTGCTACCGCTGCTTCACCCGCGATGATCTCGAGCCGGTGGGGCTCGCGGAGCGCAGGGGGAAGCTCTGCGCGTACACCTTCGATTTCTTTGCGGGCAGTCCGGATCCGCCCCAGATCGTGACCATGACCGAGGCCGAAGGCGGCTGCCGGATCCATCTGCAGATGACCGACGCGTCTCCCCAGGAGGTCAAGCTCGACCTTCCCGTGGAGTTCGTGTTCCGGAAGGTTCACGAGTTCGGCGGAACCCCTAATTACTTCTGGAAGTGCACACCCGTGCGCTAGCGCGACAGGGCAGGTAGAGAAGATGAGAGAAGGAATCCGAGACAAGGTCGCCGTGGTGGGAGCGGGCTGCTCCAAGTTTGGAGAGAACTGGGACCAGTCCCCCGAGGACATGATCGTGGAGGCCGCGTTCGAGGCCTATGAGGACGCGGGTCTCGAGGACCCTCAGCGTCAGGTCGAGGCCGTATTCTGCGGTGCGGTCTACCCGTCACGCGGGACCGCCGAGGTGGCCGAGGCGCTCAAGCTCTTCGACCGACCGATCAGCATGGTCCAGAACTACTGCGCCACCGGCACCGACGCCTTTCGTTACGGCGTGTTCTCGATTGCCGCCGGCATGTACGACACCGTGCTCGTGGTGGGCTTCGACAAGCCGAAGGACCGCGGGGTCTCAGGGCCGAGCATACAGACTGCGGGCGTGCGCGGCCTTCCGGCCACCCCCGCCGGCTGGTTCTCGCTGTGTGCGGCGCGCTACTTCGAGACCTACGGCGCGGGTCGGGAGGATCTGGCCCGGATCGCCGTCAAGAACCACCACAACGGCACCCTGGCCCCGAAGTCGATGCTCAAGCGTGAGATCACCATCGAGGACGTGCTCAACGCGCGCATGATCTCCTGGCCTTTTGGTCTCTACGATTGCGCCGCCCAGTCGGACGGCGCCGCGGCC
>SMWZ01000081.1 GCA_004356455.1 Deltaproteobacteria bacterium
CCGGCCGATGCGTTGCAGGGCTCGGGCTAGATCCCCGGTCTCGTGCGGAATGACCAGCACGTCGAAGGAGGGACGGGAGTCGACCAGAATCTCGCCGTTGCGGTCGAAGATGATGCCTCGGGTCGCCTTGATGTGATGGGTACGAACGCTGTTCTGGCTGGCGGAGATCCGGAAGCGCTCACCCAGTACCACCTGCAGGTAGAAGAGGCGGAAGAGTAGTACGAGCCAGACGCCCATTACGAGAACCGTCAGCGTGACAAGGCGCCGCTCGATCTGCCCCTCGACAGGGAGCCGGGTGCCGGAGATGCGGCTCATGAACGCACCCGCGATGTGAGCGAGGTCCATCCGCCTTCACCCTGCGCCTCGGCGTCGATGCGTTGGAGGACGGAGAGCAGCGGCACCGAGAGCACCGCGCTCATCAGCGCCGAGACCGGAATGCGCAGCAGGATCGTCGACCACGGGATGGTCCCCTCGGGCACCAGCAGGCGCAGGGTCAGACCCATGAGCAGGGCATCCGCGAGCGCGTAGCACACCACGAAGAGCGCCCACAGTATCGGAGCGCGCAGGTAGAGCGCGCGATCGAACAGGCGCGTCGCCGCGCAGGCCGTACCCCGCAAAAACGCGTACAGGCCGAGCGGCGAGCCGGACAGCACGTCCACGCAGAACCCGAGGAAGAACGACAGCACCAGGGCCTTCGTCCCGGCGGCGCGCAGACCCAGAGCCAGCGCGAACACCAGGATCAGGTCCGGCCGCGCGCCCGCGGGCAGGACGGCCGTCCCGAGTGCGTGCAGCATCAGCAGGCCCAGTCCCAGACCCAGCAGCTTGAGCTGGCCGGTCACTGCTTCGCCTCCGGCCAGAGCCCCTCAGCGTCGTCGGAGAACTCCTCATCGGCGGGCAGCTGGCGCCGCTCCAGGATCACGAACACCTCCTCCAGCTTGCGAAAGTCCACCGCAGGCTGAAGCTCGGCGTGCTGGAAGAGCCCGTGGGGCAGGCGCTCGACGCGCGAGACCTCTCCCACCACGAGCCCCTTCGGGTAGACCGCGGCCAGCCCCGAGGTGAGCACGAGGTCACCCGGACGCACGTCCTCCTCGCGCAGCACGTAGGCAAGCTCGCAGTCCTGCTGGGAGCGTCCGCGCACGCTTCCGCGCGCACGCGTGCGCTGGATGTAGACGTCCACGCGACTCTGTGGATCCAGGATCAGCAGCACCTTCGAGGCCCCGGGTGTGGTGCCTACGACCACGCCCACGACGCCCGAATCGGTGATCACGGGCATGCCTGGCCCGATCCCACTGGCGGAGCCCTGATCGATGATCACCGCTTGGAACCAGGGCGAGAGATCCTCGGCCACCACGTTGGCGGGCACCATCGGGACCTCCCGCTTGGCGCGAAAACCAGACAGGCGCTGAAAGCGCTCGCTCGAGACGATCGCCTCCCGATACTGCAGGTTCTCCAGCTCCAGATCGCCGACCCGCCCACGCAGCCGCTCGTTCTCCTTCCGCACGTGGATCAGGCCCACGTAATCGTTCCAGAGCCGGGCCCCCTCACGCACCGGAAACGTAACGACACGCTGCAGTGGTAGCGTGGCGGAGAGCACGAGCCGGCGCGCCAGGCCCAGCTCGGCCGGCCCACGATGGGCGAGCATCCCCACCGCGCACAGCGAGACCAGCGTCAGGTAGGTGAGGGAGTAGCTAAGGCGACGCAGTAGATCGCTCAAAGCTTCCGGCTTCCCTTATGGCGCGCTCAAGCTCGGACGGCTACGTCTTTGAGCAGGTCCAACTCGTCCAGACAGCGCCCACAACCCATCACCACTGCGGTCATTGGATCCTCCGCAAGCATGACGGGCAGTCCTGTCTCCTCTCGCAGCAGTACGTCGAGGTTATCGAGCAGGGCACCCCCACCTGTCAGCACGATGCCCTTGTCGGCGATGTCCGCAGCGAGCTCGGGAGGAGTGCGCTCGAGCACGATCTTCGCGGCCTCCACGATGGCGTTCACCGATTCCATCAATGCCTCGCGGATGTCCTCGGAGTTGACCTCGAGGCTCTTGGGCACGCCGGCCACCAGGTCTCGGCCTTTGATGGCAAGGGTCTTGAGCTCCTCCGTCGGGTAGGCGCTGCCAACCTCGATCTTGATGCGCTCGGCCGTGCGCTCGCCGATCAGCAAATTGTACTTGCGTTTGACGTAGTTGAGGATCCCCTCGTCCATCTTGTCGCCCCCCACACGGGAGCTGTTCGAATACACGATGCCCGCGAGCGAGATGATGGCAACCTCGGTGGTGCCGCCCCCGATGTCGATGATCATGTTGCCGGAGGGCTCGGTAATTGGAAGCCCCGCTCCTATGGCCGCAGCCATGGGCTCCTCCAAGAGGTAGACCTCGCGGGCACTGGCCGAGAGCGCCGACTCGCGTACGGCGCGCTTCTCGACCTCGGTGATGCCCGACGGAACCGAGATCACGATGCGGGGGCGGAGCAGCGTCGAGCGATTGTGGGCCTTCCGAATGAAGTAGCGCAGCATCGCCTCGGCGATCTCGAAGTCGGCGATGACGCCGTCTCTGAGGGGCCGCACGGCTCGGATCGAGCCCGGCGTCCGGCCCAGCATGCTCTTGGCTTCCTTGCCCACCGCACGCACCCGGTCCACGCCCCGCTCGTCCGTCTGCACGGCGACCACGGAGGGCTCGTTGGAGACGACGCCGCGACCCTTGGCGAACACCAGTGTATTCGCGGTGCCGAGGTCAATGGCAAGATCGTTTGAGAAAAGCCCGAGAAGGCGGTCAAGCATGCCGCTATCCCCTGATGTCCATCCCGCCTGGCCACGGAGGGTGAAAGTTTGTTCGGTTACGGGTTCTCAGGTCTCTCCACCGGGGCCAGCGATTCTAGGAGCGACGCGGCGTCAACGCAAGCCGGAGGCGGGGGAAAAACCGCTTTATTCGCTTGCGCTTCCGACCGTCCCCCCCTAGCTTGCCTCGGCTGGAGTCCACCCAGGCTTGATCCCATGAAGCCGCCCAGGAAATGGATTCGCATCGCGTGTGGATTTGGATCCGAAATATCGCCATTGGCCTGGTGATCGCCGCCTTCGTGGCCGTTTTCGGCCAGCCCAGTGGATCTACGCCGTCGGGGGCCGTGGCCGAGGTGAACGGCGAGCTCATCCCCCGCGACGTGTTCGAGTTCTTCCGCGATCTGACGGCGTCCCGTAGCCGCGAGGTCCTCCCCCCCAACCTCGATCCCGCCGAGGCCCGCAAACTGATCGACTCCCAGACCATGAACAACCTGATCTATCGCTACATCCAGGCCCAGGAAGCCGAAGCTCTGGGCCTGCGCGTGAGCGATGAGGAGCTGGCGCAGGAGCTGGCGGCGAATCCGGACTTCCAGCCGGATGGTCGCTTCGACCCCCAGATCTTCGAGCGCTCCTGGCGGCGGGCCGGCTTCGAGAGTGAGCGCAGCTACACGGAAGAACACCGGCGGGATCTCTTGATTCGCAAGTTCCGGCGCCTGATCAGCTCACCCGTGCGGATCTCGGACGCCCAGGTGCGCGAGATGCTGCTGCGCGAGCGCCTGCGAGTGCGGCTGCGCTACGGGCTTGCGCGTGCGAGAGAGTTCCGAGACCGCGTCGAGATCAGCGCCGAGGACGCGCGTCGGTTCGCGTCTGAGCAGCCAGAGCGGCTTGACAACGCCTACCAGGCGCAGCTCGGCCAGTACCAGCAGCCCGAGCAGGTGCGCGTGCGCCACATCCTCTTAACCGGCGAGGACGCTCTCGCCCAGGCCGATGCCGCGCGCGTGCGGCTCACCCAGGGCGAGGACTTCGGGGCGCTGGCGCGCGAGCTCTCCCAGGATGCTGCCACCCGCCAGGAGGGCGGGGACCTCGGTTTCTTCCCCCGCGGGCGCATGCTCGCCGCGTTCGAGGAGGCGGCCTTCGCGCTGGGGCCCGGCGGCCTCTCGCAGCCGGTGGAGACGGAGCGTGGGGCCCACCTGATTCTGCTGGAGGAGCGCCGAGCGGGGGTCGACAAGCAGCTGGAGGAGGTGTCGGAGGAGCTCGCCCGCCAGCTGCTCCGGGACGAGCGGGCCCAGGCGGCCGCGCGGGCCGCGGCCGAGGAGATGCTGGCCCGCCTGGGTGGGGGCGGGGACTTCGACGCCGTGGCGGCGGAGCTCGGTCTCACCAGCGAGGAGACGGTTCCCTTCGGTCCGCTGGACTTCACGATTCCCGGGATCGGGCGGGTGCCGGGCTTGAAGGAGGCTGCGTTGACGCTCGAGCCCGAGCGGCCGCACGCGGACCGGGTCTTCAGCGACGGCGACAGCTTCTACGTGATCTCGCTGCTCGAGCGCGACGAGCCGGATCCGGGCACACTCGACAACGAGATGGCGCTGGCGCGCGAGCAGCTGGAGAGCCAGGCGCGTGGGCGCGTTCTGAACCAGTGGGCCGAGTCGCGGCGTAAGCGGCTACAACAGGCGGGAAAGCTGGTGCAGTTCCCGCTCTACCCGGCCAATTGAGTGAGGCCGCGCCCGCTGCTCGCGGTCGCGCTGATCCTCACCCTGGGCGTCTCGTCGGGCTGCGCGCGCACGCTCTACAACTTCGGGACGGTGGAGCCAGGTCGCATCTATCGCAGCGCGCAGCCCTCGCCTCTCTTTCTGCGCTGGCTGCTGGCGCAGCGCGGAATCCGCACGCTGATCAACCTGCGAGGCCGCACGCCAGGCTTTGAGAGTGCCTTCGCCGCGCGTCACGGCCTCAGGCTCTACAGCTTCGACCTCTCCGCCAGCCGCCCCCCGACAACACAGGACGTGGAGCGGTTCTTGAGTATCCTCGAGGACCCCAACAACTATCCCCTCGCGGTCCACTGCCGCAACGGCGTCGACCGCACGGGCTACATGCTCGGAACCTACCGGGTCGAGGTGACGGGGTGGGAGGCCGGGCGCGCCATACGCGAGATGAATCGCTACCTGCAGTTCGAGAGGCTGAACGCGGTGCCGCAGGCGGTCGTGCGCGACGGCTTACGCCGGAACTAGTGTCCTGTTCCAGAAGTTCGCTCGCATTCTCGACGCCCGCTGCATCCACGCTCGCGGCGTTGCACTCGCTCGCCGAAGCTACAGATTCGCCGCGCTCGCGCG